>JADGPJ010000037.1 GCA_017882505.1 Solirubrobacterales bacterium | reverse complement strand
GACACTGGAGGCCCGGGGCCGGGGCTAGCCTGGGCCGGCCGAGGGCGAGGACGTTGCACAACAACAGCGATCATCGCCCATGCTTTTTCTTCGGTCCTCGGGTTCGCCTGCTCGACAGGCAGGTGTACTCCAAGCCAGCAACGCTAGGTCTGATGCGGGATCAGTGGTGCTGAGGATCTAGGCGCTCGGGCTCGTGCCCAATGGGGGGCCCATTCAAGCTAGGCGGAGTGGCTCTGCTCGCCTACTTCGTCTGCGAGCTGCTGTGCGGTGAGGCCGATGATCAGGCCGCGTACGCAGCGACGTCGAGGGGCCGGGCGCTGGCTAACGCGCCTGCGTTTAGGCGTCTCACTCCGGCAGTTCTGTGTAACGGCCAAGCTCTACTCGCTCCCCCTTCGACTGCCAACTACTGGGCATGAGCAAGCCGATCAGCGCTGCACGTTCAGGGCAATGCCTCTCGGGAAGCAACTCGCTCGCCCCTAGACAAGGGCTTTGCATCTCCGTCATTACGTTTCGTTGCAGCCGCCCTCGCCGGCGCACTCATCGACGGTCTTCTGGCCTCTCCTGATAAGGCTCTTTGAGGTTCATTGTGTTCCTTCCGGTCGGGCATCCGTACCGGGGGTAATCGGGCATCCCAACCCCGAGGCATGATAAGTACCCCAGACCTCCATAGCTATTCCGTCTTACAGAAGACGGTTACTGAGACTTCGCCTCCATTTGCTCCAAAGGCTTGAGTGGCTACAGCGGGAGCGTGCAACGGTTGCCCTGGCCCTGGGGAGAGGCTTTCGTTTGGGCACGGGCCGATCTCTTGCCCGAACCCTTCCGAACCGTGCCTGATCTAGCCGTATCTCTGGCAACCTGTTTCGAGCGGTGACAGGTTGCGATCTGGCCCTAGAATGCGGAAAACCCGCCTCTCGACGGGTTCTCAACGTGACGATTACAAATCAGGTGCTCTCCCAGGTTGAGCTAGGCGGGCACGGTGGCGATAACAAATAGATGGAAGTGAACTTCAGATTTCTGGGGCCCCATGAGGGTAGCGTGCTGACCGGGGCGATCGAAGCCGCTTACGGGCAGAGCTACGACGTCAGGTGGGTCTACGACGAGGCCGAGGTCGCGGCCCGGCTGGCCGATGGACGGTATGTCTCCTGCGTCGCCGAGGACGCCGACGGCCAGCTGCTCTGCCACATGGGAATGAGCCTGGCGGCGGCGGGCGACGCGGTCGCGCACTCGGGACAGGCGGTGACCCTGCCGGTCGCCCGCGGTCAGCATCTCTTCACTCGGACCAAGCGGTTCCTGATGGATTGGGCCAGGGACCAGGGACTGGCCGGGATGTACAGCGAGGCGACTGCGGCCCACCCCTACAGCCAGCGCGCCAACATCGAGCTGGGGGCGCACGAGACCGGCTTCCTGCTCGGCTGGATCCCGGCATCGGTCGCCAACGATGCCGCCCCCGGGGCGCCGCGGCGACGGCAGTCGGCGGCGCTCTTCTACACGAAGCTCAACGACGGCCACGAGCGCCGGGTCTACGCGCCCGAGCGCCACCACGAGATCATCGGCCAGACGCTGGCGCTATGCGAGCTGCGGGGCACGCTGTCCCAGCCGCCGCCGGACGCCGAGCTGGCGCCCTGTACCGAGCTGCACGTCGAGCTCGAGCGCGACCACAACCTCGCCCTGATCACCGTCCACGTCCCGGGCGAGGACTTGGAGGCGGCGATCGCCGCCGAGCGGCATCACCTCTTTCGCCGCCTTGGCCTCGACGCGGTCTACGTCGACCTGCCGCTGGAGACCCCCGCCACCGCCCTGGTGGCCGACGACCTCGAGCGCCTCGGCGTCTCCTATGCCGGCGTCTTCCCAAACAGCCGCACCGACGGCGACGTGCTGCGGATGCAGTCGCTGCACCGGGTCCGAGTCAAGGCCGACGACATCGCCGTCGCCTCGGACCACGGGCGCGAGCTGCTCGAGTACGTCCTCGCCGATTTGCCTCAGGCGGGGACCTCGCGGGAGGCGAGGTGAGTTCCGACCTTGCGCTTGACCCGCTGCAGGGCGTTGTCGACGGTCTTGGTGTCGCACTCGAGCCGCTCGGCGATCACCTCGTAGGAGTGGCCGTCGAGGTAGAGCGAGAGGACCCGGCTCTCGAGGTCGGAGAGGACGCCTGAGACTCCGGAAAGGCAGGAGACGAGACTCTCCAGCTCTTCGCTGGCGATCACCTGGTTAACCGGGTCATGCACACTCGGGCCGGGCAGGATCTCATCCAGCGTCGTTTCGGAGTCCCCCGCCGCGGCCGGCGTCTGACTGAAGGAGACGTACTGGTTCAGCGGCGTGTGCTTGTTGCGGGTCGCGGTCTTGACCGCGGTGATGATCTGGCGGGTGATACAGAGCTCGGCGAAGTTGCGGAAGCTCGACTCGCGATCGGTGCGGTAATCGCGAATCGCCTTGTAGAGGCCGAGCAGGCCCTCCTGGATCAGGTCATCCGACTCTCCCCCGAGCAGGAAGTAGGACGAGGCCTTGAGGCGGACGAAGCCGCGGTAGCGGCGGACGATCATGTCGTAGGCGTCGGGCTTGCCGGTCTTGGCGAGCGCGACCAGATAGTGATCATCAAGCTCAACTTGAGAGTTAGGTCCGGCGACGCGAACGGCACCGGAGCGCGCAGGTGAGGGGGAACGCATTCCCTGCGTAGGCGTAGATAGAGCCACAGATCCTTCTCCTTGCTGAAGGGTCGTGGCGCCGCTTACCTCCCCCGAGGCGCCTCTTATCGACGGGCAATCTCAGACTCAAGCTGAGGTTCACCCTTGTTGCGGCGGTAGTCTTACTGCTCAGCGGAGTTCTGTCAACCCCAAATTGCGGCTTTTGCAATCGCCGTTGCATTTGCATGGGTCAGGCAAACGGCTCGTTCGGCGGGGGCGGACCGGATGCGCCGGTCGCCCGAGGGACGAATGCGGGCCACGGCGATCTGCCGTCGCCCTAGCTCCCGTGCCGTTGGCGAACAGCCTCGAGGAGGAGGGCGGCTGCGGCTGCTGAGACGTTGAGAGAATCGACCTTGCCGCGTTGGGGGAACCCGACCAACCCATCACAGGAGGCGGCTACGCGGGGGCGGAGGCCCTTGCCCTCGCCGCCGAGGACGAGGACGGTGGGGCCCTTGAGGTCGACTGACCAGGGGGTGTCCTTGGCCTCGGCGTCGGCGCCCCAGATCCAGAAGCCGGCGGCCTTGGCGTCGGCGAGCCAGTCGGCGAGGTTGCGAACGTGGGCGACGGCGAGGTGCTCGACCGCGCCCGCGGACGCCTTGCAGGTCACGGCGGTGACCGCGGCGGCGCGGCGCTCGGGGACGATCACGCCGGCGGCGCCGGCGAACTCGGCGGAGCGGCAGACGGCGCCGAGGTTGCGCGGGTCCTGAACCTGGTCGAGGGCCACCAGCAACGGGCTTTCGCCGCGCAGCAGACCGCCGGGGTCGCCGTAGGGGTAGTTGTCGACCTCGGCGACCACGCCCTGGTGGTCCGGAGAGCCGCAGAGCCGCTCGAGCTCCTCGGGCGAGGTCTGCGGCGCCTGCCAGATCGTGTGGACCGCGCGCCTGCCGCGCTCCGCCTCTTCGACTGGGCGCTTGCCGTAGATGATGTCGGTCATCGCGGCACGAGCTTCGGGCCGTCGGCCGAGTCCCGGACCGTCCACCCCATCTCGGCGAGCCTGTCCCGAAGCGCGTCGGCCCGCTCGAAGTCCCTAGCCGCCCGCGCCTCCTCGCGTTCTGCCAGCAGTACGTCCTCAGGTCTCAGCACTTCACCGTGCGCCTGAACAACAACCTGCGACTTCAGCTCCGCAGCACCCTCGTGAACCTTCTCCTTCGCGAGAGAGCTGAGCCCGAGTATCTCGAGCATCGCAAGGACCGCCTCCGGAGCCCCGTGCACCTCTTCGCGGTTTGCTTCCGCGACGAGCCCGAACACCTCGGCGAGAGCCCGCGGCGTATTGAAGTCATCGGCAAGAGCCTCCCGGAAGCTCTCGATGCGGGAGGCCGGGGGGGTCTCGTCGGAGCAACAGCTGGGAGTCTCTGCCGAGACCCCCCCGGCCTCCCGCACCGGGTGCTCCCGGAAGAAGTTCCGCAATCTCTCGACCTGGGCGACCGCCTGCTCCATCTGCTCGGCCCCGAAAGCCAACGGCTGCCGATAGTGACCCGAGATCAGGTAGGCGACGACCGCCTCGCGCCCGAAGCGGTCGAGCGCCTCGGAGAGCTGGAAGATGTTGCCTTCCGATTTCGACATCTTCGCCGCGTCGGACTCGATCATCCCGTTGTGCATCCAGATCCGGGCGAAGGGCCGCCCCACCGCCTCCGACTGGGCGATCTCGTTCTCGTGATGGGGAAAGACGAGGTCCGAGCCGCCGCCGTGGATCGCGAAGGAGGCGCCCAACTCCTGCTCGGCCATCACCGAGCACTCGATGTGCCAAGCCGGGCGCCCGGGGCCCCACGGTGAGTCCCAATGGGTGTCCTCACCCTCCTTGTGGGCCTTCCAGAGGGCGAAGTCGAGCCGGTTCTCCTTCAACGAGGCCGAGCCGGCCTCCTCGCCCTGGTCCATGTCCTCAGGGCGGCGATTGGAGAGCTTGCCGTAGGCGCCGAAGCTGCGGACGCGGAAGTAGACGTCGCCGCCCGACTCGTAGGCGTGGCCGGAGGCGATCAGGTCCTCGATCAGAGCGACGATCCCGGCGATCGTCTCGGTCGCCAGCGGCTCCGCGTCTGGCCGGCCGAGGCCGAGCCGTTCGGTGTCCTCGAAGTAGGCGGCGGTCATCTTCGCCGCGAACTCGGCCGAGGGCTCCCCCGCCCTCGCCGCGGCGGCGTAGATCTTGTCGTTGACGTCGGTGACGTTGACGACCAGACGCGTCCGGTAGCCCTCCGAGCGCAGGAAGCGCGCGAGCAGGGAGAAGACGACGTAGGGCCGGGCGTTGCCGATGTGGATGCGGCTGTAGACCGTCGGGCCGCAGGCGTAGATCCCCGCCTCCTCGGTGGGGTCGATTGCCCGCGGCTCGCCGCTGAGCGTGTCCCTGATCCGAACCTCGCGCATCGCGAGGCCGAGGTTAGAAGGTCGCAGGTTAGAAGGTCGCGGCGCTAGAAGGTTCGGTAGCCGGACGTCGCGGCGGCCGACTCGCTGCGCAGCCAGGCCGGCGCCGAGTCCTCAGCCGCCGCCTGCGCCTCGCGCTTGGCCTTGCTGACGCTGGCCCTGATCTCGCTCTCGGTCGCCTCACGAGCGCGCTCCTCGCGCCGCTGCGCCTGGCTGCGAATCCGGTCGGACTCGGCCCGCAGCTGATCCTCGGCCCGAGCTCTGGCGGCCTCCTCGGCCTCCCGCTCGACCTTCTCGACCAGCTTGCGAACGCTCTCCTCGGCTTCCCGGCGCACCTCCTCGGTGCCCTCCATCACCCGCCGCTCGATCTCGGTCTCCAACCGCACCGCGGTCTCGTGGGCCTCCGCGGCGGCGGCCTCGGCGTCGGCGGCTCGCTGCTCGGCGGCGGCGACGCGGCGGTCGGCCTCGGTCTGAATTTCCTGGCGCGCGTCTTCGACGTGGCGTTCGATCTCGCGATCGACGGATCCCATCGCCTCGACGATCTTCTTCTCGGCCTCGCCGCGCTCCCTCGAAATCTGGGCGGCGATCTCCTCGCGCTCGGACTGCGAGCGCTGCTGGAGGTCCTCGAAGGCCTTCTCGGCACGATCGCGTCCCTGCTCGGCGCCGGCAACGCGGGCCTCGGCCTCCTGGCGCGCCTTGCGCTCGGCGGCGATCCGCTCGCGCGCCTCGGCGGAGACGCCGCGCAGCGTCTCCATCGCCCGATCCTTCAGCTCCGAGCGCACCTTCTCCGCCCTGGCCTCGGCCGCGGCGACTCGCCCCTCGCTCACCTTGACCCACTCCAGGGCCTGACGAGCGACCCCGTGCATGGTCTCAGTCGCCTCTCCGACTGCTCTCAGCTGCCTAGCTGGATCGCTCATGCCAAGGCAAACTACTATGGGCGGCGGAAGCCACGCCACCCGGTCGGCGGCGGCAATAGTCGCAATTTGCGGCTCCCGAGCCTCAGGTCGAATCCTCTCCCTCGTGCGCGTGCAGCTCGCGCTTCAGGATCTTTCCGGTTGCGTTGCGGGGCAGCTCGTCGAGGAACTCGATCTCACGCGGGGCCTTGTAGCTCGCCAGGTTCGCCTTCACGTGCGCGCTGAGCTCCTCCGCGCTGAGCTTGACCCCCGCCTGGACGACGACGAAGGCCTTCAACCGCTGTCCGAAATGAGCGTCCGCCACGCCGACCACCGCGACCTCGACAACCCCCTCGACATCGGCGAGCAGGTCCTCGACCTCGCGCGGGAAGACGTTCTCGCCGCCGGAGACGATCATCTCGTCGTCGCGGCCGTCGATGAAGAGCCGCCCCTCGGAGTCGAAGTGGCCGACGTCGCCGCTGGAGAGCAGCCCGTCGATCGCCTCTTTGTTGCCGCCACCGGTGTAGCCCTCGAAGGACATTCCGTTGCCGACGAAGATGCGGCCGACCGATCCCTGCGGCACCTCTCTCCCTTTCTCGTCGAAGAGGCGGACGACGGTCCCCCGTGGCGGCTTGCCGGCGGTGCCGGGAGCCGACCGCAGGTCCTCCGGCGTGGCGATCGTCGCGTAGGCGACCTCGGTCGAGCCGTAGAGGTTGTAGACGCTGTCGCCGAAGCGGTCCATCCAGGCGATCGCCAGGTCCCCCGGCAGCGCCGAGCCCGAGAGCGAGGTGATCCGCAGCGAGGAGAGGTCATAGGAGGACAGGACCTCGTCGGGCAGGCCGAGGATCCGCTGGATCATCACCGGCACCGCCGCCAGCACGTCGGCCCGGCTCTGCTGCGTCGCCCGCAGCGTCTCCTCGGGATCGAAGTGCCGGCGCAGCACCATCGTCGAGGCCGTCGGCAGGCTCATGATGAAGTGGAAGAAGCCCCAGGAGTGAAAGAGCGGCGCCGCGATCATCATCGTCTGGCGGCTGCGGAAGGGGATCTTGTCGATCAACGCCGCGATCGTGAACAGCCCGTCGGGGCTGGAGCGCTGGGCGCCCTTCGGCGTTCCGGTGGTGCCCGAGGTGAGGATCACGAAGCGCGGTTTGTCGGGCGGTGGCCTGAGGTCGGAGTCGTCGCCGGCGGCGATCAGCTGCTCGATCGTCACCCCGCCGTCCGCGCTCTCAGCGTCGCTCCAGCCGCCGACCCGGGCGACGGAGCTGTCGACTCCCTCCAGCAGGTCGGCGAACTCCTCGTCGTGGACCAGCGCCTTCGGACCCTCCCGCCGCGTCACCTCGGCCAGCTGCGGGCCGGCGAACATCGTGTTCAGATAGAGCGCGCTGGCGCCGAGCTTGGCGGCGGCCAGGGTCGCCTCGACGAAGCCGCGGTGGTTGCGGCACATGATCCCGATCCCGTCGCCGTTGCCGATCCCCATCGCCGCGAAGGAGTTGGCGAGCGCGTTGGAGCGGCGGTGCAGGCGCTCGAAGCTGAGCGAGCCGCGTTCGTCGATGACGGCGATCTCGTGCGGATGGTGGATCGCCGCGGTGGCGATCCCGGTCGCCGGCGAGGCACCCCAGCGGAGGAAGGCCGAGCCGACCCGCAGCGCCTTGTCGAGCCGCATCGGCGCCAGGATCCCCGCCTTCTGCAGGACCCTGACCTCGAAGATCAGATCCTCGACCGAGGTCATTAGCTGTGACCCGTTGACGCTGGGATTCGCCATCGAATGATGGAGCCTATTCGCTCTGGACCATGGCGATGGCGATGCAGGCGATGCCCTCGCCGCGGCCGATCCAGCCCATCCCCTCGTTGCTGGTCGCCTTGATGCTGACCCGGGCAGAGGTCGCGTCGCCGATTGTCCGCTCCATCTCCGCCTTGTAGGGGCCGAGGCGGGGCTGCTCGCAGATCAGGGTGGCGTCGATGTTGATGATCGGACCGGCGACGGTCCCGACCACGGTCCGCAGCAGATCGATCGAGTCGGCCCCCTTCCACTGCTCCTCGTCGTCGGGGAACATCGTGCCGATGTCGCCGCCGCCGGAGGCGCCGAGGAGAGCGTCGATAATGGCGTGGGTGAGTACGTCGGCGTCGGAGTGGCCGTCGAGGCCCAGCTCGTGCTCGATCTCGACCCCGCCGAGCACCAGCCGCCGGCCGGCGGCGAAGCGATGGCTGTCGTAGCCGATCCCGACCATGATCCCTAGCTCACCCGGCTGGCGAGCGGAACGAGGCGGCGCTGGCGGCGCTCGAAGAGGCATATCTCTTCCACCCCGAGCGAGTCGAGGAACTCGATCGCGCGGTCGTATTCGAAGCCGACCTGCTCGGGGAGGTGGGCGTCGGAGGAGAGCGCGAACGGCGCCCCCGCCTCGACGCACATCTCGGCGAAGCCGCGGGCCGGGTAGAGCTCGCCGACCGGCTTGCGCAGGCCGGCGGTGGAGAGCTCGACCGCGATCCCACTCTCGGCGATCGCCTCGACCGCGGGCTCGTAGTAGGCGCGGAGGTCGCGCTCGGGCAGCGGCCGGGCGCCGCCCCAGATCTTGACCAGGTCCGGGTGGGCGAGGATGTCGAAGAGCCCCGAGCGGGCGCACCCGGCCAGCGCCTCGAAGTAGCGGCGCCAGATCTCGTCGGGGTCGTCGCCGCCTTCCCAGACGTCCCAGCCGGTGTGGTCGACGGCGGAGTCGCCCTCGCCGATGAAGTGGACGGAGCCGACGACGTAGTCGAAGTCCCGCGCCGCCAGCAGCGAGGCGGTGCCCTCCTCGGTGCCGGGGACGAAGTCGCACTCGATCCCCAGCTTCAGCGGCGTCGTGCGGACGAAGGCGCAGTAGGCGTCGACGTCGTCACGAGCGCTGTCGACCCAGAGCGGGTGACGCCAGAGGTCGAGGGCCTGGCGGAAGCGATAGACGTGCTCGGAGACGCCGAGCTCCTCGATCCCCGCCGCCGCGGCGGCGGCGAGGTAGCGGTCGACGTTCTCGGCGCTGAAGTAGCGCGCGGCGGGAGTGTCCCCGTCGTCGGGGCGCAGGTGCAGGTGGTAGTCGGTCAGCATTTGCGGGAGCCTAGACTGCTTCGGCAATGGGCCGCCAGCTACTCCTCCTGCTGCTCGCGTTCGCCGCCGGGACCGCGATCGCCGGTCTGCTGGGCGCGGTCAGCCTCGGCGTCGCCTTCGGCGTCGGCCAGCTCACCTTCGCGGCGATGCTGGTCTGGGTCCTGATGACGGACCGGCCCCGGTCCTGATCAGCCCTGGGAGCGCTCGGCGAGCAGCAGCTCGGCGACGCGGAGGTCGAGCGGCGTCGTCACCTTGAGGTTCTCCGGCCCGGCCGGATGCAGCAGGACGGTTCCCCCCGCCGCCTCGACCAGCATCGACTCGTCGGTGGCGGCGTCACGCCGCTCGGGCTCGACGGCCAGCGCCGCCCTCAGCGCCTCGACGCGGAACACCTGCGGCGTCTGCGCCGCCCAGAGACGCGAGCGATCCAGCGTGCTTTCGACGACGAGCGTCGCGTCGTTCATCCCCGGGCCGAAAGACGCGTCGCTCGTCGCCTCCCCAGCCCGCTTGACCGTGTCGGTGATCGGAGTGGCGGCGATCACGCCGGCGGCATCGGAGGCCTCCGTCAGGAGCGCGACCAGCTCTTCGACGAGCTCCGGGGTCAGTAGCGGCCGGGCGGCGTCGTGGACCGCCACCAGCTCGGTGCCGACCGCCGCGAGCGCGTTGGCCACCGACTGGCCCCGGGTGGCGCCGCCGGAGACGACGCCGAGGTCGTGGCCGCCGAGGTCGTGGACGTGCCCCGGCGGGCAGGCGACGACGATCGAGCGCACCGACTCGCACGCCCTGAAGGCGTCGACCGACCACTCGATCATCGGCCTCCCCGCCAGCTGCACGAAGGCCTTCGGGCCGCCGGTTCCGAGGCGCTCCCCGGAACCGGCGGCCGCGATGACCGCGGTAACTGCTGCTCTACGCCGTGGTGACGAAGCGCTCCTCCAGCAGCCCGTCGAGGTACTCCTCCGCGCCCTCCTCGTCCTTGTCGAGCGCGTACATGAACTCGGACGCAAGGATCTTCTTCGCCCGGGTGTACATCTGCTTCTCGCCGGTGGAGAGTCCCTTCTCCATCTCGCGGATCGCCAGGTTGCGGACAACCTCGGCCAACTCGAAGACGTCACCGGTCTTGATCTTCTCGCGGTTGTACTTGAAACGCCGGTTCCAGTTCTTCGGCATCTCCGAGACGTCGTCGGTGAGGACGTTTGTGACCTTCTTGATTTCCTCCTCGTCGATGACGCGCCGCAGACCGGCCTTGCCGGCGTTTTCACATGGGACCATCACCGTCAGCTCGTTGTGGAGGATTTTGATCGTGAGGTATTCACGCTCGCTCCCCATCAGCTCACGGGTCTCTTTGGTCAGCACCAGACCAGCCCCATGATGCGGGTAGACGACCTTGTCACCCTCCTCAAAGTCGCAAACGTAAACGACGTCCTCCTCGAAGACTGCCTCGATGGCCTCGTCTAGCTCGGGAATCGGTTGCTCCTTTCGTCTTCGACGGCGCCCATCGCCGTCAACTCTGTAAGTACCGGTCGACCAGATCGACCTCCTGGAGCCGGCGCAAGCCCTCGCGGATGTCCTTGGCCCGGGAGGGGCCGACTCCGTCGATGGCGGCGAGGTCGGCATCGGAGGTCGCCAGGACCTCCTCCAACCCGCCCAGCTCGTGGGTGATCTTCTGAACGACAAGCTTGGGAATACGCGGGACCCGGCCCAGCACGCGGTACCCACGTGGGGCGACGGGAAAGTCCAGAGTGTTCATCTTGCGGTCGTAGCCGAGCAGCTCGGCGAGGCGACCGAAGTCGAGCACGTCCTGGTGGGGCATCCGACTCAGGGCGTGCAGCACCGCGGTCAGGTTCTGCTCGGAGTCTTCCACCGAGTAGTCGCGGATCAGCGCGGTCTTGTCGGCGGCGACGCCGACCATCGTCTCCTCGAGCTGCATCTCGATCAGGCGCCCCTCGGTGCCGAGCTCGACGATGTAGCGCTCGACCTCGACCGCCATCCGCGTCACCAGCTCCGAGCGCTGCAGGACGGCGAGAGCGTCGTGGAGGACGCCGCCGCCCTCGAACTCAAGCACGGTCAGCCGGGCCGAGACCTGGTCGAGGCGCTCCCGGTACTTCTCCAGCGTCGCCAGGCCCTGGTTGGCTTTGGCGAGGACGGCGGGGATGTCCTGAAGGATGTACTTGGCGCCCTCGACGTAGAGCGAGACGACATCGCGGCGCTGGGAGATCGCGATCACCAGCGCGGTCGTCTGTTTGGAGACGCGCTCGGCGGTGCGGTGACGGGTGCCCGTCTCCGAAGAGAGGATCGTCGGGTCCGGCATCAGCTGGACGTTGGCCCAGGCGATCTTGGTCGCCTGGCCGTTGAGCACGATCGCCCCGTCCATCTTCGCGACTTGGTAGAGCATTGCCGGCGTGTAGTCGATGTCGAGCTTGATCCCGCCTGAGAGCAGGTGCGAGATATCGTCGAGGTCACCGACGACGAGCAGACCACCGGTCCGAGAGTGGACAATGTTGTCGATCCCCTCGCGCAGAGCCCCACCGGGGGCGACCACATCCAGGGCTCTCAGTAGCCGAGGATCTTGACGTTCAGAAAGCTCATGGAGCTCATCCCCGGACAAAGAAGGCATCGCGTCTAGGATGGCAAAAAGCGCTCTGGAATGCGGTACGCCCATACCCGAGTGGACAGCTCGGGAATCGTTTTGTCAAGCCGCCGCCTCGCCAGGGCGCCTGATTGGCGCGATTGCGCCGCTCAGAGGTGAAAGCGGCGGTGATGGCGGTGGTGCCGCAGCTCCCCGGTCGGCGGGTCGCCGGCGACGGCGGGGTCCGGCCCGGCGGCGGGGGAATCGCGCACGAAAGCCCAGGTGAGGCCGACGCCGACCGCGCAGAGGGCGACCACGACCCAGGTCGAACCGGCCACCGCCTCGGCGAAGGTGTGGCCGCCGCCGAGCAGGGCGTGGAAGGCGGCGCCGGTCGCCGCCAGGGCGATCGCTCCGGCCAGGACCCTGTCCATCGCCAGCACGCCGGAGGCGATCCCGACCTTCTCCCCCGGCATCGCCGCCATCGCCGCGGTCGACATCGGCGCGTAGACCAACCCGAGCGCGATCCCGAACAGCAGATAGCCCGCCAGCAGCAGCGGGTACGGGCTGGTTGCGCCGACCTGGGTCAGGACCAGAAGGCCGAGGACGCCGGAGACCATCCCCGCCGTCATCAGCCGCCTCGCCCCGAAGCGGGCGATCAGCCGCCCCGAGAAAGGTGAGACGAAGATCATCGGCACCGTCACCGGCAGGATCATCAGCCCGGCGAGGATGGCGGAGTGGCCGCGCACGTCCTCGAGGTACTGGGGCTGGAAGAACATCACCGACCAGTAGCCGCCGACCAGGCAGAAGGCGGCGGCGCTGGCGCCGAAGTAGGGCCCGTTGCGGAACAGCTCGAAGTCGACGATCGGCTCGCGGACGCGGTGCTCGATCCGCCAGAAGGCGAACAGCGAGACGACGCCGAGGAGCGCCAGGATCAGGGTCGTCGCCGCACCCCAGGCCCGCGACTGGATCAGCGCCACGACCACCGCGGTGAGCCCGACGCTGAGCGTCGCCAGGCCGGCCCAGTCGATCCTGGTGCCGGCCTCGGGGTCGGTCGACTCAGAGGCGGCGAGCTCGGTGATCGCGATCCCGAGCGCCGCCACCGGCAGGTTCATCCAGAAGATCACCCGCCAGTCGACTTCGATCAGGACACCGCCGGCGAGTGGCCCGATCGCCAGTGCCACCGCGGAGACCGCTGCCCAGATCCCGAGCGCCCGCGGCTGATCCTCGGCGGCGAAGGCGTTGCAGACGAGGGCCAGGGAGAGCGAGAGCATCGGCGCCGCTCCCGCACCCTGGAGTACCCGACCGGCGATCAGCGTCATCTGGTCGCCGGCGGCGCCGGAGACGACCGAGCCGAGCGCGAAGACCGCCATGCCGACGATGAAGACCCGCTTGCGGCCGAACATGTCGCCGAGGCGGCCGGCGGTGACGACGAGCACGGCGATCGTCAGCAGGTAGCCGTTCATCACCCACTGCAGCCCCTCGGAGCTGGCACCGACGTCGCCGCGGATCGCCGGCAACGCCAGGGCGACCACGGTCGAGTCCAGCATCAGCAGGAACAGCCCGGCGCAGGCCCCGGCGAGAGTCCACCAGGGACGGGTCTCGGCATCGATCCGCAGCATGGGGGGCGACGCTACCGGCGGGTGCGGCGGACGCGTGGACTTCGCGGTGCGGGAGGAGGCCTACGCGACCGCTCCCTCAGCCCGAGACGACGAGATCGCGATCGGGGTCGATGCCCCAGCGCTCGCCAGTCTCGATCAGGTCGGCGCTGAGGCCCCAGCTGTCGGGCTGCTCCTCGCCCGCGAAAGCCGGGCTGGCGCCCTTCAGGGCCATGCAGCCGCTGTTGTCGCCGATCGCGCGGATCTCGTCGCTGTCGGCCTCGGTCAGACGCTGCTCGGCCGGCATCGCCGCCAGCTCGGCCCGCTTCTCCTCTATCGGCCGCGCCCCGGCGCCGATCTCCTGGATCAAGGTCGGGGCGACGCACTCCACCGCCGGGTGCGAGAGGTTCCACTGGCAGGCGAGCTGGATCGGCGTCAGGCCGGCGCGCTCGGCGAAGGGCAGCAGCAGCTCCAGCTTCTCCAGCCCTGCCTCGATCCAGCCGGCCGGGCGGAAGGAGCGGTGGTCGCCCTTGGCCAACTCCATCCCCGGGCGCAGGTCGCCCCAGAAGAGGCCGCCGTAGTCGACGACGCGGGTCAGCACCTTGATGTCATGACGGGCGGCGGCGTCGAGGCAGAGCTCGCCCGGCCACGGCTCCAGCGGGTTGAGGATGATCATCGCCCAGTCGATCCGCTCGCCGAAGCGCTCCAAGCAGGAGATGATGTCGAGGGTGAAGCCGTTTGCCGGCCCGGGGGCGACGCCGATCCGCGCAGTCAGCCCGGCCTCGCGCAGCGCCTCCATCCCGTCCCAGACCACCTCACTCGAGTAGCCGGTGCGGTCGGGGTTGTGGAGCAGCAGCAGGTCGAAGAAGGAAGCGCCGAGCCGCTCTAGGCTGGCCTCGGTAGCCATCCGCAGGTAGCCGGCGTACTCGCCGGGGCCGCGCAGGCTCGGGTCGGTGAAGCGGGGGAAGCCCTTGGGGCCGTTGCGCTCACCCTCGTAGAAGTCGTGGCCGACGGCGCCGACCAGGCTGTAGGAGTCGCGGTCGACACCCTCGAGCGCGCGGCCGAGGACGCGGTCGGCGTCGCCCTGCCCGTAGGCGTCTGCGGTCAAGACCGTTTCGATGCCGCCCCCGGGCCGCAGCAGCGAGACCAGCCGCTCCTCGTCGATCGCCTCGCCGAAGTGGAGGAACCGGCCCCCGCTCCAGGTGCCGATCGCGCTGCGGCCCGGTTCGCTCACAAGCGGGACCGGCTCAGGACGCGGGGTCGTCGTGCGGCGGCTCGTCGCCCTCGCTCGATCCGTGCTCGCCGTCCTCGACGTGCTTGGCGCCGACGCCGACCTTCTCCGGCTCGAGCTTCGGCGGCTTCTGCTTCGGCTTCTTCGGGGCGATGATCGTCAGGCTGAGCGGCTTGTCCTCCTCGTCCCCGGAGGGATCGCGGTCGACCATCACGGTCGAGCCGGGCGTCATCTGGCCCTGGCGCAGGACTTCGTCGGCCAGCGGGTCCTCGATGTAGCGCTGGATCGCGCGGCGCAACGGGCGGGCGCCCATCGACGGGTCCCAGCCTTTCTCCACCAGCAGGTCCTTGGCGTCGTCGGTCAGCTCCAGCTGCAGTTCGTGCTCGGCGACCTGGACGCGGACGCGGGCGATCATCAGGTCGATGATCTCTTTGACCTCCTCCTTGGCGAGCTTGTGGAAGACGATGACCTCGTCGATCCGGTTGAGGAACTCGGGCCGGAAGACTTTTTTCAGGTCGCTCATGATCCGGTTCTTCATGTCGCCGTAGGACATGCCGGTCTCGTCGGAGACGGTGAACCCGATCGAGGTGTTCTTGGAGATCTCCGAGGCGCCGATGTTCGAGGTCATGATCACGATCGCGTTGCGGAAGTCGACAGTGCGACCCTGGGCGTCGGTGAGACGCCCGTCCTCGAGGATCTGCAGGAGGATGTTGAAGACGTCCGGGTGGGCCTTCTCGATCTCGTCGAGCAGCAGCACCGAGTACGGCTTGCGCCGCACGGCCTCGGTCAGCTGACCGCCCTCGTCGTAGCCGATGTAGCCGGGGGGCGAGCCGACGAGGCGGCTGACCGCGTGCTTCTCCATGTACTCGGACATGTCGATCCGGACCATCGCCTCCTCGTCGCCGAAGAGGAAATCGGCGAGGGTGCGCGCGAGCTCGGTCTTGCCGACCCCGGAGGGGCCGAGGAAGATGAACGAGCCGGCCGGGCGCTTGGGGTCCTTGATCCCGGCGCGGGAGCGGCGGATAGCTTTGGAGACGGCGGTGATCGCGACCTCCTGGCCGATAACGCGCTTGTGCAGCTCCTCCTCCATGCGAATCAGCTTCTTGGTCTCGGCCTCGGTCAATTTGAAGACGGGGATGCCGGTCCACATCGAGACGATGTCGGCGATCTCCTCCTCGCCGACGACCGGGCGCTCGCCGTTCTCGCCATCGGCCCACTCGTCTTCGAGCTGGCGCTTGCGGGTCGTCAGCTGACGCTCGGTGTCGCGCAGGTTGGCGGCTTTTTCGAACTCCTGGGCCTCGATCGCGGCCTCCTTGTCGCGCCGCGTCGTCTCGATTTCCTCCTCGAGATCGCGGTAGACCGGCGGCGTGCTCATCGACTTGATCCGCATCCGCGAGCCGGCCTCGTCGATCAGGTCGATCGCCTTGTCGGGCAGGAAGCGGTCCGAGATGTAGCGATCGGCGAGCTCGGCGGCGGCTTCCAGGGCTTCGTCGTTGATCGTCACCCGGTGGTGCTGTTCGTAGCGCTCGCGCAGACCTTCGAGGATCCTCACGGTGTCCTCGGGAGAGGGCTGGTCGACCCTGATCTGGGCGAAGCGGCGCTCCAAGGCGGAGTCGCGCTCGAGGTACTTGCGGTACTCGTCGAGCGTCGTCGCGCCGATCGTCTGCAGCTCACCGCGGGCCAGAGCCGGCTTCAGGATCGAGGCCGCGTCGATCGCGCCCTCGGCGGCGCCGGCGCCGACCAGGTTGTGGAGCTCGTCGATGAAAAGAATGATGTCGCCGCGCTGGGTGATCTCTTTCATCACCTTCTTCAGCCGCTCCTCGAACTCGCCGCGGTACTTCGAGCCGGCGACGAGGGCCGCCAGATCGAGGGTGTAGATCTGTTTGTTCTTGAGCAGCTCCGGGACCTCGCCTTTGTTGATCCGGGCAGCCAGGCCCTCGACCACGGCGGTCTTGCCGACGCCGGGCTCGCCCAGCAGCACCGGGTTGTTCTTGGTGCGGCGGGAGAGGATCTGCATGATCCGCTCGATCTCGGTCTCGCGACCGATCACCGGGTCGAGCTTGCCCTCCTCGGCGAGGCGGGTCAGGTTGCGACCGAACTGGTCGAGCAGTTTCGAAGACTTTTTGCCCTCGCCGGAACCGCCACCGCCACCGCTGCCCTGGCGGCGTCCGCCGGGGCCGGACAGCATCCGGATCACCTCGTTGCGGATCTTGTCGGAGTCGGCGTCGAAGTCGAGCAGGATGCGGGCGGCGACGCCCTCGTTCTCACGCACGAGACCGAGCAGGATGTGCTCGGTGCCGATGTAGTTGTGGCCGAGCGAGAGCGCCTCGCGCAGCGCCAGCTCGAGCACCTTCTTGGCGCGCGGCGTGAACGGAATCTGGCCGGAGGTGACCTCCTCACCGGAGCCGACGATGCGGACGACCTGCGAGCGCACCCGTTCGACGGTGATGTCGAGGGACTCGAGGACACGCGCTGCAAGGCCCTCCTCCTCGCGGAGAAGACCGAGCAGGATGTGCTCAGTTCCGATGTAGTTGTGCTTGAGCGTCCGGGCCTCCTCCTGCGCTAGGACGACGACCTGACGCGCTCGCTCAGTGAATCGCTCGAACAAATGAATCCTCTTCTTGCTCGAACCCGGTAGGCCCGAGTTAGTACCGGCAGACGCCCGTTCGTTATCGGAAGGCGTCCATGTGTCCCTTAACGATACCTGGACCGACCGGCCGGCTCGCCGCCCCGGCTGTCCGGTAAGAGCGGCCTTTCCGCGTGAAGTCGACACATTCGGGGCCCAATGGGCGCCTCCCGGCGCGGATAGGATCGCCTGGTGCCGGCCGACAGCCCCCTCAAGGAGTTCGCCGAAGCCCACGGTCTCGCCTTCGCCGAGCGGATCGATCTGCCCAAGCAGGGGGACCTGCTCTCGCGAGACGGCAAGGTCGAAGGGACGGCGACCGGAGCCCTTCCCGGCGACGTGCCGGGGACCCTCGCCCACTTCACCTACACCTACACCTGGACCGACTCCGACAACCACACCCACCACGAGGTCCGTCGCTTCACGGTCGTCGTCACGCAGCTGCCGGAGAGCATCGGCTTCATGCCCTACCTCGGCTTCTCCGGCGCCGACAGCAAGCTCAGCGGGGTCGCCGGCCCGCTCGAGGAGATGCGCAAGCTCGACCTCGGCAACGACCAGGGGCTGAAGGACACCAGCGCCTACGCCTTCAAGGGCGCCAGCGAGAACTGGACGGCCCAGCTGCTCTCCCCGGCCCTGGTCGACTGGCTGGCCCGCAGCGACGCGGACTTCGGCTTCGAACTCGGCAACGGCGTCCTCTGCGTGGCTCGCAACGAGTACCTGAACGAGGGCGCCAAGCTGGAGACGCTCTGCGGCGACGCCGCTCACCTCGCCACCGCGATCCGCGAAGAGTCACTGGAGGACGCCGCCACCGGCGGCGCCGAGGCCGACGCGGCGAAAGACCCGGATGCCGCCGACCCGAAGATGGACGCGGCGCTGAGCGAGGTCGCGGTCGAATCCCCGCTCGACGCCGCCGCCGCCAGGCCCGAGTTCGCCGGGCACCTGCGGCGCTCGCCGGGAACCTTCTTCGGCGCTCTGAAGTCCGGAGTCCTCCTCACCCTGGTCCTCAACGTCCCGGGCATCGCGGTCCCGATCCTGCTCGTCGTCGCCAAGAGCTATGTGCTGCTGGCGGTGATCGAGGCGATCCTGATCGCCCTGATCACCTTCCTCGCCTTCCGCAAACGGGTCGCGGCGGATTCCCAGAAGTACGCGGCCGAGGCCTTCTACCGCGGCTACGCGAAGGACCGTGAACTGGCGGTCGAAGAACCGCTGAAGTTCGCCGCCACCCACGCCGAAGCGAAGCTCCCGTTCAAGCCCGACCGGGTCTTCAGCGGACCGCTGCCCGGCGGCGGCACCGGCTCGCTCGTCCTCTGCGGCGACGGCACCAAGCGGGCCGACCGGGTCGCGGTGGTCGGGGGACCGCGAGGGCCGATCGCGGAATCCGAGCTCGAGGCGGAACCCCCCGGCCTCTCCGCCAAGGACCTGGACGTCTACTTCGACCAGCTCTCCGGCGAGCTCAGGGAAGCGATGTCAGCCGCCGGCGCGAAGTAGCCCTCAGATCTTCATCGCCGGGAACAGCAGCACCTCGCGCAGGCTGGCGGACCCGGTCAGCATCATCACCAGGCGGTCGATGCCGAGGCCGACCCCTCCGGTCGGCGGCATTCCATGTTCGAGCGCTTCGATGAAGGCCTCGTCGAAAGGCTGGGCCTCTTCGTCGCCGCGCTCGGACTCGCGGGCCTGCTGCTCGAAGCGCCGCCGCTGCTCGTCGGGATCGTTGAGCTCGCTGAAGGAGTTGGCGATCTCGACGCCGCCGGCAAAGGCCTCCCAGCGCTCGACCAGGCCCTCCTCGGAGCGGTGGGCCTTGGCGAAGGGAGAGAGCTCAACGGGGTAGTCGAAGATGAAGGTGGGCTGGATCAGGCCGGGCTCGACCTCGCGCGAGAGCAGGCCGTCGACCAGCTTGCCCCAGCCCTCGGCGGGGTCGGGCTCGGTTCCCATCGCCTGTGCCAGCGCCTCGCGGGACGGGTGCTCGGCGATATCGATCCCGGCGCGCTCGAGGATCGCCTCGCGCAGGGTGATCCGTCGCCACGGCGGTGCGAAGTCGATCTCCACGTCGCCACGCTCGACCCTGGTCGTGCCCAACACCCGCTCGGCCACCTCGGAGACGAGCAGCTCGAGGTCATGGGCGGTCTTCTCGTAGTCGGCGTAGGCCTCGTACCACTCGAGCATCGTGAACTCGGGGTTGTGCTTGTGGGAGACGCCCTCGTTGCGGAAGTCCTTGCCGAGCTCGTAGACGCGGTCGATGCCGCCGACGACCAGGCGCTTGAGGTAGAGCTCGGTGGCGATCCGCAGGTAGAGGTCGCGGTCGAGCGCGTTGTGGTGGGTGACGAAGGGGCGGGCGAGGGCACCGCCGTAGAGAGGCTGCAGGACCGGGGTCTCGACCTCGACGTAGCCGTGTTCGTCGAGCCAGCGTCGGATCTCGCTGACGGTGGCGGCGCGGGTCCTGAAGATACGGCGGCTGTCCTCGTTGGCGATCAGGTCGAGCTCGCGGCGGCGGAACCGCGTCTCGGTGTCCTCGAGGCCGTGGAACTTGTCGGGCGGCGGGCGCAGGCTCTTGGCCAGCAGGCGCCAGCGGTCCAGCGCCAGCGAGAGCTCACCGCCGCGGCGGGTCGCGAGCGCGGTTCCCTCGACGCCGACGATGTCTCCCAGGTCGAGATTGACCAGGAGCCCGTACGCCTCCTCGCCGAGCAGATCCTCGCGCGCGTGCAGCTGGATCTGGCCGCTGCCGTCGCGGAGGTCGAGGAAGCAGGCCTTGCCGTGGCCGCGGCGGGCGACGATGCGGCCGGCGACGCGGTGCCGCGATTCGGTCTCGATCCCCGGCGCCAGGCCCTCGTGGGCGGCGCGCACCTCGGCAATGTCCTCGCGTTGGGAGAACTCGTGCGGGAACGGCTCAATCCCCGACTCCCTGATGCGATCGAGCTTCTCCCGGCGGTCGCGGAGAACGTCGGAGAGCTTGGGCTGGTCGGAGGGCTCGCTCATCGCCGCGCGAGCCTATCGACCGTCAGGCTTTCTCAATCTTGGTGATTTTGAGTTTCTTCTTCGGCCCGCGCGGGACCTCGACGGTGACGACGTCGTTGCGCTTGCGGCCGACCAGGGCTTTGCCGATCGGTGACTCGTTGGAGAGTTTGTGCTCGACCGGGTTGGCCTCGGTCGAGCCGACGATCTGGAATTTCTGCGAGTCACCGGTTTTCTGGTCTTTGACGTGGACGACCGAGCCGAAGCCGACCTCCTCGGTGCTCAGCGCCTTCTCGTCAATCACCATCGCCCGGCGCAGCCGCTCTTCGAGCTGCGCGATCCGGCCCTCGAGCAGGGCCTGTTCGTTCTTGGCGTCGTCGTATTCGGCGTTCTCGGCGATGTCGCCGAATTCGCGCGCCTCCTTGATCCGCGCCGCGACCTCGCGACGTTTGGTCGTCGAAAGGTGCTCGATCTCCTCTTTGAGTTTCTCGAGACCCTCTGGGGTGATTACCGCCTGACGACTCACTTGCACAACCTCGCTTTTGGGATTGGGGGGAGCCGAGAACCAACTCCCAGACCGAAAAAAACGGCCCCGATGCGGCGCCTGCATCGCCACACCCGGGCACGGAGTCGCGGGATTATAGCGATGGCCGGTAGCCGGCAATCAGGGGCGTTCTAAGCAACGCCGACGGGCTCAGCGAGAGAGCCGATCAGCTCCCTGGCGCGGCCGAGATCGGCGCTGCGCTGCAGCTCGTCGGCGATCTCCGGCGGCGCCTGCAGCCGCTCCGCGTACCAGGGGTAGAACTTTCGCAGGTAGCGCTCCGCCCTGGCGGCGCCGAGATGCTCCTCGGCGCGGTCGACGACCCACAGCAGCTCGGCGACGATCTCCTCACGGGTGGGCGGCTCGGTCCGGCTGCCGGTCAGTTCCTCGAACAGCCAGGGGTTGCCGAGCGAGCCACGGGCGATCATCACCGCGGCGGCGCCGGACTCGCGATAGGCGGCGCGGGCGGCCTCGGCGCTGTTGAGGCCGCCGGAGACGATCACCGGCACCTCGATCCGCTCGACCAGCTCCCTGGTCAGCGCGTAGTCGGGGGCGCCCTTGTGCCCCTTCGTCGCAGCCCGCGGGTGAAAGCCGATCGCGGCGACTCCTCCCTCCTCGACGAGCCGCACGGCGAGGTCGAAGCCGGAGCGGTCACCGGCCTCGATCCCCGAGCGCAGCTTCACCGTCACCGGCAGGCCGCTGCCCTCGGCGGCGCCGCGGGCCAGCGCCAGCGCCAGGTCCGGGTCGCGCAACAGCTGTGCGCCGGCGCCGGTGCGGCGGACCTTGGGGACCGGACAGCCCATGTTGATGTCGATCAGATCGGCGCCGGCCTCGGCGGCGATCGCGGCACCGGAGCGCATCACCTCGGCGTCATGGCCGAACAGCTGGATCGAGACCGGGTGCTCGTCGGGGTGGATCCGCATCAGCTCGCGCAGCGTGCGTTCGTTGCGGTGGTGCAGGGCGAAGCTGGAGACCATCTCCGAGACGGCGAGCCCGGCGCCGTGCCGTTTCGCCTGCAGCCGCACGAACCAGTTGCCGATCCCGGCCAGCGGCGCCAGCAGGACCCGGTTGGAGATCGGCACCCCGCCGATTTCGAACGGGTCGGTAAGGGCGGCCGCCACCGGACGCGGGAGCGAGGACCCATCCATATCTGACTCTTTGGGTCCTCGCGTAAGCAGAGGAGATGGCCGATTACCTATTACGGTCATAGATCAACCTCAATCCTTTGAGGGTGAGCTGGTCTTCGACCTCGTCGATCGTCTCGGTGAAGGGAACGATCACCGAGGCGAGGCCGCCGGTGGCGAGGAACCGCGCCTCGCCGAGCTCGTCTTCGATCCGGCGCGCGACCCCGTCGATCAGACCGGCGAAGCCGTAGACGACGCCGGACTGGATCGCGGCGCGGCTGGACCGGCCGATCGCCGCCTCCGGTTCACCGAGTTCGATTCGGGGGATCCGGGCGGCGCGTTCGACCAGGGCGGTGAGCGAGATCTCCAGGCCGGGCGCGATCGCGCCGCCGAGGTACTCGCCGGCGGTGGAGATGGCGTCGAAGTTGATACCGGTGCCGAAGTCGACGACGACGCAGGCGTCGCCGACCAGGTCGTAGGCGGCGACGGCGTTGACGAGGCGGTCGGCGCCGACTTCGAGGGGGTTGTCGATCCGGATCGGCATCCCGGTCTTGATCCCCGGCGCAACCAGCAGGCAATCGGCCTCAAGGTAGCGCTCGGTCAGCTGCTCGTACTGGGTCCCGAGAGGCGGCACCACCGAGGAGACGCAGACGGCGTCGAGTTCGTCGAGACCCATATCGCACAGCGCCATCAGTCCGCCGATCCGCTCGGCCAGCTCGTCTCCGGTCGCCCCAGCCCGGGTCTGGAAACGCCAGTGCTCGACCAGGCGCTCGCCCTCGAAGGCGCCGAGGTGGGTCTGGGTGTTGCCGATGTCGACCGCCAGGAGCATTGAGCGATTATTACGGCCGCCGGCCCAGGGGTGGCCAGTTGAGGTCCGCTGCGCATAGGATCGCGCCGTGGCCGCCCGACTCTTCGTCATCCCCGCCTCGCACCCCAGCATCGCCGCGCAGCTGATGCTCGAGCAAAAGGGGATCCCATACAAGCGGACCGACCTGCTGCCGGTGATCTCCAAGGGGGTGCTGCGGATCGTCGGCTTCCCCGGCATCACCGTGCCGGCGCTGAAGATCGACGGCAGCAAGGTCCAGGGGTCGCGGCAGATCGCCCGCGAGCTCGATCGGCTGCGCCCCGAGCCGCCGCTCTTCCCCAGCGATCCCGAGGCCAGGGCCGCGGTCGAGGAGGCCGAGCGCTTCGGCGACGAGCAGCTGCAGCCGCCGATGCGGCAGATCCTCTGGTGGGCGATCAAGCGCGACAAGAAGCCGCTGCGCAGTTACTCGGAAGGGGCCAAGCTCGGTCTGCCGATCTCGCTGGCGATGAAGACCGCGGCGCCGATCGTCGCCCTCTCGGCCCACTTCAACGAGGCCGACGACGACCACGTCCGCCGCGGCCTGGCCGAGCTTCCCGCGATGCTCCAGCAGGTCGACGATTGGATCGCCGCCGGCGTGCTCGGCGGCGAGCAGCTCAACGCCGCCGACTTCCAGATCGCCCCCAGCCTCGGCCTGGCGATGACCCTCGACGACCTCCGCCCGGCGATCGAGAACCGGCCCGCCGGCGCCCTGGCGAAGCGCGTCGTCCCCAACTACCCCGGACACACGCCGCCGATCCTCCCCGCCGCCTGGCTCGAGCCGCTGCGCGGCCAGCCGGCGGCTGCCTAGAGCGGCCCGACGCGGTCCGCCCGCTGCCCATCCGGCAGCGCGGCGAGAGCGTCGGCGAGACGGGTGCCGTCGGGGAGCATCAGCTCGGGATCGAGCTCGAGCAGCGGCGCGAGGACGAAGCGGCGGCTCCTCACCTCGGGGTGCGGCAGGGTCAGGCGCTCGGTCTGAAGCTCGACGTCGCCGAGCAGGAGCAGGTCGACGTCGAGCGGACGGGGGCTGTGACGCGGGAGGTCGAAGCTGCGACCGCGCTCGGCCTCGACCGCCTTGCAGGCGTCGAGCAGCTGCTCTGGCTCGAGATCGGTGCGGATCCGGATCGCCGCGTTGAGGAAGTCGGGCTGGTCGAGGATCTCGCCCACCGGCTCGGTGACGTAAGCCGAGGAGACGGCGTCGACCTCGACGCCGCGTGCCGCCAGCAGCCGGGTCGCCGCCCGCAGGTGGCCGGCGGAGTCGCCGACGTTGGAGCCGAGGCCGAGGTAGCCGGTCCGAACCACAGACCTACCCTTCGGCGTCTTCTTCACCCTCGTCGCTGGTTCGCTCCTGGGTGACCTCCACGGCCACCTCCTGGATCGCCAGCGGCAGCGGCGGCTCTGGCTTTGCCGCCCGCACCCGGACCGAGTCGCAGCCGTAGCGCTCCATCAGCCGCTCGCCGACCACCTGCGCCAGCCGCTCCAGAGTGCGGTAGCTGCGCTCGGTCGCCGCCAGGGCGACGATGTCGCAGACCTGGGCGTAGTCGACCGTGTCCTCGAGCCGATCGGTCAGCACCGCGTCGCAGTCCGGGACGTCGAAGGAGATGTCGAACTCGAGCCGCTGCCCGACCTCCTGCTCGGCGTCGCTGACCCCGTGGTGGGTGTAGATCGAGAGCCCGCGAAGCTCGACTTCGGCGCTCGACTCGATCCCGTTGCCGTGTGGACCCTGAGCCTCCATCGGCACAGTCTCGCGGTTCTACCCGAGAATCGCGGTGGCGACGGCCACTGCCTGCCCGACCTCGGCGACGTCGTGGACGCGCAGGACGTCGGCGCCCTCGGCCGCGGCGAGGACCGAGGAGGCGATCGTGCCGCCGAGCCGCTCGCTCGCGGCGGAGCCGTCGACCCCGCCGATGAAGCTCTTGCGGGAGGTGCCGATCACCAGCGGCCGGCCCAGCTCGGCGAGCTCGGAGAGCCGGCGCAGCAGCTCGAGGTTGTGCTCGGCGGTCTTGCCGAAGCCGATGCCGGGGTCGAGCCAGATCCGCTCCTCCGCCACCCCGGCGGCGAGGGCGGCCTCGAGCCGGCCCGCTAGGAACGCCTTGACCTCGGCGACGACGTCCTCGTAGCTGGGGTCCGCCTGCATCGTCCGCGGGCTGCCGACCATGTGCATCAGCACCACCGTCGCCTCGCGGTCCGCGCAAAGCGCCGCCATCTCCGGATCGCCGCGCAGCGCGGTCACGTCATTGACGATCCCCGCGCCGCCGTCCAACGCCGCCTCGGCCACCGTCGCCTTCGAAGTGTCGACCGAGATCACGGCATCCACGTCGGCAAGCCCCTGGACCACGGGAACCACCCGGCGCAGCTCCTCCTCCGCCGGCACCTCCTCCGCCCCCGGCCGAGTCGATTCACCCCCCACATCCAAAATCGCCGCCCCAGCCCTCACAAGGTCCACCCCGTGCGAGATCGCCGCTTCCGGATCGAGGTAGAGCCCTCCATCCGAGAACGAATCCGGCGTCACGTTCACCACACCCATCATTTGCGGACGAGTCATGCACGAAGTATCGCGGGCATCCCTCCCGTGGACCTCGGAACTACTAGCTTGCGTCGCCTCCAGCGAACCCTGGCCGCGGCCGCGGATTCGGCCTCGCACCCTCGCGCTGCGGACGTTCAGGCTCGGCAACCGGCTCCGCCGGTCCCGCCGGCTCCTCGTCGTCGTCGGTGAAGACCTCCTCCGAAGGCTTGCCGGCGAGGAGCGCCTGGAACTGGTCGGCGTCGATGGTCTCGCGCTCGAGCAGCAGCTTCGAGACCCTCTCGAGATCGTCGCGATGCTCGTTCAGCATGCTCTTCGCGGTCTGGTGGGCGCTCTCGACGATGCGGCGGATCTCGTCGTCGATCTCGCGGGCGATCTCGTCGGAGTAGTCCGGTTCGGTGCTGAATTCGCGACCGAGGAAGGGCTGGCCGCGATCGTGGCCGAAGACGCGCGGGCCGAGGCGCTCCGACATCCCGAACCGCATCACCATCTGCTTCGCGGTCTCGGTCACCTTCTCGAGGTCGTTGGAGGCGCCGGTGGTGATCTCGCCGAAGACGATCTCCTCGGCGGCGCGGCCACCCAGCGTCATCGCCATCGTGTCGGTCAGCTCGGCGCGGGTGGTGAGGAACTTGTCCTCGGTCGGCAGGCTGATCGTGTAGCCGAGCGCCTGGCCGCGACTGATGATCGAGATCTTGTGGACCGGGTCGGTGTTCTCCAGCAGCTGGCCGACGATCGCGTGGCCGACCTCGTGGTAGGCAGTGATCAGCCGCTCCTTCTCGCTCATCACCCTGGTCTTCTTCTCGGGGCCGGCGATCACGCGCATGATCCCCTCCTCGAGCTCCTTCATCGAGATCTCGCGACTGCCGGTGCGGGCGGTGAGCAGCGCCGCCTCGTTGATCAGGTTGGCGAGGTCGGCGCCGGTGAAGCCCGGGGTCTGGCCGGCGAGCGTGTCGAGGTCGATCGCCCGCGCCAGCGGCTTGCCACGGGTGTGGACCTCGAGGATGTGCTTGCGGCCCTTGCGGTCGGGACGGTCGACGACGACCTGGCGGTCGAAGCGACCGGGCCGCAGCAGCGCCGGGTCGAGGATGTCGGGACGGTTGGTGGCGGCGATGAGAATGATGTTGTCCTTCATCTCGAAGCCGTCCATCTCGACCAGCAGCTGGTTCAGGGTCTGCTCGCGCTCGTCGTGACCGCCGCCCATGCCGGCGCCGCGGTGACGGCCGACGGCGTCGATCTCGTCCATGAAGATGATGCAGGGGGAGTTCTGTTTGGCCTGCTCGAAGAGGTCGCGGACGCGGCTGGCGCCGACCCCGACGAACATCTCGACGAAGTCCGAGCCGGAGATCGAGAAGAAGGGGACGCCGGCCTCGCCGGCGACGGCGCGCGCGAGCAGCGTCTTGCCGGTTCCCGGAGGCCCGTAGAGCAGGACACCCTTCGGGATCCGGGCGCCGAGCGCCTGGAACTTCTTCGGGTTCTCGAGGAATTCCTTGATCTCCTCGAGCTCCTGCACAGCCTCGTCGACGCCGGCGACGTCGCGGAAGGTGATCTTCGGCGAGTCCACCGACAGCCGCTTGGCCCGTGATTTGCCAAACGACATGACCTTCGAGCCCCCAC
>JADGPJ010000003.1 GCA_017882505.1 Solirubrobacterales bacterium | reverse complement strand
CCGCCGGTGGGCCGACGCTGTTCACCGCCGACGAACTCGGGATCGGCAGCCTGCTGCTCTCGAGCTCCGATGGCGAGGCCGTCGGCACCTTCGCCGAAGAAACCGTCGGCGAGCTGGTCCGCGAGCACTCGAAGGCGGACCTGCTGACGACGCTGTGCTCCTTCTTCGACAACATGGGGAGCATCCGCGGCAGCGCCGCGGCGCTGGACGTCCACGAGAACACGATCCGCTACCGCCTCTCCCGGATCGAGGAGCTGACCGGCCTGGCGGTGATGCACGACCCCGACGCCCAGCTGCGGGCACGGCTCTCGCTGCTGGTCCTGCTGCTGCAGGGACGCCTCCCCAGCGGGATGCGTTCGCCGACGCCGGTTCCGACCGCGCCGGCCATCTCGCCCCCCGCGCTGGAGGTGGTCGACGCCGTCTCATAACCAAGGCATTTGGGGGAATCCCGAGAGTCCCGCCGCGACCTTGCCCGCGACGGTAGGAGCCTCCATATAGTCGCGAGGTGTCCGGGGTCCATCTCCTGGGAGTCGGAGCGACGTCGCTCTCCCGCCGCGCTCGCGGCTCCCGCCCCCTGGCCCGTGAGGCGGTCGCGGCGGCCCTCGCCGACGCCGGCGTGGTTGCCGGCGAAGTCGACGGCGTCGCGATCGCGGCCGCCGATCCGGAGTTCGATCGCGGCTGCTTCGACGTGCTCGGGGAGGCGCACCGGCCCTACCGCTGCCGCTGCGGGATCGGCGCCGTGGCCCTCCACTCCGGCTGGGACGCGGTCTCGGCTGGCGCCAGCGACATCGTCGTCTGCGTCGGCTACGACGCCTCGCCCGCCGACGGGCAGCCGCTGGGGGAGATCGAGTCGCGTGCCGCCGCCGCCCGCGAGTACATGCAGCACTCCGGCGCCACCGAGGAGCACCTCGCCCGCGTCGCCGCGAAGAACCGCACCCATGGCGCCGCCAACCCGCACGCGCTGCTGAGCAGCGCCGTCGACCCCGCCGAGGTGCTGGCCAGCGAGATGCTCTCCTGGCCGCTGCGGCGGCTGATGGTCGCCACCCCGGCGCAGGGCGCGGCCGCGGTCGTGCTCGGCTCGCACGAACTCGGTCGACGCGGGCCCCGGGCACCGCGGGTGCTCGCCTCGGTGCTGCTCGACGAGGATTCCCGCGGCGGCGCCACGATCGCCCGCGCCGCCCGCCTCGGCTACTTCTCGGCCGGGATCGGTCCCGACGACGTCGACCTGGCCGAGATCGAGGACCCGACCCCGGTCGACGAGCTGACCGCCTACGAGGCGCTCGAGTTCGGGCCCGAAGGCAGCGGTCCCGAACTGGTCGAGAGCGGCTTCACCGCCCTCGGCGGGGTGGTGCCGGTGAACGCCAGCGGCGGCTCGCTCTCGCAGGGCCAGGCGACCGGCGCCGGCGGGATCCTGCAGCTGGTCGAGCTCTCGCTGCAGCTGCGCGACCGCGCCGGCCAGCGCCAGGTTCCCGGCGCCCGCGTCGGTCTCGGCCTCGCCGGCAGCGGTGTCACGGCCGGCACCGTCACCTCGATGACGATCCTCAGCACCTGATCCCGGGCTGTCGAGGTCCGCGTCTGTGAGGTGTACAAGGTGCGGCGGCGATTTTCACAACGCGCCGCCAGGGGGCTGCCAAGCTGGGCGAGCCGATGTACAAAGCGCTGACGACGGATTTCGAGAGCCTGCCTGAGCTGCTGCGCGTTCGCGCGACGGAGATCGGCGACGAGCGCTTCGTCCGCGACGCCCACCAGGAATGGACCTTCGGTGAGTTCGCCCACCGGGTCAGCGAGGTCGCCGCCGGCCTGCGCGAGCTCGGCGTCGAGCAGGGCGACGTGGTCGGGGTCGTGCTGCCCAACAGCCCCCACTACCTCGAGGTCTGGTGGGCGATCCTCTGGCTCGGCGCCACCTTCAACCCGGTCAACCCGGCGCTGACCCCGCGCGAGGTGATCAACATCCTCGCCGACTCCGAAGCGATGTGCGTGGTCTGCACCCCCGAGGTCGCGGCTGGCCTGGAGGAGCGCCGCGCGGAGCTGCCGAAGCTGCGCGAGGTCGTCGCCGCCGAGGGCTCCGATCCGGCGGCGCCGCTGCGCGGCCACGGCAGCGTCGACGAGCCGGCCTCGATCCGCGGCGGCGATCTCGCCTCCTTCGTCTACACCTCCGGCACCACCGGGCGGCCGAAGGGGGCGATGCTCGGCCACGCCAACTTCCTCGCCAACGCCTGGCAGCTGGGCGAGGCGCTGCCGATCTCCCGTGGCGACACGCTGGGGATGGTGCTGCCGCTGTTCCACGTCAATGCCCAGCTCGTCACCACCGTGATCCCGCTCGTCCTCGGCGCCCAGGTGGCGATGTGGGAGCGTTTCTCGGCCTCGCAGTTCTGGGCCGACGTCGCCCGCTTCGAACCGGTCACCTTCTCCTCGGTGCCGACGATGCTGGCGGCGCTGCTGCACGCGCCCGGCGCCGACGAAGCCGAGTCGAACTCGCTGCGCTTCGTGATCTGCGGCGCGGCGCCGCTCTCACCGGCCCTCTTCCGCCGCTTCGAGGAGAAGTTCGGGCTGAAGATCATGGAGGGCTACGGGCTCACCGAGGGCACCTGCTGCACGACGATCAACCCCTTCACCGGCCCGCGCAAGATCGGCTCCGTCGGCCTGCCGACGCGAGCCCAGGAGGTGGCGATCATGGACGAGCGCAATCGGCCCGTCGCCGACGGCACCCCCGGCGAAGTCTGCTTCCGCGGGCCGAACATGATGCACGGCTACTACAACCGCCCCGACGCCAACGCCGAAACGCTGATCGACGGCTGGCTGCACACGGGCGACGTCGGCTACCGCGACGAGGACGGCTACTTCTTCCTCGTCGACCGCACCAAGGACATGATCATCCGCGGCGGCGAGAACATCTACCCGCGTGAGATCGAGGACGTCCTGCTCGAGCACGACCAGGTCAAGGAGGCAGCCGTGATCGGCCGCCCCGACGAAGTCCGCGGCGAGGAGGTCCACGCCGTCGTCGCGCTCGTCTCGGCCACCGACACCGCCGTCCTCGAGGCCCACTGCCGCGAGCGCCTCGCCGCCTTCAAGGTCCCGTCGAGCTGGGAGGTCGTGGACGAGCTCCCGAAGACCTCGACGGGCAAGATCGACAAGAAGCCGCTGCGGCAGAAGCTGACCGCCGCCGCGGCCACCTGAGAGGAGAGGTTTTGGGAATCCTGGACGACAAGACGATCATGATCACCGGCGCTGCGAGCGGGATCGGCCGCGCGACCGCGGTCGAGGCTGGCGCCGAGGGCGCGCGGCTGCTGCTGACCGACGTCAACGACGAGCAGGGCGAGGCCGTCGCCGCCGAGATCGGCGACGGCGCCACCTACCTGCACTGCGACGTCACCGACGAGGCCTCGGTCGAAGCAGCGGTGAAGGCCGCCGTCTCCGGGCTGGGCCGCCTCGACTGCTCGTTCAACTGCGCCGGCATCCTCGGCGTCGTCGGCAACATCGGCGAACTGCCGCTCGACGGCTGGAAGCAGCTGATCGACGTCGACCTCAACGGTGTCTTCCTCTGCACCAAGCACCAGATCAACGTGATGGCCGAGCAGGGCTCGGGCTCGATCCTCAACATGGCCTCCGCCGCGGGACTGATCGGCTGGCCCGGCGCCTCCGGCTACGTCGCCGCCAAGCACGCCGTCGTCGGCCTCTCGAAAGCGGCCGCGCTCGAGTACGCCGAGCAGGGTGTGCGGGTCAACTCGATCTGCCCGTCCTACGTGATCACGCCGCTGGTCGAAAAAGACCTCTTCGAAGACGTGCTCGGCAACGACGAGGAGCTGATCGGCGCCGCCCGCGCCAACCACCCGATCGGCCGCTTCGCCCAGCCCGAGGAGATCGCCGCCGCCGCGGTCTGGCTGCTCTCCGACAAGGCTTCGTTCGTGACCGGCTCGGCGATGAGCGTCGACGGCGGCTACACGGCGCCGTAGCCCGAACCGGTACTTGGTGGTTCTTCCAATGGAGATGGTGAGATGAAGGCAGCGGTCTTCAAGGGCGTCGAACGGATCGAGGTCGAAGAGGTTCCCGACCCCGAGGCCGGCCCGGCCGACGTCGTCGTCGAGATCAGCGCCTGCGGGATCTGCGGCTCCGACCTCCACACCTACGCCCACGGCTCCTTCGTGCAGCCCGGCCAGATCATGGGCCACGAGTTCGCCGGCAGGATCGTCGAGGTCGGGGCCGAGGTGCGCGACCTCGCCGTCGGCGACCGGGTGACCGGGGTGCCGCTGGTTCCCTGCGACGAATGCGCCCGCTGCGCCGAAGGCAAGTTCAACCTCTGCCCCCGGGCCTGGACCAGCGGGATCGCCTACGGCAAGCCCGGCGCCTTCGCCGAACGGGTGCGGATCCCGGGGGCGACGCTCGGGGCCAACGTCTTCAAGCTCGGCGAGATCGACGACGAGGCCGGTGCCACGGTCGAGCCGCTCGCGGTCGCCGTCCACGCGGTCAAGCTCGCCGGTGAGGTCGAGGGAGCCACCGCGCTCGTTCTCGGCCTCGGCATGATCGGCCAGCAGGTCGTCCAGGTGCTGCACGCCAAGGGTGCCCGCCGGATCATCGGTGCCGACCTGGAGCAGCTGCGGCTCGAGGCCGCGACCGAGCTCGGTGCCGACGCGATCGACGGCTCGCCGGGAATCCGGGAGGCGCTCGCCGCCGCTCTGGCCGAGGGCGAGGAGATCGACATGGTCTTCGAGTGCTCCGGGGTGCCGCCGCTGGCGAGTGCCGCGATCGGCGCCGTGCGCGCCGGCGGCACGATCGTCGTCGCCGCCCTCTACGACGACCCGATCAGCTTCAACCCGACGATGCTGGTGCAGAAGGAGATCCGCTTCCAGGGCACGATCGCGTACACCAGCGAGGACTTCGCCGACGCGGTCGAGCTGTTGCGCAGCGGCGCCGCCCGCGCCGACAGCCTGATCACCCAGCGCCAGCCGCTCGATCAAATCGAAGCGGCCTTCGGGGTCCAGCTCGCCAAGGACCGCTCGCTGAAGGTCCTCGTCAACCCCAACGGCAGCTGAGAAGCGACGATGGCCGACCGCGACAGCTTCGAGCAGAGCCCCTACGAGCTTCCGCCCGGCTCGACCGAGGTGGTGCTGGTCCGCCACGGCGCCTCCGAGGCGGCGGTCGTCGGCAACAAGTTCCCGCTCGTCGACGGCCACTCCGACCCGGCGCTCTCGGAGCCCGGCCGCTCGCAGGCCAGGAACGTCGCCGCCCGCCTCGCCGGCGAGGACATCAGCGGCCTCTTCGTCACCAACCTGCGCCGGACCCAGGAAACCGCGGCGCCACTGGTCGAGGCCACCGGCATCGAGCCGACCGTGATCGGGGAGCTGCGCGAGGTCTACCTCGGCGACTTCGAGGGCGGCGAGTACCGGATCCGCTCCGGCCGCGGCGACCCGATCATCAAGCGGGTCTTCGAGGAGGAACGCTGGGATGCGATCCCAAACGGCGAGTCGTGGGAGGACTTCGGCGCCAGGCTCAGCGCCGGGGTCGCCAAGATCGTCGCCAGCGTCGGGCCGCAGACGACCGCCGTCGCCATCGTCCACGGCGCCGTGATCGGCCAGCTCTGCCGGCAGGCGACCTCAAGCCGGCCCTTCGCCTTCGTCCACTCCGACAACTGTTCGATCTCGCGGCTCGTCGTCCTCGACGACAGGCGCTGGCTGCTGCGCACCTTCAACGACATCTCGCACCTGACCGTAAAAACCGGCCCTGCCGGCTGAGGGGAGACCGATGCCCGCATTCCTCGTACATGGAAATCCCGATTCCGCCCGCCTCTGGGACGGGGTCATCGACCATCTCGAGCCCTACGGCGACGAGGTCGTGGCCGCCGACCTGCCGGGCTTCGCGAACCCCGCCCCGGAGGGCTTCCCCTGCACCAAGGAGGCCTACGTCGACTGGATCGTCGAGCAGCTCGAGGGCCTCGGCGGTGGCGTCGACCTGGTCGGCCACGATTGGGGCTCGCTGCTGGTCCAGCGGGTCGCCTCGGTGCGCCCGGACCTGCTCTCGAGCGTCGCCTGCGGCGGCGCCGCCGTCGACGTCGACTACCCCTGGCACCCGCTGGCCCAGGTCTGGCAGACCCCGGGCGAGGGCGAGAAGTACATGGAGGAGGAGCTGACCGCCGAGTTCGGCATCGAGCACCTGGTCGAAAACGGGGTCCCGCGCGAGGACGCGGAGCGCAACATCTGGCTCAACCCGCACGGCAAGGACACGATCCTCAAGCTCTACCGCTCGGCGATCGACATCGGCGCGGAATGGCAGCCGGACCTGGAGCGCCTGGAGCTGCCGGCGATGGTGATCTGGGGTCGCACCGACCCCTACGTGCCGCTCGAATTCGGCGAGCGCCTCGCCGCCCGGATGAAAGGGGAGCTGGTGGTCCTCGAGTGCGGCCACTGGTGGCCCTTCGAGCGGCCGGCGGAGACCGCCGAGGCGCTGCTGCGGCACTGGAAAGCGGCTGGATAACTTCGAGATGGGATCGGGGAGGAGGGCCGGGTGCCCCTCTCCCGGAGACCGTCGCGCAGCGGGCGCGGTAGGCGACGGGGTACCCAGTCGCCCCACGCAAGCTTCCGTCTCTCGGGAGCTGTTCCAGCTACCGAAGCTCCCGTCCCTCGGGAGCTTCTCGGCCCACGGAAGCTGTTGACCTTGGGAGCGGTGCCCGGTTTCGTGGGGAGAGACCCCCGACTCCTCCACGCCCCCACCGCCGCCCCAACCCCATGTGGGGAATCCACAACTTCCGCCCCGCCGCACTGGTGGCTATGCACAGGTACGCATGAGAGGCTGGGCCAATGACTGATCTGGACCTGCTCGCTCTGCACGGCCTGGCTGTGAAGAAGGCCGGGGGGCCCGAGGCCGTCGCCGCGATCCTCGGCGCCGACGAGGCCGGCGTCGCCGCCGCCCTCGAGGCCGCGGTCGAGGCCGGCCGCGCGGCCGGCGCCAAGGGGACCTTCATGGTCACTCCCGCCGGACGCGAGTGGCTCGACGAGCGCTACCCCGAGGCCTTCGCCGACTTTCGCGCCGACCCCGCCGGGACCGAGACCTACGAGCGCTTCGAGCGGATCAACCGGGCGCTCCTCGAACTCTTCACCGACTGGCAGATGATGCCCTCGGGGGGCGGCGAGCGGGTGCCCAACGACCACTCCGACGCCGACTACGACCACGGCATCGTCGACCGCCTCGGCGCCCAGCATGAGCGGGCCGAGAAGGTGATCGACCGCTTCGCCGAGCTGCAACCGCGGATGTCGGTCTACAGGGAGCGCCTCGACGAGGCCCACGACAAGACGCTCGCCGGCGACCTCGACTTCGTCAGCGGGGTCCGCATCGACAGCTACCACACGGTCTGGTTCGAGCTCCACGAGGATCTGCTGAGGATGCTCGGACGCGAGCGCGAGGAGGCTCCTTGACCGCAGTCGCCGACCGCGTCGTCGTTCTCGACGGCGCCACGGTGCCGAGCCGCGAGGTCGTCGGCAACAAGGGTCGCAGCATCGCCTGGATGCTCAGCCTCGGCCTGCCGGTGCCGCCGGCGCTGTGCCTGCCGATCGACGAGTGCCGCCGCTTCCACGCCGCCGGCGGCGAGCTCGAAGACGAGGCCTGGAGCTCGGTGCTCGCCGGTGTCACCGGCCTCGAGGAAAAGCTGGGACGCGAATTCGGTGGCGGCGAGCACCCGCTGCTGGTCTCGGTCCGCTCGGGTGCGGCGGTGAGCATGCCGGGGATGATGGACACGGTCCTCAACCTCGGCATCACCGACGACGTCGAGGCGGCGCTCGGCCGCCTTTCCGGCGACGAGGCCTTCGCCCGCTCGACTCACAACCGCTTCATCCACCAGTTCGGCCAGACCGTGCTCGGCGCCGACATCGAGGAGCCCGGGGAGGACGCGACTCCCGGGGAGACCCGCGAGGCCGTCCGCCGCGACACTGGCGAGGAGGTCCCCGGCGATCCCCACGAGCAGCTGCGAGCGGTGATCAGCACCGTCTTCGGCTCCTGGTCCTCGCGCCGCGCCAAGACCTACCGCCGCCACTGGGGCATCTCCGAGGAGGGCGGCACCGCGGTGATCGTCCAGGCGATGGTCTTCGGCAACCTCGGCGAGGACTCCGGCACCGGCGTCCTCTTCAGCCGCAACCCGCTCAGCGGCCACCCCGAGCCCTACGGCGAGTGGTTGGCGAAGGGACAGGGCGAGGACGTCGTCAGCGGCACCCACGACCCGCTGCCGCTCGATGCCCTGGCGAGCCAGATGCCCGAGGCCCATGAGCGGCTGCTCGAGGCGGCGAAGCTGCTCGAGCGCGAGCACGGCGACGTCCAGGACATCGAGTTCACGGTCGAGCGCGGCAATCTCTACCTGCTGCAGACCCGATCGGCGAAGCGCTCGCCGCTGGCCGCCGTTCGCGCCGCCGTCGACCTCGCCGACGAGGGCGCGATCGACCACCAGGAGGCGGTCTGCCGGGTCAGCGCCGAGCAGCTCGCGACCGTGCTGGCCCCCCGTCTTTCCAAGGAGGTCACCGCCGGGGCCGAGATCGTCGCCCGTGGCGTCGCCGCCTGCCCCGGCGTCGCCGGCGGCAGGGCGGTCTCCGACTCCGAGGCCGCAGAGGCGGACGAGGGCGGGGCCGTCCTGGTCCGGCCGACGACCAGCCCCGAGGACGTCAGCGGCATGATCGCCGCTCGCGCCGTCGTCACCGAGCGCGGTGGCTCGACCTCCCACGCCGCCGTCGTCACCCGCGCCCTCGGCCGGCCCAGCGTCGTCGGCGTCGGCGACGGGGTCACCGACGGGCTCGTCGGCCGCGAGCTCACCGTCGACGGCTCCGCCGGTGTCGTCTACGCCGGCGTCCTGCCGACCGAGGAGGTCGACCCGACCGAGATTCCCGGTCTCAGCGAGCTGATCGAGTGGGCAAGGGAGCTGAGCCCGGTGGAGGTGGTCGACGAGGCGCCCGGCGCGGTCGACCTCGACGCCGAGGGAGTCATGATCGACGAGGGCGCGCCGGACCCGGAGGCTCTCGCCGAGCGCCTCCGCGGGGCCGCCGCCGCGCGCGGCTCGGTGCTGGCGAGCGCCGAGGGCGCGCGGGCGCTGATCGCCGCGGGCGTGCCCAAGCTGGAGAGACTGCCAGGACAGCCCACCGCCGCACTGCTGCTGCGACTGGCTCAGGAGAAGGCGAATCTCGAGGAGGAGAAACAGACGTGAGCGATTCAGACGCGGCCGCAAGGCCGTACCCGGACATCTGGGCCCGCGAGTCGGCGACGCCCACGGTCGAGAAGTACCACGGCGCGATCAGGGCCCTTGTCGCCGAGCGCTTCGCCGCCAGCGGCAAGACGTGGGAGCAGGCGGTCGAAGACGGCTCGCTGGAGCCCACCCGCGAGGACTTCGAGAAGATCGAGGCGGCGCTGCTCGCCGAGGGCTACAAGTTCGACGTCTCGGCGACGATCTCGCTCAAGGAGGAGCCCGACAAATACAAACCGCTGGCGGGCATCGCCAACACCGGCGAGAACGAGTCCGACGAGCAGGGGCGGCCGATCGTCGGCCACGGCGACAACGTCTTCAAGGCTCCCGCCGACGTCACCGGCACCGCCCGCTACATCTCCGACGTCGACAGGGTGATGGAGATGCTGACCGGCGGCGTGCCCGAGAACACGGTGGCGATCATCGACGACTCCGGCGGCACCCTGACCGCGCCGATCCTCGGCGACTTCAAGGCCGTCGTCTGCATGGGGGGCACGGTCCGCTCGCACCTCGGGATCCTCACCCGCGAGTACAACGTGCCGTGCCTGATGAACGCGACGCTGGACGGGCTCGCCGACGGCGACGAGGTCACCGTCGAGTACTCCAAGCCCGCCGCCGACGCCTACGCCGACGCCGAGAGCGCGAGCGGTCATCGCGCCCGGATTATCAAGATCTCCTAGGGGGAATCAGATGCCGATCAAACGCAGTTACGTGGACGTGCTGGATGTCAACACCTACATCCAGAAGCTCGCCGACTCCTTCTACTTCCAGTGCACGACGCGCACCGTTCAGGAGTCGAAACTCTTCCCCGTCAACCCCTACATCGCGCTCTCCTACTACAACGCCTGGTACCGCTACCCGGAGCTGGTGCGCAAGATCGACGCGGCGATGCCGGCGGAGGAGATCGCCGACCGCGCCCGCCAGGTCGGCAGCTACGTCAACACGATCACGATGGACGTGGCCACCCAGTTCTACCTCGGCGGTCATCAGTGGCTGCTGGACATGGGGATCCTGAAGCCGACCGACGCGGTCGAAGACATGATGGACGTGCTCGACTTCACGCGGCGCCTCAACCTCGCCTACCACCGCTCCGAGGCGCACATCATGCCGAGCGACGGCAACCACAAAGACCAGATCCACACCGCCCGCCAGACCGAGGCCTTCGAAGACGCCGCGATCGGCGTCACGTCCGGCGACAAGCTCCACACCGCCTTCACCCGCTTCATGGCGGCGGTCTCCGCCTACGGCTTCCTCAGCCACTGCGAGTGCCGGCTGAGCTTCTGCAACCACGGCCCGTACAAGACCAAGGACGGCAACGAGATGCTCGTCCGCGATGCCCTCGACCTCTCCGAGTGCGACTACCCGTGGATGGACGGGGTGGCGGGCGAGATCGAGCACAACAACCTGACGATCACGGTGACCATGAAGGACACCCACTTCAACATGGTCGACGACTGGGGCAGCTTCGAGGCCGAACCGTCCTACAACAACGACAACCTGGTCTCGCTCGGGGTCTACGCCTCCGACTTCCTCTCCGACGGGTACATCCCGGTCCACATGGACAGCGCCTCCGAGCTCGCCGACTACCTCGACGACCAGCGGGCGAAGATGGAGTCGGCGACCGCGACGATGTGGAAGATGATGGCCGGCTGGAGCCGCGAGCAGATGATCGACGCGGGGCTCCTCGTCTACTACGGGACCCTCAAAGACGTCGCCCACTTCGCCGGCGTCTACGAGCAGGACGACTGGATGCTCGTCGACGAGCGCACCCAGCGCTTCAAGCCGCTGATGAACGACGAGTACGGCAACTCGGCGATCGCCGAGTTGGTCGGCCTGATCACGCTGACCTCGCAGAACCGCAGCCCGCACCGGATGGCCCGCTACTCGGGTGAGCGGTCCGAGATGTGGACCCCGATCCCCTACTCGGTGCTGGCCGACGACGAGTGGACCGCGGGCGTCGGGCCGATCGAGGCGGGCAGCACCTCGCTGCCGGCGAAAACGGCGAAGTGGACCACGACCCAGGGCAAGCTGACCCAGGACGAGTGCAACGCGGCCGCCAAGGCGTTCCACTCGAAGGCGTTCGACCTGCGCCACTACGACGACGACGTCTGGGCCAAGAACCATCCCGATGCCCCGCAGGCCGCCGAGCTGGCGGCGGCGACGAGCAACTCGGGGAGCTGACGGCGGCGGGCCCGCGCGAGCGGTCCGGCGAGAGGACGCGATCGATGTACGGCGCGAACCTCGCCGGGCTGCTCGACGGCCCCGCCCACTGGGCCGCGGACGAAGCCGCGATCCTGGTCGGCGATCGCCCTGAGCGCAGCTGGGGCGAGCTGGCCGAGGCGGTGGCAAGGCGGGCGGCGGGCCTGCGTGATCGCCACGGTGTCGGCGCCGGCGATGCGGTCGCGCTCTTCGCCTCCAACCACACCGCCTACATTGAGAGCCTGTTCTCGATCTGGCACGCGGGCGGGGTCGCGGTGCCGATCTCCAGCCGCCTGCACGCGCGCGAGGCGGCCGACATCGTCGACCGCGGCCACGCCAAGCTCTGCTTCTCGACCGCCGACGTCGCCGCCGACCTGGTGGCCGAGGTCGAGGTTCCGGTCGTCGTCTTCGGCGAGGACGAGGACGCGGCGCTGCTGGCGCCGGAGCCGATCGCGCCGGTGGCTCGGGCGGCGACCGACGACGCCTGGACGTTCTTCACCTCCGGCACCACCGGCAAGCCCAAGGGCGCCCGGCTCAGCCACCACAACCTCTTCGCGATGACGGCCGCCTACCTCGCCGACGCCGCCACGGTGACGCCCGAGGACTCGATGATCCACGTCGCCGCCCTCAGCCACGCCTCCGGCCTGATGTCGCTGCCCTTCCTCTGCCGCGGCGCCGCGCAGGTGCTGCCTCCCTCGGGCGGCTTCGACGCCGACGAGCTCTTCGACCTCCTCGCCACCGGGCGGCGCTCGACCTTCTTCGTGCCGCCGACGCTGCTGCGCCGGCTCTCGGCCCACCCTCGCGCGGGCGAGGCCGCCGGGAGGATCGGGACGATCATCGCCGGCGCCGCGCCGCTGCTGCCCGCCGACCTGCGCGACGCCGTGCGCGCCCTCGGCCCGGTCGTCTGGAACGGCTACGGCCAGGGCGAGTCGCCCTGCACGATCACCGCCAACGGCAAGGCGGCGATCGGCGCCGCGGTTGAGGCCGGCGACGAGGAGGCCCTGCGCTCGGTCGGTGTCGCCAGGGTCGGGCTGATCGTCCGCGTCGTCGACGAGGACGACCGCGAGCTTCCCACGGGGGAGGTGGGGGAGGTCGTCGTCGACGGCCCGACCGTGATGGCGGGCTACCTCGACATGCCCGAGGCGACCGCGCAGACGCTGCGCGGCGGCTGCCTGCACACCGGTGACCTCGGGCGCTTCGACGGGCAGGGGCGTCTCACCCTCGTCGACCGCGCCAAGGACGTGATCATCACCGGCGGCTACAACGTCTACCCGCGCGAGGTCGAGGACGTGATCGACCTCGACCCGGCCGTCGCCGAGGTCGCCGTCGTCGGCGTCGAGGACCCCGAGTGGGGCGAGCTGATCGTCGCCTTCGTCGTCCCCGCCGCCGACGCCGAGGTCGACGAGGCGGCGCTCGACCGGCGCTGCCTCGACTCGATCGCGCGCCACAAGCGACCGCGCTCCTACAACGTCGTCGCCGAGCTGCCGCGCAACCCCGCCGGCAAGGTGCTCAAGGGCCAGCTGCGCGAGCTGGCGGCCGGGAGCGCGCATGCCCAGCGTTGAGATCCTCGACTCGACCCTGCGCGACGGCCAGCAGAGCCTCTGGGGGATGCGGATGCAGGCGGGCATGGCGCTGCCCGTCGCCGACCTCCTCGACCGCACCGGCTTCAGCGTCATCGACTTCGCCGGCAGCTCCCACATGGAGGTGCTGCTCAAGTACAAGCGGGAGAACCCCTGGGAAGGCCTCGACCTGCTGCGCGCCGCGATCCACCGGACGCCGATGCGGGGCGGCATGCGGGCCAACGCCTGCATCTCCTTCGGGGTCTCCCCCGATGCCCTGATGGACCTCTGGATGCGGCGCCTGAACGAGCACGGCGTCCGCTCCTACTGGATCTACGACGTCCTCTACGGGATCGACAACTTCGCCCGCCTGGCCCGGGTCGCCAAGGAGTACGGCTCCGAGGTCGTCGGCACCGTCTTCTACACGATCTCCCCGGTCCACACCGACGAGTACCTGGCGGCGAAAGCGGCCGAGATCGCCGCCGTGCCGGAGATCGACGGTGTCCTCTTCTACGACACCGCCGGTGTGCTCGAAGTCGAGCGCCTGCGCGAGCTGCTGCCGAAGATCGTCGCCGCGGCGGCGCCGAAGCCGGTCGAGATCCACGCCAACAACCTGATGGGCACCTCCGGCCTGACCTACGTCGAAGCGGTCAAGCACGGGGTCAAGGTCCTGCACACGGCGGCCCGCTCGATGTCGAACGGACCCTCGGTCCCCTCGACCGAGAGCGTCGTCCGCAACCTCGAGCTGATGGGCTGGGATCACTCGCTCGACACCTCGCTGCTGGCGCCGGTCGACGAGCACTTCCGCGCCGTCGGCAGGGCGGCCGGGCACCTGGTCGACCAGGTCAGCGAGTACGACCTCTTCAACGTCACCCACCAGATCCCGGGCGGGATGGTCGGGACGCTCAAAGCCCAGCTCGAGCAGCACGGGATGACCCATCGCCTGAACGAGGTCCTGGCCGAGATCGCCGACGTCCGGCGCGAGCTCGGCTGGCCGGTGATGGCGACGCCGCTGAGCCAGCTGGTCGGCACCCAGGCCGTGCTCAACGTCGTCAGCGGCGATCGCTACAAGCTCGTCCCCGACCAGGTCGTCGCCTACACCGCCGGCCATTACGGCGAGCCGCCGGCGCCGATCGACCCCGAGGTCCTCAACCGGATCATGAGCGCCGACAACGCCGCCCGCGTCGTCGCCAACCCGCCCGAACAGCCGACCCTGGAGGAGCTGCGCGCCCGCCACGGAACCGGTCCCGGCGAAGACGACCTGCTGATCCTCAGGGCACTGATCCCCGAGTCCGACATCGCCGCGATGCAGGCGGCCGGGCCGGTCAAGCGCGACTACCCGCTACTCGCGCCCGAGGTCGACGAGCTCCGCAACTTGATCCGCACCACGCAGTCCCCCTACGTACGCGTCGCCACCGAGCGCTGGGCGATCGAACTGAACCGATGAACCAGGCGCCCGCAGAAGCCACCCAATTCGAGGAGAGCTGAGAGATGTCAGAGACGACCGTCAACCGCGCGTTCCGCCTTCGCAAGCGACCCAACGGCAACCTCGCCGACGGCGACCTCGAGCTGGTCGAGGAGGAGGTTCCCGAGCTCACCGACGGGCAGGCGCTGGTCCGCACCGAGCTGCTTTCCCTCGACCCGACCAACCGGATCTGGATGAGCGACATCCGCGGCTACATGCCGGCGGTCCCGCTCGGCGCGGTGATGCGCGGGCTCGGCGTCGGTGAGGTGATCGCCTCCCGCCGCGACGACATGCCGGTCGGGGCGATCGTCAACGGCTTCCTCGGCTGGCAGGAGCTCTGCCTCGCCGACGACAACCTGCTGGAGGCGCCGCTGACCGTGCTCCCGGACCCGCTGCCGGCGCCGCTCTCGGCCTTCCTCGGGGCGCTCGGCCACACCGGGATCACCGCCTACCAGGGGATCCAGCTCTCCGAGCTGAAGGAGGGCGAGACGATCGTGATCTCCGCCGCCTGCGGCGCCGTCGGCTCGATCGCCGGCCAGATCGCCAAGCAGCGCGGCGCCCGCGTAGTCGGCGTCGCCGGAGGTCCGGAGAAGTGCCGCCACGCGGTCGAGAAGCTCGGCTACGACGCCTGCGTCGACCACCGCGCCGACGACTGGCGCGAGCAGCTCGCCGCGGCGACGCCCGACGGCGTCGACGTCGACTTCGAGAGCGTCGGCGGCCCGATCATGGACGAGGTCCTGATGCACCTCAACATCGGCGCCCGGATCTCGCTCTGCGGGATGATCGCCGAGTACAACACCTACAACGACGGCGAGGGCGGCAGCGGCCTGCTCAACGTCGGCCAGCTGATCATGCAGCGGGCGACGATTCGCGGCTTCCTCGTCCTCGACTACGTCGAGCACTTCGAAGAGGCGATCAACCACCTCGCCGGCATGCTCGGCGAAGGCAAGCTCCACTACGACGAGACGATCGTCCCCGGCGGCATCGAGAAGGCACCCGAAGCCCTTGGCCGGCTCTTCGAGGGCAGCAACATGGGAAAGCTCCTCCTGCGCGTGGCCTGGGACTGAGCATCCGGAGAGAGCAATCAGGGAATTGGCCGGCCTCCAGCGCTAGCCGTCGGCTGGCACCAGCCGTGTCAGGCGCAGCGCCACCCGCAGCTCCAGCTGACGCTCGCCGACGGGGTGGCCGAGCAGCTCCTCGGCGCGGTGGACGCGGTAGGTGACGGTGTTGGTGTGGACGCCGAGGCGGCGGGCGGCGCGGACGAAGCTGGCGCCCTCGTCGAGGAAGACGGCGAGGGTCGAGGCCAGGCGCACGGTCGCGTCGTCGGCGGCGGCGAGGGCGCCGAGCTCGCGCTCGGCGAAGCGCCGGGCGGCGTCGACGTCGTTGACCATCAGCGCCTCCAGGGAGAGGTCGGGGAAGGTGACGCGGGCGGCGCGTGAGTCGCCGCGCAGCTGGGCGACACGGCGGGCCAGCAGCGCCTCGCGGTGGCTGAGGACGAAGCCCTCGACCCCGTGCGCCGGCGTCCCCGCGGCGACCGAGATCCCCTTGCCGGCGCCGCGAGGGACCCGGAGGTCGCCGAGGTGCTGGGGCTCGTGGCGCCCGGCCCAGCAGGCGAGGTGGCGGCCCTGGGCGACGGTCAGCGCCGAACGGGCGCCGAGCGACTCGGCGACGGCGGCCGCGACCTGCTCCATCTCGCCGAACAGCGCGTGGCCGCCGCCGGGCGCGTCCTCGGCGGTCTCGTTCCAGACCACGTAGCCGACGTGGAAGCGGTCGAGGTCGTAGCCGAGCCGGGTGCTGACCTCGGCGACGTCGACGCGGGCGCCACCCAGCAGCGCCCGCACCTCGGCCGCCCGCATCGCCGCCGCGCCGCGCACCCACTGCTCGCGCTCGCCCATGTAGACATCGGTCAGCTGGCGCTCGATCGCCTCGATCCAGGCAAAGATCCAGGCATTGAAGAAGACCATCGCGTCGGCCAGGTGGTCGGGATCGTCGGTCGCCTGGCGCAGGCGTTCGAGGATCATTCCCGAGAAGACCCCCTGGGCGCTGCGGTAGGCGCGCTGGAGGAGGCCGAAGTCGAGGCCGCGGACGACGTACTCCTTGGCGTAGCCGATCGCCTCCGGCGGGGCGACGACCGAGCGCGGGTCGGCGCCCTCGCGCATCAGCGTCACCATCACGCCGAGGTTCGCCCGCGTGCTCTGCAGGGTCCAGGTGCGCATGTCGTCGTCGAGCTCGTCGAGGTGCTCGTGGATCGTGTCGGTGAGGGCGGCGGAGACTTCGTCGAGCTCGGCGCTGAGGTTCTCGACGATCTCGGCGATCTCGCCGCGGCTCGCGTGGGGCGGTGCGATCGCGCTCTCGTTCGCCATCGGTTCAAGGTAGCCAGTTTGTGGCGAGACCACAAATGGCGCCGGTCAGATCGGTTGGGGAGGACGACGACACCGGCGATCAGCCGACCTACAGTCGGCTGATGGGAAAGAGAGAGCACGATCCGCGCGTGCTGGCGATTGACGCTGGCGGCACGATGACCGACACGTTCATAGTCGACGACGAGGGCAGCTTCATCGTCGGCAAGGCACAGACGACCCCGCAGGACGAGTCCGTGGGGCTGATGAGCTCCGCCGAGGACGCGTTCCGCCAGTGGGACTCGACTCCGGAGGAGGGCTTCCCGCGGATCCAGTCCGCCGTCTTCAGCGGCACCGCGATGCTGAACCGGCTGCTCAGCCGCAAGGGCCGCCGCGTCGGCGCCCTGGTCACCGCCGGCCAGGAGGACTCGCTGCAGATGGAGCGCGGCATCCAGACCTACCTCGGCTACTCCTACGCCGACCGCCTCCATATCGCCACCCACCATCACAACGACCCGCTGATCCCGCGCGACCGCGTCCACGGTGTCCGCGGCCGCATCGACCTCTTCGGCAAAGAGGTCCTGCAGCTGCGCGACGAGGACGCCCGCGAGGCGGTCAACGCGCTGCTCGACGACGGCGTCGAGGGCATCGTCATCTCGCTGATCTTCAGCTACCGCAACCCAGCTCACGAGCAGCGGGTGCGCGAGATCGTCGAGGAGGAGAAGGCGAAACGCAGCGTCAACGGCGACTGCCCGGTCTTCGTCTCCAGCGACCTCTACCCCTCGCGCCGCGACTTCCCGCGGCTGAACACGACCGTGATCGAGGCCTACGCCGCCGAGCCCTCGCGCGGCACCCTGCGCGCCGTCCGCGACCGCACCAAGGAGCGCGGCGCCGCCTTCGAGCTGAGGGTGATGGCGTCCCACGGCGGCACGATCTCGATCGACGCCGACCAGCTGGCGACGACGCTCGTCTCCGGCCCGATCGGCGGCGTCGTCGGCGCCCGCTACCTGGCCGACCGGATCGACCTCAACAACGTGCTCTGCACCGACATCGGCGGCACCTCGTTCGACATCGCGCTGCTTACCGGCAAGCGCTACGAGGTGACGACGACCCCGGACATCGCGAAATTCCTGCTCAACATGCCGCTGGTCCAGATCGACTCGGTCGGCTCCGGCTGCGGCTCCTTCGTCCGCATCGACCCCAACGCGCGCCGGCCCGAGATCGGGCCCGACTCCGCAGGGGCGATGATCGGCACCGCCTGGCCCGAGGGCGGGGTGGAAACGGTCTCGATCACCGACCTCAACCTCGTGCTCGGCCGGCTCAACCCCGAGTACTTCCTCGGCGGCCAGGTCCAGCTCGACGTCGAGCGCGCCCGGGCCGAGGTCAAGCGCCAGGTCGCCGACCCGCTCGGGCTCGGCGTCGAGGAGGCGGCTTCGGGAGTGATCGAGCTGTTCGAGACCTCGCTCCGCAACGAGGCCGTCGGCCGCATCCTCGGCAAGGGCTACAGCCCCGCCGACTACACCCTGCTCTGCTACGGCGGCGGCGGCCCGCTGCACGTCGCCGGCTACACCAGCGGCGTCCCCTACCAGCAGGTGCTGGTGCCCGAGTGGGCGGCGGGCTTCTCCGCCTTCGGCTGTGCCTGCGCCGAGTTCGAGTACCGCTTCGACCGCCAGGTCGACCTGCCGCTGATGCCGGTCCAGGACGACGCCGAACGCGAGCAGGCGGGCGGCCTCCTGACCCAGGCCTGGCGCTCGCTCGAGGACCGCGTCCGCGACGAGTTCGCCAAGTCCGGCTACAAGTCCGAGGACATCTCCTTCACCCACATGGTGCGGATGCAGTACTACGGCCAGCTGGTCGACATCGAGGTCGACGCGCCGAAGCCGGCGCTGGAGTCGGCCGACGACGTCCGCGACCTGATCGAGACCTTCGAGACGACCTACACGCGGATGTACGCCCGCGCCGCCTCCTCGCCCGAGCTCGGCTACCTGGTCGCCCAGGCGATCGTCAAGGGCTCGGTCCCGATCGAACAGCCGACGCTGCCGACGCTGCCCCGCGAAGCCGCCGCCCCGACCGTCAAAGAGACGCGCCAGGTCTGGTGGAACGACGGCCACGCGACCACCGACGTCTACGAGATGGAAGACATTCGCTTCGGCCACACGATCGAGGGCCCGGCCGTGCTCGAGGCCGAGTCGACGACCTTCCCGATCCCGCCCGACCGCCGGGCCTGGCTCGACGAGCACGGCATCTTCCACCTCGAGAACAAGGAGGCCTGACCCAATGGCCACGATCGACACCGTCCGCACTCTCGAGCCCGACCAGCGCGCACCGATCGGTTGGGATGGCCTGAAGCTGGCCGAGATGCTCGACGTCTCCGAGCGCAAGTTCGAGGAGACCGGCTACTACCACGGCCTCCGCGACCTCGAGATGAAGGACTCCGACCCGCTCCACTTCGAGAAGCTCTTCTCGCGGGTCCGCGGCGGCATGGTCACGGCGCGCGAGACCGCGCTCAACATCTCCGCCTCGCCGATCGTCCGCGAGCTCGGCGAGATCTGCTTCGCGCTCTACACGCCCGAGGGCGACAACGTCGCGCTCTCGACCGGGATCATCGTCCACGTCCACACCATGAGCGAGGCGATCAAGTTCATGGTCCGCAACGGCTGGGAGGACAACCCCGGGATCAAGCCCGGCGACATCTTCGCCAACAACCAGCCGACGATCGGCGACGTCCACAACGCCGACGTCCAGACCTTCGTCCCGATCTTCAACCCCGGCCGCCCCGGCGAGCTGCTCGGCTGGGCCGGCGGCGTCATCCACGTGATGGACATCGGCGCCACGACCCCGGGCGGCGTCCCGGTGGGGCCGACCACCCGCTTCGACGACGGCATCGACCTGCACTGCATGAAGATCGGCGAGAACGACACGATCGCCGCGTGGCACAACAAGCGCGTCTCGATGCAGAGCCGCGCCCCCGGCCTCTACCTGCTCGACGAGCGCACCCGCCTCGCCGGCTGCCACATGATCCGCGACGCGGTCGAGCGGCTGGTGCTGGAAGAAGGCGAGGAGCCGTTCAAGGTCTTCATGCGGGAGGCGATCGAGGATGGCCGCCGCGACTTCAAGTCGCGCGTCCGCGGCCTCCTGGTCCCCGGCCGCTACCGCTCCGCCGGCTTCACCGAGGCCAGATACGCGAACAAGATGAACCTGCCGAAGCGGGCCCAGCGCGACCTGATCATCCACGGTGCCTACGAGGCGATCGTCGACAAGGACGGCCGCTGGACCACCGACCTGCGCGGCTCCTCGGCCTGGGGCTGGCACTCCTTCAACGCCACCCCCTCGGCCCAGCAGGGGATGCAGTGGATCCTCTTCACGCAGACGCTGATCTGCAACGACAAGATCAACGACGGCGCCTACTACGCGACCGAGCTGCTGCTGACCGAGGGCAGCTGGGCCGACCTCGGCGACGCTCCCTGCTCCTCCTCGTTCCCGTGGATGCCGATGTTCACGACCTCGACCGGGTATCTGCGCGCGGTCTCCCGCGCCCTGCAGTCGCGCGGCTACATCGAGGAGGTCGTCTCCACCTACACGGTCCCGGGCAACGTCGCCCAGGGCGGCGGGATCGACCAGTACGGCCAGATCTCCGGCTTCATGAACTTCGAGATCGGCGCCCAGGGCCAGGGCGCCAAGTACGTCCTCGACGGCCTCGACTACGGCGCCGCCGTCTTCAACCCCGAGGGCGACATGGGCGACATCGAGATGTGGGAGCTGGTCAAGCCGATGGTCTACCTCGGCCGTCAGATCAAGCCCAACACCGGTGGCTGGGGCCGCCACCGCGGTGGCTCCTCGTTCGAGACGCTGCTGCTCGTCAACGGCACCCAGGACTTCGAGATCGAGAACATCGGCGCCGGCGGGATGCTGACCTCGCCCGGCCTCTTCGGCGGCTACCCGGCGCCCAGCGCCTACGTCCACAACGTGTTCGGCTCCGACGTCTTCGAGCAGGCGGCCGACGGCAAGGCCTACCCGGTCGGCGACGTCAGCGGCGAAGAGGCGGCGATGTCCGCCTTCGCCGGCGAGCACCAGCTCGAGCAGGATCCGTACACGATGATGATCGCGGTCAAAACCGGCGATCTCTACCTCTCCTCGGGGCGCGGCGGCGGCGGCCTCGGCGACCCGCTGCTGCGCAGCGTGGAGCGGGTCGAGGAGGACATCGCCGGCGGTCACATCCAGGCTCGCTGGGCGGAGCGGGCCTACGGTCTCGACGACCGCGAAGGCCTCATGCGCCATCGCCTCGAGCGCGCCCGGCCCGCCTCGGAGTGGTGGAGCGAGCAGCGCCAGCGGATCCTCGACCAGGACCTGATCGAGACGGTCAAGGTCATGTTCTCCGAGTCGATGCGGCTGGAGCCGGGTTGGGCGGCTGAATTCCGCGGCTTCTGGGATCTGCCCGAGGACTTCGACTTCGACGTCGTGACGCCGACCGTGATGGTCGCCCGCGCCGTCCCGGGCAAGGTCACGCCCGAGGACTCGGCCGCCGAGTTCCTCGCCAACTCGGAGGTCTACCTGCCCGAGGGCCAGGTGGCGGCGGTGCCGGTGACCACCCAGGTCACCCGCGAGACGCTGGCCGACCTGCTCGACGAGAAACTCTCCCGCCGCGCCGTCAAGGACATCCAGTCCGCGATCAAGGATCCGGACCGCTTCGAGAAGTGGCTGGAGCTGCTGCAGGAGCGGGTCGACTACGAGGACCGCATCGTCCTCCCGTACGGCGAGGGGATGAACATCGTCCGCCGCGCCAGCGACGGCGAGATGGTGATCCGCACCGACGCCGGCGCCGACCTCTGCCGCTGGGACCAGAACTGGAAGATGTTCGCGCCGATGTTCGTCCGCGACAGCGACGAGCTCTACGAGGAGGTCTACCCCAAGCTCGGCCACCCCGAGGGCGAGTGGCAGGAGCTGCGCGAGTTCTACTGCCCGATCTCCGGGCGCCTGCTCGAGACGGAAGCCGTACCACCTGGCTACCCGGTCATGCACGAGTACCTGCCGGACATCGAGGGCTTCTACAAAGGCTGGCTGGGACGCGACATCCCCAGTTGAGCGCGGCGGGTACGTTCGAGAGCGGATGGACGGAATCGAAGGCAACGCCCTCGTAACCGGGGGCTCGCGGGGAATCGGGCGCTCGTGCGCGCTGGCGCTGGCGCGCCGGGGCGCGGACGTCGCGATCACCTACGTCGCCAACGCCGAGGCCGCCGAGGCGACCGCGGAGGAGATCCGCGCCCTCGGCCGCCGCGCCGTCGTGATCCAGGGCGACGTCGGCGTCGCCGAGGACAACGTCTCCGCGGTCGAACAGGCGATCGAGGGGCTCGGGCCGCTGCGCTACCTGGTCGCCAACGCGGCCAACGGCAGCTTCGGCCTGACCGACGAGCTGACGGTCGAGGACTGGGACTACACGATGGCCGCCCACGTGCGCTCGCTGCTGGTCCTGGCCCAGACCGTCTCGGCGACAATGCGCGAAAACGGCGGCGGCGCGATCGTCGCGATCTCGAGCCTGGGAGCGCACCGGGTCTACGACGCCTACGCGGCCTTCGGGACGGCCAAGGCGGCGATCGAGACGCTCGTCACCTACCTCGCGGTCGAGGGCGGGCCGAACGGGATCCGCGCCAACTGCATCTGCGGCGGCGTCGTCCTCACCGACCTCTTCAAAGAAATCCCCGAGTGGGAAGCGATCGCCGCGGCGGCCGGCGAACGCTCACCGCTCGGCAGCGCGCTCCACCCCGACGAGATCGCCGAGCCCGTCGCCTTCCTGCTCTCCGACCAAGCGCGGATGGTCACCGGCCAGACGCTCACGGTCGACGCGGGATTCACCCTCCCCGGATGATCCGGCCAACCCCTCGAGAAGGAGACTGAGTTGGATTTCACCGCCCCCAAGACCGCCGAGACGAACGGGATCACGATGGAGTACTTCGAGCAGGGCGAGGGGACGCCGGTGCTGCTCCTGCACGGCTTCCCCGAGCACCCCTACTCGTGGCGCAACCAGGTCGACCCGATCGCCGCCGCCGGCTTCCGCGTGATCGTCCCCAGCCAGCGCGGCTTCGCCGGCACCGACGCTCCCGCGGACGCCCAGACCTACAGCTGCAAGAACCTGGTCGCCGACCTGACCGGTCTGCTCGACGCCCTCGGGATCGAGCGGGCGGTCTGGTTCGGCCACGACTGGGGCTCGATGCCAGCCTGGTATTCGGGCGTCTTCGCCCCCGAGCGCGTGCTCGGCCTCGGCAGCCTCTGCACTCCCTACTTCACCTGGGAAGCGCCGCAGGACATGATCGAAATCTACGACGAGCTGCGCGGGCCCAACCACTACATGCGGACCTTCCAGGAGCCGGGCGTCGGCGAGGCGATCCTCGAGCAGGACGTCGACCACACCTTCCGCTCGATGCTCCGCGGCCGCGGCTACACGATGGAGCAGTTCCTGGCCGCGCCGAAAGAGATCCAGGAAGTCCCGGCCGGCGTCTTCGTCGGCGATCCCCAGCTCTTCGGCGAGCCGATCGTCAGCGACGAGGAGCTCGGCTTCTACGTCGACGTCTACTCCCGCACCGGCTTCACCGGCGGCCTCAACTGGTACCGCGCTCTGCGAAAGGACTTCGAAGAGGCCCAGGGCTCCGACTACCTGATCGACAAGCCGGCCCTGATGATCACCGCCGCCGACGACTGGTTCTTCATGCCCGGCTCCACCGACGGCATGGAGGAGCTCCTCCCCCAGGTCGAGAAGCACGTCATCCCCGACGCCGCCCACTGGCTGCAGCAGGAGAAGCCGCAGGAGGTCAACGCCCTCCTGGTTCCCTGGCTGACGAAGAACTTCGGCGCCTGAGGCGGACGAGTCCTGCGTTTTGCCCCTATGGGGAGGCGAATGCAGGACTCGTCGCCGCTACATCCTGAAGACGGGCGCCGCGGGGTCGGCTAGCGGCGCGTTGGCGCAGGCGCCGAGGGCGAGGCCGAGGACGCGGCGGGTGTCTAGGGGGTCGATGACGCCGTCGTCCCAGAGGCGGGCGGTGGAGAAGTAGGGGTTGCCCTGGCGCTCGTACTGCTCGCGGAGCTCGGCGCCGACCTCGGGCTGGCCGACCTCGGTCATCACCGTCGCCGCCTGCTCGCCGCCCATCACCGAGATCCGGGCGTTGGGCCACATCCAGAGGAAGCGGGGGGAGTAGGCGCGGCCGCACATGCCGTAGTTGCCGGCGCCGAAGGAGCCGCCGACTATGAGGGTCAGCTTCGGCACCCGGGCGGTGGCGACGGCGGCGACCATCTTGGCGCCGTCCTTGGCGATGCCGCCCGCCTCGTACTCGGGGCCGACCATGAAGCCGGAGATGTTCTGGAGGAACAGCAGCGGCACCCGACGCTGGTCGCAGAGCTCGACGAAGTGGGCGACCTTGAGCGCGCTCTCGCTGAAGAGGATGCCGTGGTTGGCGACGATCCCGACCGGGTGGCCGTGGAGGTGGGCGAAGCCGCAAACGGCGGTGGTGCCGTACTCGGCCTTGAACTCGTGCATGCGGCTGCCGTCGACGACGCGGGCGATGATCTCGCGGGGGTCGTAGGGGGTGCGGCTGTCGGGCGGAACCGCGCCGTAGATCGTCGCCGGGTCGACCGCCGGCTCCTCGACCGGCGCCCGCTCCCAGGGCGCCGCGGCCCTGGCCGGCAGCGTCGCGACGATCGAGCGGACGATCCTCAGCGCCCCCTCGTCGTCCTCGGCGAGGTGGTCGACGACGCCGGAGGTGTGGGCGTGCAGCTCGCCGCCGCCGAGCTCCTCGGCGGTCACGGTCTGGCCGGTCGCGGCCTTGACCAGCGGCGGCCCGCCGAGGAAGATCGTGCCCTGGTTTCGGACGATCACGGTCTCGTCGCTCATCGCCGGCACGTAGGCGCCGCCGGCGGTGCAGGAGCCCATCACCGCGGCGATCTGGGGAATGCCCTGGGCCGACATCGTCGCCTGGTTGAAGAAGATCCGGCCGAAGTGCTCGCGGTCGGGGAAGACCTCGTCCTGCATCGGCAGGAAGGCGCCGCCGGAGTCGACCAGGTAGACGCAGGGGAGGTTGTTGTGGAGCGCGACCTCCTGCGCCCGCAGGTGCTTCTTCACCGTCATCGGGTAGTAGGTGCCGCCTTTGACGGTGGCGTCGTTGGCGACGACGACGACCTCCCGGCCCTCGACCCGGGCGATCCCGGAGATCATCCCGGCGCCCGGCGCGGCGCCGTCGTAGAGGTCCTCCGCCGCCAGCGGCGAGAGCTCGAGGAAGGGAGAGCCGGGGTCGCAGAGGCGGTCGACCCGCTCCCGCGGCAGCAGCTTGCCGCGGGAGCTGTGGCGCTCGCGTGACTTCTCGCCGCCGCCGGCCGCGGCGCGGGCGATCCGCTCGCCGAGCTCGGCCGCGAGGCGCCGGTGCTCGGCCTCGTTGCGCTCGTACTCCGGGGTTCCGGGCCGCGCGTGGGTCCTCAGCTGCGTGCTCATCCCGCCTCCTCCTCGCCGCTGGCCAGGGCGACCAGGATCTGCCCGCGGGCGACCTGGTCGCCGAGTGCGACCAGGACCTCGGCGACGGCGCCGTCCCGTGGGCTCTGGATCGAGAGCTCCATCTTCATCGACTCGAGGACGACGAGGACGTCGCCCTCGGCGACCTCGGCGCCGGGCTCGGAGCGGACGTCGATCACGACCCCCGGCATCGGCGCCTCGAGCGAGCCGCCGCCGACGGCACCCGCCGCGGCATTGGCCTGTTCGGCCAGGTCGAACCGCGCCGGCTGGGCGGCGCCGTCGACGAGCCAGATCGCGTTGCCATCTCGATGCATCGCGATCCGCCGGGATTCGCCCGCGACCGTGAGCATCTCGCCCTCGATCGCAAAGGCCCCCGAATCCTCGCCGGCGCTCCACCCCCACCGGCGCGGTCGCACTTCTTCCCGCATACCGGGGACAAGTGCGACCGGATCGCGGCGGATCGCGACCTCGAGCTCGCCCTCGGGGCCGGCCAGTCGCGCCCGCGCCCAGGCCGGGCCGGACTGGCGCCAGCCGTCGCGGGCGTCCCAGGGGTCGTCGCTGGGGGCCGGACCGAGGAGCTCCGCCAGCGCCACCGCAGCTAAGACCGGCTCCTGAACCGGCGGCGCGATCGCCGCGCCGAGGCGCTCGATCAGCCCGGTGTCGAGCGCGCCCGCGCGGACCTCGGGCCGCGCCAGCAGCGCCCGCAGGTAGGCGGCGTTGGTCGTCGGGCCGAGGACGACGAGCTCGGCGAGCGCGCTCTCGAGCCGCGACAGGGCCGTCGCCCGGTCGGGGGCGTGGGCGATCAGCTTCGCCAGCATCGGGTCGTAGTCGAGGCCGACCTCGGTTCCGGTCTCGATACCGCTGTCGACGCGGACGCCGGCCGGCTCGTGGTAGGCGACGACGCGCCCGGCGGAGGGGAGGAAGCCGTGGGCGGCGTCCTCGGCGTAGAGGCGGGCCTCGATCGCGTGGCCGTCGAGGCGGACGTCCTCCTGACCGAACCCGAGCGGCTCCCCGGCGGCGATCCGCAGCTGCAGCTCGACCAGGTCGAGGTCGCTGACCGCCTCGGTGACCGGGTGCTCGACCTGGAGCCGGGTGTTGACCTCGAGGAAGAAGAAGGCGCCGGGGTCGTCGCGCTCGGCGATCAGCTCGACGGTGCCGGCGTTGACGTAGCCGCAGCTCCGCGCGAGGGCAACCGCCGCCGCGCCCATCCGCTCGCGCAGCTCCGGGTCGACGACCGGCGAGGGGGACTCCTCGACGACCTTCTGGTGGCGGCGCTGGAGGCTGCACTCACGCTCGCCGAGGTGGACGGCGGCGCCGTGGGAGTCGGCGAGAACCTGGACCTCGATGTGGCGGGAGGCCTCCAGGTAGCGCTCGACCAACAGGCGGTCGTCGCCGAAGGCGCCGAGCGCCTCGCGCCGCGCCGCCGCCAGCGCTTCTGGCAGGTCGCCGAGGTCGGTGACGACGCGCATCCCCTTGCCGCCGCCGCCCGCCGCGGCCTTCAGCAGCAGCGGCAGCTCGGCCCCGGCCGCCCACTCGACGATCTCCTCGTCGCCGAGCCGCTCGCCGCTGAGGCCGGAGAGGATCGGGACGCCGGCGGCCGCCGCCGCGTCCTTGGCGGCGACCTTGTCGCCGAGCAGCTCCATCGCCTCCGGTCCGGGGCCGACGAAGGTCAGCCCGGCGTCGGCGCAGGCGCGGGCGAATTCCGGGTTCTCGGAGAGGAAGCCGTAGCCGGGGTGCACGGCCTCGGCCCCGCTTCTCAGCGCCGCCTCGACCACGCGCTCGACATCGAGGTAGGACCGCTGGGCCGGCGTCGGCCCGATCCGCAGCGCCCGGTCGGCGCCGCGAACGTGGGGAGCGCCGGCGTCGCCGTCGCTGTAGACGGCGACCGACTCGATCCCGAGCCGGCGCAGCGTGCGCTCGACCCGCAGCGCGATCTCGCCGCGGTTGGCGATCAGGACGCGCGAGAACACCGCGGTCAGCCCCTCTCGCCGGACCGCCCGCGGGGGGGCGGGGTCATGCGCCGAGCGCCCGCGCGATCACCATCTGCTGCACCTCGTCGGTCCCCTCGCCGATCGTGAGGATCTTCGCGTCGCGGTAGAAGCGGCAGACCGGGTACTCCTCGATGTAGCCGTAGCCGCCGTGGATCTGGACCGCCTCCTCGGCGCAGCGGACGGCGAGGCGGCCGGTCTTCAGCTTCGCCTGCGCCGCGGTCAGCGAGAACGATTCGCCGCGATCCTTCTGGCGCGCGGCTTTGTAGACGAGCAGCCGCGCCGCCTCGATCTCGGTCGCCATGTCGGCGAGCTTCATCTGGATCGCCTGGAACTTGGAGATCGGCTTGCCGAAGGCCTGCCGCTCCTTGGCGTAGGCGAGCGCCTCGTCGAGCGCGCCCTGGGCCAGGCCGACGCCCATCGCGGCGACGCCGATGCGGCCGATGTCGAGGACCTGGAGGAACTGCTTGAAGCCCATCCCGCGGGGGCCGAGCAGGTTGGCCTCGGGGACGCGGGCGCCGTCGAAGCTGAGCGGCCGGGTGTCGGAGGCGTTCCAGCCCATCTTGCGGTAGGGCTCGCCCTGCTCGTAGCCGGGGGTGCCGTTCTCGACGATCAGGTTGGAGATCTCCTCCGGACCGGTGCGGGCGGTGATGCAGACGACGCCGGAGATCTCGGTGCCGGCGTTGGTGATGAACTGCTTGGCGCCGTCGATCACCCATTCGCCGTCCTCGAGGCTGGCCCGGGTGCGGACGTTGCCGGCGTCGGAGCCGGCCTCGGGCTCGGTCAGGCCGAAGGCGCCGAGGGTTTCTCCCGAGCAGAGCTTCGGCAGCCACTCGGCTTTCTGCTCCTCGTTGCCGAACAGGTAGATCGGCTGGGTGCCGAGCGAGGTGTGGGCGCAGAGGGTGATCGCCACCGATGAGTCGACCCGGGTCAGCTCCTCGACCGCCAGCGCGTAGGCGAGGCTGTCGCCCCCTCCGCCGCCGTACTTCTCGGGAAACGGGATCCCCATCAGGCCGAGATCTCCCAGCTTGGAGACGATCTCGTAGGGGAAGCGCTTCTCGCGGTCCAGCTCCTCGGCGACCGGGGCGACCTCCTGTAGCGCGAAGTCGCGAACCGTCGACTGGATCAGGCGGTGCTCGTCGGATAGCTCGAAGTCCATCCGGCATATATACCGAATGATCACTCGAATTTCGAGCATCCCTTCGGTTTTTCTTGGATTTTCGCTACGGTTGGCCGCGATGGCGGCGATCTCCCCACCGACCCGGCCGGTGCTGCGCGAGCGCTACGAGCGCCGTCGCCGAGAGGTGATCGCCACCGCCGCCCGCCTCTTCGCCGAACGCGGCTACCAGGCGACCTCGATGAGCGAGCTGACCGAGGCGACCGGCCTCGCCGCCGGCGGCCTCTACCACTACATAGAGAGCAAGGACCAGCTCCTGATCAGCATCTGCGACGAGCTGCTCGACCCGCTGCTCGAGCGGGCGCGGGAGATCGCCGCCGAGGAGGCGCCGCCGGCGCAGCAGCTGCGCGCCCTGCTGCACGCCTGGCTCGCCCACATCGCCAGCCACCGTGACCACATGCTCGTCTTCGCCCAGGAGCGCCACGTGATCGAGCGCGAGCCGCACTGGCGCCGCGTCCGCGGCCAGCGCAAGGCGTTCGAGAAGCTGCTCGACGACGTCCTCGCCCGCGGTGAGCGTGACGGGACGATGCACTTCGAGGACCGCAGCTTCGCCCTCCTGACCCTGCTCGGGATGGTCAACTACACGCCGCAATGGCTGAATCCCCGCGGCCGGCTCAGCCCCGAGCAGATCGCCGACGGCTACTGCGACGTGATCCTCCGTGCCTCGGCCGCGTGACAACGAAAAAGGCTGACGCCCCGGGCGGTGGGGGAGAGGCACCCGACCCCCTCCCCCTCAGCTCACCCGATCTCAGCCCGCTCATAAGCCAGCCGCCCCAGCTTCTCGACCCCCTCGCCAAGCCGCGCGAAGTACGTGTCGACCGTAGTCCCCGCCTGGTAGCGCCTGTAGCTCCCCTCGAGGAAGATCGCCGCCTTCCAGAGCGCCAGCACCTGGTACCAGGGCAGGGCCTCGAGCGAGAGGCCGGTGGCTTCGACGTAGCGCTGCGCCAGCGCCGCGCGCCCCGGGAAGCCCGGCAGCCGGGTCACCTCGGAGAGGTCGCCGACCGGGTTCGGCGGGTCGTCGGCCTGCGCCCACATCGCGGTCATGTAGCCGACGTCGGCGAGCGGGTCCCCGATCGTCGCCATCTCCCAGTCGAGCACCGCGACCAGGTGCGGGGAGGCGGGGGCGAACATGACGTTGCCGAGCCGGTAGTCGCCGTGGACGACGGTGGCACGGGGTGAGTCGGGGACGTTGTCCGCGAGCCACTCGGCGACGCGCTCGAGGTCGGGCAGCGGCCGGGTCGCGTTCAGCTCGAGCAGGCCGCCGAAGCGCTTGATCTGACGCTCCAGGTAACCGTCCGGTCGGCCGAAGGCGGTCAGGCCGGCGGCCTCGACGTCGATCGCGTGCAGGTCGACCAGGCAGTCGACGAGTTCCTCGGCGATCCGGGGCGGGACCTCGCCGTCGCCGATCTCAGGCGGCAGCGTCGCGGTGAGGACGTGGCCCTCGACGAACGGCATCACGTAGAACGGCGCCCCGATCACGGCGCTGTCCTCGCAAATCGCCAGCACCGCGGGGACCCGGAACCCGAGCGGCCCGAGGGCGCTCAGCAACCGCGCTTCGCGGAGGACGTCGTGGGCGGATGGGGGGAGGGGGCCGCGCGGTGGCCGCCGCAGCACCAGCTTCTCCTCGCCGCGGCGCAGCAGGTAGGTGACGTTGGAGTGGCCGCCGCCGATCGCCGTCGCCTCGATCGGGCCGGCGCCGAGGCCGGCGGCGTCGAGGAACGCCTCCAGCGGCTCCAAAACCAGCAGCGGCTCCAGCTCCAACCCCGCGGCCTGCGCCGCGGTGCGGACGACGTCGCTCACCGGCTTGCGCCGGCGCGGGCTTTCAGGGTCCGCCGCGCGATCGACCAGAGGTGCGTCTCGGTCGACCCGTCGTAGATTCGGAACGGGCGGACCTCGTTCATCAGCCGCGCCAGCGGCGCGTCGCCGGAGACGCCGAGGGCGCCGCAGATCTGGACGGCGCGGTCGACGACCCTGACCACGGCCTCGGCGACGTGGGCCTTGGCGACCGAGGACTCGTGGCGGCCGTTCGCCCCCTGGTCGAGCGCCCAGGCGCAGCGCCAGATCAGCGCCCGGCTGGATTCGATGTCGATCACCGACTCGGCGATGAAGCGCTGGATCATCCCCAGCTCGCCCAGCTTGCGGCCGAAGGCCTCGCGCTCGTTGGCGTAGTCGAGGGCGATGTCGAGGGCGCGCCGCGCCGTGCCCAGCCAGCGCATGCAGTGGGTCAGCCGGGCCGGCGCCAGGCGCACCTGGGCGTAGGCGAAGCCCTCGCCGACGGCGCCGAGCACCGCGTCGTCGGCGACCCGGCAGTCCTCGAAGACGACTTCGCCGTGGCCGCCGGGGAAGGCGCGGTCGGTCGCCTCGATCGTGCGCTCGACCGTGAAGCCGGGGTTCTCGGCGTCGACGAGGAACATCGTCGCGCCCTCCTCGGCGATCGCCATGCAGATCGTGAAGGCGGCGCCGTCGGCGCCGGTGATGAACCACTTGCGGCCGCTGACCGACCAGCCGCCGTCGACCCTCGCGGCGCGGGTCAGCAGCATCGAGGGATCGGAGCCCGCGCCCGGCGCCGGCTCGGTCATCGAGAAGCAGGAGCGGATCTCGCCGGCGGCCAGAGGCACCAGGTAGCGCCGGCGCTGCTCGGGCGTCGCGATCAGGCCGAGCATGTGCATATTGCCCTCGTCGGGGGCGGCGCAGTTGAGCGCCTGGGGGCCGAGCACGCTGTAGCCGGCCTCCTCGAGGATCACCGCGGAGCCGCGCAGGTCGAGGCCGAGGCCGCCGAGATCCTCGCTCAGCTGCGGCCCGAAGACGCCCCATTCCTTCGCCTTCTCCTGCAGCTCGGAGCGCAGGCCGGGGTCGAGGCCGTGCTCGGAGCGATCGCGCGCCTCGGCCGGGATCGCGACCTCGTGCACGAAGGCGCGAACCCGGTCTCGCAGCGTGTTCAGCTCCTCACCGAGCTCGAAGTCGATCACCGATCCGAACATACCTTCGCCTGCGCGAAGCTCCAGCCGGCCAGCGGCCGGCAACTGTGGGTATCGACAGCCGCGCGTCGCCGCTTCCGCTCTGGCTCGAAACCGATTTGCGAAGGTCGAATGGGGCCCGCTCAACCGACCGAAGGAGAAGCCGTGTACAAGCTGTACTCGTACTGGTCAGCGCCGAAGCCCGAGGACGTCGAGGCTTTCGAGGAGTACTACGCCTCGACGCATTGCCCGAAGGCCGAAGTCGTGCCCCATCTCGAGCGCCTGGTGACCAGCCGCACCACCGACGGCTTCGAGGGAAACGAGCCGCTGCACTACCGGATCGCCGAGATGGTCTTCGCCGACCGCGAGGCACTGGCGAAGTGCGCCGAGTCGGACGAGTGGAAGACCCTGCGCGAATGCTCGGCGACGATGATCGAGCGCTTCGGGGTCAGCCTCGAAGTCGAGGCCGGCGACGAGGTAATCGCCGACCTCCCCGGGAGCTGATCCGATGGCGATCTGCATAACGGGAGGCTCCAGCGGACTCGGACGGGGGATCGCGGAGCGCTTCGCCCGCACCGGCACCGACGTCTTCATCAACTACCACGCCAACGATGCCGCCGCCGATGAGGCCGCGGCAGCGGTCGAGGCCGCCGGCGGGGTCCCGCACCTGGTCAAAGCCGACGTCGGCACGGCCGAGGGCTGCGCCGAGGTGATCGGCGCGGTTCGCGAGAAGGTCGACCGCCTCGACCAGCTCGTCCACGGCGCCGCCAAGGCCCAGACCGGGTCGCTGCTGGAGATGAGCTCGGCCGACCTGCGCGAGTCGATCGCCGTCAACGGCATCGCCCTCGTCGACCTGGTCCGCGAGGCGCTGCCGATCATGGGGGAGGGGAGCACCGTCTTCTACCTCTCCAGCCGCGGCGCCCGCTTCGTGATCCCCAGCTACGGCTCGCTCGGCACCGCCAAGGCGCTCGGCGAGCACACCGTCCGCTACCTCGCCCGCGAGGTGGCGTCGCAGGGGGTCCGGGTGATGACGGTCGCCCCCGGCGCCGTCGACACCGCCGCCCTGCGCGCGATGTTCCCCGACACCTACGAGGAACGGCTCGAAGCGGCGGCGAAGGCGAACCCGATGGGCCGCGGCGTCACCGTCGAGGACTGCGCGGCGCTGGTCGAGATGCTCTCCAACCCGGAGCTGACGATGGTCCAGGGCCAGACGATCACGGCGGACGGCGGCGCCTCGCTGTGACCCTGGCGCTGGCGGGAGGGACCCAGGACTTCCCGCTGACGCTGACCCACGTCCTCGGCCGGGCCCGGACCGTCCACCACCGGGCCGAGGTGGTCAGCCTGCTCGACGCCGAGGGCAACCGCAAGCGGGCGCCGATGGCCGCGGTCGCCGAGCGGGCCGACCGCCTCGCCGCCGGGCTGCGCTCGCTCGGGGTCGAACCCGGCGACCGCGTCGGCACCTTCGCCTGGAACTCGCAGGAGCACCTCGAGGCCTACTACGCGGTCCCCTGCAGCGGCGCCGTGCTGCACACGCTCAACCCGCGCCTCTCGGCCGAGCAGGTCGCCTACACGATCAACCACGCCCGCGACCGGGTCATTCTCGTCGACGACTCTCTGGTCGGCGAGATGGAGAAGGTGCTGCCCCATCTCGGGGACACGGTCGAGCGCTTCGTCGTGATCGGCGACGGCGACGCTGGCGCCCTGCCGGGTGATCCGCTCCGCTACGAGGACCTGCTCGCCGCGCAGGAGCCGGGCTTCGGATGGCCCGAGCTCGACGAGCGCTCGGCCGCCGCCCTCTGTTACACGTCGGGTACGACCGGCAACCCGAAGGGCGTCCTCTACTCGCACCGGGCGCTCTGCCTGCACACGCTGGTGATGGCCGGGCACGACGCTTACCGGATGTCCGAGCGCGACCGGATCCTCGCCGTGGTGCCGATGTTCCACGCGATGGGCTGGAACCTCGGCTACCTCGCCGGGGCGATCGGCGCCGACCTGATCATGCCCGGGCGCTACGTCCAGTCCGAGCACCTGGCGCGGCTGATCGGCGAGGAGCGGGTGACCGCGACCTGTGGCGTGCCGACGATCTGGATGGACCTGCTGCGCTACGCCGGCGCCGACCTCAGCAGCCTCGAGCTGGCGATCTGCGGCGGCACCCAGGTCCCGCCCGGGTTGATGCGCGACTTCGAGGAGCGCCACGGGGTCAAGGTCGTCCAGGGGTGGGGGATGACCGAGACCCTGCCCGGCGCGGCGCTGGCCCACGATCCGCCGGCGGCAGGGGAGGAGGAGCGCTGGCATCGCCGCGAGCACGCCGGCCGGCTCAGCCCCTTCTACGAGGTGCGGATCGTCGGCGCCGACGACGAGGTGGTGCCGAACGACGGCGAGACCCCCGGCGAGGTCGAGATCCGCGGCCCGACCGTGATCGGCGAGTACTTCGAGAACCCCGAGGCGAGCGCGGCGGCGATGCACGACGGCTGGCTGCGGACCGGCGACGTCGGCACCCTCGACTCCGAGGGCTGGCTGCGGATCACCGACCGCGCCAAGGACGTGATCAAGTCGGGCGGCGAGTGGATCTCCTCGGTCGACCTCGAGTCGGCGCTGATGGCGCACCCGACCGTGGTCGAGGCGGCGGTGATCGCCCTCCCCGACGAGCGCTGGAGCGAGCGGCCGCTGGCCTGCGTCGTCGCCGCCGGGGAGGTCAGCCCCGAGGAGCTGCGCGAGTTCATCGCGCCGAGGGTGGCCAAATGGTGGCTGCCGGCCGACTTCGCCTACCTCGAGGAGATCCCGAAGACGAGCGTGGGCAAGTTCGACAAGAAGATCCTGCGGGAGATGCTCGCGACGGACCGGTTGCCCGGCCGCCGGCGGGTCGGCTGAGGCTCAACGAAAGGAACGGAATGGCAACGGGAAAGCTGGAGGGAAAGGTGGCGCTGGTCACCGGCGCCGGGTCGGGGATCGGCCGCGCGTCGGCGGAATTGTTCGCGAAGGAAGGGGCCAAGGTCGCCGTCGTCGACGTCGACGCCGAGCCCGCGCGGGAGACCGCCGCGACGATCGAGCAGGCGGGTGGCGAGGCGATCGCGATCGCGACCGACGTCTCCGACAACGCCGCGGTCGAGGCGATGGCCGCCGCTGCGATCGAGCGCTTCGGCCGCGTCGACGTGCTGATGAGCAACGCCGGCATCCTCGACGACTTCGAGCCCGCCGCCGAGACCAGCGACGAGACCTGGAACCGCGTCCTCGGGGTCAACCTCTACGGGATGTTCTTCACCGCCCGGGCGCTGATCCCGCAGATGCTCGAGCACGGCGGCGGCGCGATCGTCAACGTCGCCTCGACCGCCGGCCTCAACGGCGGCAACGGCGGCGCCGCCTATACGACTTCGAAGCACGGGGTGATCGGCTTCACCCGCCAGCTCTGCTTCGACTACGCCCGCAAGGGCATCCGCTGCAACGTGATCTGCCCCGGCGCGGTGGAGAGCGGGATGACGAAGGAGATCTTCGCCTCCGAAAGCGCCGAGGTGATGAAAGCGGTCAACTCGGCGCCGATCGGCCGCTGGGCCCAGCCGGAGGAGCTCGCCACCGCCGCCCTCTTCCTCGCCAGCGACGACGCCTCCTTCGTCAACGGCGCCGTCTACGTCGTCGACGGCGGCTTCGACTCCAAGTAGCGACCTACGAACAGGAGAATGAAAATGGACAAAGCAGCCTTCGCCGCCTCCTATTCACTGCCGATCGGGTCCGGGAGCATGTACGGGCCGCCGCCGTATCTCTACCGCGGGGTCGAAGACTGCTTCATCGTCTACGAGGCCGACGCGGCGGGGGTCGAAGACCTGCTGCCGCCGGGCCTCGAGATCGCCGACGAGGTGCCGACCTGCATCGCCTGGGCGCGCTGGGTGCCGTTCTCGACCTTCGGCCCCTACCACGAGGCCTACGTGATGATCCGGGCCAAGTACGGCGAGCAGACCTACCTCTACCAGCCGTTCATCCTCGTCGACAACGAGATCCCGCTCGGCGCCGGCCGCGAGATCTGGGGCTACGCCAAGAAGCTGGCCGTGTTCGAGCGCAACTGGGGCGGCTCCGGCAACCCCTACGGCGAGCAGATGGTCTTCACCGTCGACCGTCCGAAGGGGCAGCGGATCATGACCGCGACGATGGTCTGCGACCGCCTCGCCGATCCCGCCGAGCTCGAGGACACGCCGGTGCTCTCGACCCGCGTCATCCCCAACTCGGAGGCGAACAAGCCGCCCTCGGTCGCCGAGCTGGTCCGGCTCGACGTGCCGGCGACGCTGCACACCGCCCAGGACGGCACCCACAAGCTCTGGGCCGGTCGCGGCTCGCTGACGATGGACACCGTCTCCTCGGTCGATCCCTGGCACCTGCTGGCGCCGAAGCGGATCGTCGAGTGCTACTTCGGCGTCTACGACTTCGACCTCCCGCACGGCAAGGTGATCCACAACTACCTCGACGACGCGGAGATCTGGAAGTAGGGAGCTCCTACTCGGTCGCGGCGTCCGGCGCCGCGATCGAGTTGCCGAAGGTGTCGATGAAGACGGTCTCCTCGACCGCGGCGCGGGTCAGCTTCTTCGGGAAGCCCTTGGCCGGGTAGCCGGCGACGACGTGGCAGGCGGTGAGGTAGCCGTCGGGGATCTCGAGCAGCTCCTTGACCTCGGGCTCGGAGCCGACCAGGAGGCTGGTGATCGTCGTCGCCACGCCCACGACGCGGAAGGCGATGCAGAGGTTCTGCACGAAGGGGTAGATCGAGGCGCCGCCGACCACCGAGGGCCGGTCGTGCTCGAGGTCGGTGATGTGGAGGGCGTCGAGCTTGGCGCAGACGACGATGATCAGGGGGTGATCGGCCAGGTGCTCGGCGAAGTCGTTGGCCGCCATCAGCGCCTTGCGCGCCGAGGCGTACTCGCCGAGGTTGCGGGTGCCGCCCTCGGCGGCGTCGAAGTAGGCCTTCCACCAGGGCATGTAGAGCTCGGCCAGCCGTTCTTTCTTTGCCCGGTCGCGGACGACGACGAGCCGGACCGGCTGGCGGTTGCCGCCCTGGGGCGCGAAGCGCGCCGACTCGACGGCGTCGTAGACGACCTCGTCGGGAACGTCTTTGGTCAGGTAGGACCGGTTCGCGCCGATCGTCCTCATCGCCTCCAGTGCGTCCATGCCGTTCATCTCCTCGTCTCCTTCAATCCCCGCTGGGCTTCGCTCAGCAGCTTCGAGGCCTGCCGCCACCTGCTCTGCAGCGCCGGTTCGATCGAGGCCGCTTCGCAGCCGCGGGCTTCGACGCAGTCGGTCCACGTGTTGCTCGCCTCGATGTACTTGTTGAGCCCGTTCTCGCCGGGGGTGCCGGCCGCCTTGAGGCAGCCGAGCGCCAGCCGCTCGGCGGGGATCCGGTGGTAGGTGCCGCGGATCGCCTCGACTTCGCCGACGTACTGTTCGTAGCTGAGGCCGGCGACGAGGTTGGTGCGGAGGGTGTCCATCGCGCCGATGAAGGCGCCGACCTGGCTGGCGCAAATGCCGGCGCCGCTCGCGGGCACGGCTTCGGGCCGGGACGAGGGCTTCGCCGTCGACGCGGCGGGGGACTCCGCATTCGCGGTCGCCGCCGGCGAGCCGCCGCCGCAGGCGGAGAGGCCGAGCGCCGCGGCAAGGGCGACGGCGAGCAGGCAGGCGGCCGCCGTCAACTTCGCCGATCGCGATCCTGGGCCGCCGCTGCGCATGGTCTAAGGCTAGTGGGGTCGCGGCGCCACCGGGTGCTGTACAAACCTGACGATGGCGAAGCTCATCAGGTCAGCGGGGGTTGCGGTCGCAGCGGCACTGCTGGCGCTGGCCGTCGCCGTGCCGGCGGCGCGCGCGGCGCCGGGCGGCAGCGTCCTCGTCGTCGGTGACAGCCTCGAGGAACTGAGCTCGCCCTATCTTTCGAATCTGCTGCCGGGGGTGAAGCTGACCGTCAACGCGGTCGGCGGCTCCAACACCTTCGAAATCCTCGAACTCTTCGAAGCAAGCTACGACCCCTCGCAGTCGGTGATCGTCTTCGACGGCGGCACCAACGACAACCCCAACTATCCGCAGATCCTCGAAGAAAACCTGGCCAAGGTGGCGGCGACGGTCGGCGACCGCTGCATGGTCGTGCCGACGGTCCACGGCTACACGGTCGAAGGCACGGGCAACGACGGCAAGAACCGGGTGGTGCGTCAGTTCGCCGCCTCGCGACCGGGAACCCAGGTGCCCGACTGGGCCGGCTTCGTCCACGAACATCCCGAGCTGATGCAGTCCGACGGCCTGCACCCGATCGAAGCCGGCTCCGAAGCGCGGGCGCAGCTGATCGCGCAGGGGATCCTCGGCTGCCTCGCCTACAAGGAATCGAGCGGGGTCACGGCCTCGGCGGCGTCGGCGCCCCCGGTCGAAACGACGCGGCTGCAGCCGGTCGGGCGGCTGGCGAAGCGGGAAGACTCGATCTACCGGACGACGGCCGCCGGGGTGATCCGCGAGGCGGCGATGCTGGCGATCCTCCGCACCCTGCTCCCTGGCTGAACCACCAGCCGGCCGCTCGTGGGATCGCCTGGAGGCCGCGGCTACGTGGTATTCCTACTGACCATGGGTCGCGTATCCGACGATGAGCGCGCCGCCGAGAACGGCGCCGGGGAGTGGAAGCAGCGCTACGGGGCGACGCCCGAGCGCGAGGCCGAGTTCTCGACCATCTCCGGCCAGGAGATCGAGCCGCTCTATGGCGCCGAGGACGTCGGCCCCGACCTCGATGAGCGGGTCGGCCGGCCCGGCTCCTACCCCTTCACCCGCGGCCCCTATCCCTCGATGTACAGGGGCCGCCTCTGGACGATGCGCCAGTTCGCCGGCTTCGGCACGGTCGAGGAGACCAACGAGCGCTTCCACTACCTGCTCGGCCAGGGCCAGACCGGCCTCTCGACCGCCTTCGACATGCCGACCCTGATGGGCTACGACTCCGACCACCACCGCAGCCTCGGCGAGGTCGGTCGTGAGGGCGTCGCCGTCGACAGCCTCGCCGACATGGAACAGCTCTTCGAGGGCATCCCGCTCGGCGGCGTCACCACCTCGATGACGATCAACGCCCCGGCGGCGATCCTGCTCGCCTACTACGTCCTCGTCGGCGAGAGCCAGGGCGTGGCGCCGGAGCGCCTCGGCGGCACGATCCAGACCGACATCCTCAAGGAGTACATCGCCCAGAAGGAGTGGTGCTTCCCGATCGAGCCGGCGCTGCGCCTGGTCACCGACATGATCGAGTGGTGCACCGAGAAGATGCCGCGCTGGCACCCGGTCTCGATCTCCGGCTACCACATCCGCGAGGCCGGATCGACCGCCCAGCAGGAGCTCGCCTTCACGCTCAAGGACGGCTTCACCTACGTCGAACGGGCGCTCGAGCGCGGCCTCGACGTCGACGACTTCGCCCCCCGCCTCTCCTTCTTCTTCAACTCCCACATCGACTTCTTCGAGGAGATCGCCAAGTACCGGGCGGCGCGGCGGATCTGGGCGCGGGAGATGCGCGACACCTACGGCGCCAAGAAGGAGGAGTCGATGCGGCTGCGCTTCCACGCCCAGACCGCCGGCGTCTCCCTGACCGCGCAGCAGCCGCTCAACAACATCGTCCGCACCTCGCTGGAGGCGCTGGCGGCGGTGATGGGTGGGACCCAGTCGCTGCACACCAACTCCTACGACGAGGCGTTGGCGCTGCCGACCGAGGAGGCGGTGCGGGTCGCCCTGCGCACGCAGCAGATCATCGCCACCGAGTCCGGCGTCACCGCCACCGCCGACCCGCTCGGCGGCTCCTGGTTCGTCGAGAAGCTGACCGACGAGATGGAGGAGGCGGCCTACCGCTACTTCGCCCGCATCGACGAGCTCGGCGGCATGGTCGAGGCGATCCGCCGCAACTACCCCCAGCGTGAGATCGCCGACGCCTCCTTCACCTACCAGCAGGAGCTGAACGAGCGCAAGCGGATCGTCGTCGGCGTCAACGACTTCACCGATGAGAACGAAGAGGAAATGCCGATCCTGAAGATCGACCCGGCGCTGGAAGGCAAGCAGGTCGCCCGCCTGGAAGCGGTCAAGGCCGGCCGCGACTCCGGCGCCGTCGAGCGCGCCCTCCTCGAGCTGAAAGAGGCGGCGGCGGGAGAGGGCAACCTGATGGAGCCGATCATCGCCGCCGCCCGGGTGCAGGTCACCGAGGGCGAGATGGTCGCGGCGATGCAAGAGGTCTTCGGCACCTACACCGAGTCGCCGGTCTTCTAGGCCGGCGGGAGAGGGAGAGATGACGAGCACCGACGGCGTCTACGCGGTCCCCCGGGACCTGATCGACTTCCGCGACACGATCCGCCAGATCGTCCGCGAGCGGGTCTGGCCGCGGGCGGCGGAGATCGACGAGAGCGGCGAGTACCCGCGCGACATCCGCCGGCTCTTCGCCGAGCACGACATCCTCGCCCTGCCCTTCGAGGAGGCCTACGGCGGCACCGGCACCGGCACCCTGATGCAGCAGATGGCGGTAGAGGAGATCGCCAAGGCCTGCGCCTCCTCGGCCCTGATACTGATGGTGCAGGAGCTGGGGACGCTGCCGATCCGCCTCTTCGGCTCGGACGAGCTGAAGCAGCGCTTCCTGCCCAAGTGCGCCTCCGGCGAGTGGTCGCCGGCCTTCGCCCTGAGCGAGCCCGAGGCCGGCTCGGACCCGGGCTCGATGCGCACCCAGGCGGTCCGCGACGGCGACGAATGGGTGATCGACGGCGCCAAGAACTGGATCAGCAACGCCGGCATCGCCGACTTCTACGTCGTCTTCGCCCTCACCGACCGCGAGCAGCGGCGGATCACCGCCTTCGTCGTCGAGGCCGACCGCCCGGGCTTCGCGGTCGGCAAGCTCGAGCGCAAGCTCGGCATCCACGGCTCGCCCACCGGATCGCCGACCTTCGACGCCGTCCGCGTCCCCGACGCCAACGTGATCGGCGAGGTCGGGAGGGGGATGCGCGTCGCCCTCGGCACGCTCGAGCGGACGCGGCTCGGCGCCGGCGCTCAGGCGGTCGGGATCGCCCAGGGGGCGATCGACTACGCCCGCGACTACGCCAAGGAGCGGATCGCCTTCGGCCAGCCGGTGATCGATTTCCAGAACACCCAGTTCAAGCTCGCCGACATGGAGACCGGCACCGCCGCCGCCCGCGAGCTCCTCTACAAGGCCTGCGCGATGGCCGACCGGGGCGATCCCGAGCTCGGCAAGTACTCCTCGATGGCGAAGCTGTTCGCCTCCGACAACGCGATGCGGGTGACGGTCGAGGCGGTGCAGATCCTCGGCGGCTACGGCTACGTCAAGGAGTACCCGCTGGAGCGGATGATGCGCGACGCCAAGATCACCCAGATCTACGAGGGCACGAACGAGATCCAGCGCGTCGTCATCGCGCGGTCGATGCGCTGACCCCGACCGCTACGCCGGGGCTGCAATCCGCCTCGCGCCCGGGCCGCAGCGGTGGGCCGCCGATCCCGCAGGAGAAGTCCTCGCCCAGCCGCTCGGGGGTGTCGCCGCCGGGCTCGGCCTCGGCGTGCAGGACGGCGGTGGCGATCGTGAGCCAGGCGAGGACGCCACCGGCCGCGGCCAGGCCGGCGCAGACGATCATCGCCGTGTGGAAGCCGTCGGTCATCTTCGCCGGATCGTAGAAGCTGTCGCCGGTGAGCCCGGCGAGGACCGGCAGGACGGCGACGGCGAGCAGGCCGGCGACGCGGGCGACGGCGTTGTTGACGCCGGAGGCGATGCCGGAGTGGCGGGTGTCGGCGGCGGCGAGGGCGGTCGCGGTGACCGGCGCGACGACGAGGGTGAGGCCGAGGCCGAAGACGACGATCGCCGGCAGGATCGAGGTCAGGTAGCCGTCGCCGGGTTCGATCATCACCATCATCAGCAGGCCGACGGCGATGATCAGCGGGCCGAGCGTCAGCGGCAGGCGCGCCCCGATGCGCTGCGCCAGCGCCCCCGAGCGCGCCGAGAGGGCCAGCATCAGCAGGGTCACCGGCAGCGAGGCGGCGCCGGCCTCGATCGGGGTGTAGCCCATCGAGATCTGGAGGAAGGCGACGAGCAGGAAGAAGAAGCCGCCGAGCGCCGCGTAGACGACGAAGGTGACGCCGTTGGCGGCGCTGAACTGGCGCGAGCGGAAGATCTCCAGCGGCAGCATCGGGTTGGCGCCGCGCCGCTCGCTGACGAAGAAGGCGGCGAGCGCCAGGAGGCCGCCGATCCCGGTGACGAGGATCGACGCCGAGGCGCCCTTGCCGGGCGCCTCGATCAGCGCGTAGGTGGTGCCGGCGAGGCCGAGCGCGGCGAGCGCGGCGCCGCGCAGGTCGATCCGGCCGCCGGCGCTCGGGTCGAGGCTCTCGGGAACGTGGCGGGTCGCCGCCCAGGCGACGAAGATCCCGATCGGCAGGTTGATCACGAAGATCGCCCGCCAGGAGATCGCCCCGATCAGGTAGCCGCCGAGCAGCGGGCCGAAGGCGGTGGCGACGCCGCCCAGCCCCGACCAGGCACCGATCGCGCGGGCCCGGTCGCTGGGCCGGAAGCTGGCCTCGATGATCGCCAGGCTGCCCGGGGTCAGCAGAGCCCCGCCGACCCCCTGCAGCAGCCGGGCGCCGATCAGGAACTCGACGCTGGGGGCGACCGTGCAGAGCAGCGAGGCCGCGGTGAAGAAGCCGACCCCGAGCACGAAGACGCGGCGGCGGCCGTAGCGGTCGCCCAGCGAGCCCCCGAGCAGGATCAGCGAGGCCAGCGTCAGCAGGTAGCCGTTGAGGATCCACTGCAGGGCGCTGGTGCTGGCGTTGAAGTCCTTGCCGATGTCGGGCAGGGCGACGTTGACGACGGTGCTGTCGAGGAAGGCCATGCCCGAGCCGGCGACGGCGACGGCGAGCAGCCAGCGCCCGGCGCCGCTCTCGAAGACGATGCCCGCCGATTCCTCGTCCGTTGAGAACGGGGCCATCGGGAGATACTGAAGGACCGAGCGCGGCCTCGAGCAGCCCGGCGGAGCCGATCGACTACGGCCGGGGGAGGAAGCGGGCGGTGCGGCCGATCAGCAGCGGCGTGCCGACCGGCATCCGGCGCCACAGTTGCCGGGCGTCGGCGTTGCGCAGGCGGATGCAGCCGTGGGAGGGGCGGCCGGGGATCAGGGATGGCTCGTTGGTGCCGTGGATCCCGATCACCCCGCCGCCGGGCCAATCGCTGAGGACCGAGTAGTCGCTGCTCCCGAAGGCGACCGGCCCGTAGAGGCTTCCGCCGGGCGTCCTGAACTTCTCGCGGATCCAGAATCGTCCCGCCGGCGTCGGGGTGCTCGGCTTGCCGATGCCGACCGGCGCGCTCCAGACCGGCTCCCCCCGCCGGTAGAGGGTCGCCCGCAGCTTCGGGCGATCGACGATCAGCATCGTGCGCACGCGGTAGAGGGGCCCGAGCGCCGAGTGCCGGACCCACCCGGTCCGGCCGTTCGGCCGCATCGGGATTCGGACCTCGATCCAGCTCTGGCCCTGCGGGTCCCTCCAGCTGCGGAGGGCCGGGTAGACCTCGGGGAAGCCGTCCTCGGTGAGGAGGTGGGTGGTGGTGATCAGCCGGGCCCCCGGCGCCGGCTGATAGCGGATCGGAGCCCTGCGGACCGGGTGCGCCCAGCGCGTCGACGTCCGTTCGTTGGAGAGGCGGACACTGCTCGCGGCGGCGCCCGGAAGGCTTGTCTGGACCGGCAACGCCGGCGCGGCGCCGGCGCTCGCCGACACCGGCAGCGCGAGCGCTGCCGGTAGGGCGATTGCCAGCGCCAGGCGGCGCGGAGCGATCATTCTCGGACCGAGCTCAGCCCGTGAAGTTCGGGCTCGGCACGGCCGCGGCGCAGACCCGGAAGCTTCGGCTCGACACGTCGCGGCGACCGTTGCGGTCGACCGCGACGACGCGGATCGTGTTCTGCCCGGAGCGCAGGCCCTCGTAGCTGACCCAGACGGAGAACTGTTTGCTGGTCGTCTGCCTGATCACCTTGCCGTCGACGGAGACCTTGACGCTGCGCATGCCCGCTGCGTCGCGGATCCTGAAATGCGCTTTGAAGCCGTTGTCGGTGCAGGCCGCGCTGACGCTCGGACCGCCCGGGGTTTCGCCGCCGGCGCCGCCAACCGGGATGCCGCTGATCCTCACGTTCGGTTTGGCGCCGGAGCCGTTGCCGTTGCCGTTTTTGCCGCCGCCACCGGTTCCGCCTCCGCCGCCTCCTCCGCCACCGGTTCCGCCGCCCCCGCTGGTTGCGCATGAGGGCCGCGTGACGGTGTCGTTGATCAGCGTGACGGCGCCGTTGCGGGCCAGCAGCCGGCCGCTGACGGTGACGCCGTTGTTGACCGAGATCGACTGCAGGGACAGGATGTTGCCCACGAACGCCGAGCTGGTGCCCAGCGTCGCCGACGAGCCGACTTTCCAGAAGACGTTGCAGGGCTGGGCGCCGTTGATCAGGTTGATCTGCGAGGAAGAGGCGCTGATCAGGGTGCTGGCGGTCTGAAAGATGAAGACCGCGTTCGGGTTTCCCTGTGCGTTGAGGGTGAGCGCTCCGGTGATCCCGAAGGTCCCCGATCTATAGACGCCGGGAGTCAGCGACTGCCCGCCCAGCTCCGTGGCCAGGGTGGTGGCGGGTCCCTGTCCAGCCGCGTTGTCGTAGGCCGTGGTGAGGTCGGCCTGGGCCTGCGCCGCGGCGGCGTCGGCCTGGTGGGTCGCGCCGTTGACGGTTCCGTTGGGCGCCCCACCGAATCCGGTAATGGAGGGAGTGGGGGCGCTTCCGAGGTCGCCGTTGAGCACGCTGGGGCCGGTGTTGGTCACACCCGAGCCGCCCAGAACCGCATAGCTGCCGGCGGTTCCCAGGCCGACGGCCGTGGCCGCCTGGGCTCCGCTGGCCAGGGCCAGCGTCAGCAGCAGCGCCAGACCCGTCGCAAGCGCGAGCAGACGGGGTCGGATGGCGGAGAAGAGGGAGAAGCGCGAGGGGGTCGGTGGGGGCAGGATTCTCATCTGAGGCTCCAGTGATAGGCAGGGGGGATTCTCGACAGAGTAACAGAAATTCATGAACCAGCATTCCATAATCAGAAGTGGTGTAATGGAGCAATGGCGGCTAACTGGGACTTCCTCACCAACCACGCCCACGTTCTGCTCTGCGTGGCGCACGATCCCGGGGTTCGCCTGCGCGACATCGCCGAGTTGGTCGGCATCACCGAGCGCGGCGCCCACAAGATCCTTTCCCAGCTGGTCGAGGAGGGCTACGTGCGGCGCGAGAAACGGGGCCGGCGCAACTACTACGACGTGCGGCCCGACCTACCGCTGCGCCACCCGCTCGTTCAGGAGCAGGAGATCGGCGATCTGCTCGGCGTCCTGCTCAGGCAGCGCCGGGGCAAGGACCGGGGCAAGATCGAGGAAAGACGCTAGAGCCTCCGGGGCGGCTGGGCCCCAGGCGGGCTCAGCGGGCGACGGCGATGTTGAAGTCGGGGTCGCCGAAGTGGCCGTAGAGCCGCAGCCACAGCGGCAGGTACATCTCGGTGCCGCGGGCGGCGTCGATGCCGCCGAGGTCGACGATCGACTCGGCCGGCCAGCCGATCGCCTCGAGCAGGGCGCTGACCTGGGCCTTGGCGGCGACGTCGTCGCCGCAGACGAAGATCGAGTGGTCGCCGCGGACCCGGCCCGGGTCGACCATCACGGCGCTGTTGACCGTGTTCAGCGCCTTCACGACCCGCGTCTCCGGGAAGGCGGCCTGGATCCGCTCGCCGAGGCTGTCGTCGTTGCAGAAGGCCAGCCGCGGCGGCATTCCCTGCGAGAAGTCGAGCGGGACGGCGACGTCGACCAGCGTCTTGCCGGCGAGGTTGCCGGCGCCCGCCGCCGCGAGCACGTCCAGCGAGGCGACCCCGGCGGTGCAGTTGAAGAGGAGCTCTCCGGCGGCGGCTGCGTCGGCGAAGGTGCCGCCCCCGGCGCCCTCTCCGGCCTCGCCGGTCCACTCGGCCAGCGCCTCGCTCGACGCCGAGCGCGAGCCCATCGTCACCTCGTGCCCGAGCTGCAGCATCTTTGTTGCCAGCGCCCGTCCGACCGCGCCGGTGCCCAGCACGCCGATCCTCATAAACCCTCCTTGCTCGTTCGTAACCCGGAGCCAGGCTAGCGAGCGGCCGACCTCGGCTCAGCCGCCCAGCTCGGGCGGCAGCGCCTTCGGCCCGTCGGGGTACAGCTCGCGCAGCTGCTTGGTCGAGGCCTGCCCCGGCTGAGAGCAGGCGGAAGCCCATCGCCGGATCATCGCCGATGGACGCTACGCCGGCGCCGCTTCGGCGGCGGCGTCCTCGGCTCCGTAGCTCTCCAGCAGGCGCCTCTCCTCCTCGCCCTTGGGGAAGCAGAAGAAGACGAGCGCGGCCCCGAGCACGACGGCGACGATGCCCGCGGTGTAGGCCCACTGGTCGCCCTGCAGGAACGAGGTCTTGGCCGCGGCGATGATCTGCTCCGTGTAGCGGGGGTACTGGGTGGCGGTATCGGCGGCGCTGGAGAAGGACTTGGTCAGCTCGTTTTCGACGTTGTTCGTGATCTGCGCCTGGTGGGAGGAGCCGGCGATCGCGGCGCTGGTGGCGCTGGCGTAGCCGGCGGTGAGCAGGGCGCCGAGGATCGACTGCATGATCGCGCCGCCGAGGTCGCGCTGGAGGTCGGCGGTTCCCGAGGCCATGCCGGCGCGGGTCACCGGCACCGAGCCGGTCAGCGAGTGCGAGGCGGGGGTGCCGGCGAAGCCGACGCCGATCCCGACCAGGCCATAGCCGAGCGCGACCTTCCAGTAGGGGATGCCTTCCTTCCAGAGCAGCAGCATCGCCAGGAAGCCGAGCAGGCAGAAGGCGTAACCGATCAGCAGCGTGAAGCGGGCGCCGCGGCTCTCGACCAGCTTCGCCGAGCGCGGCGCGACGATCACCATCAGCACCGCGGCGGGGAGGATCGCCGCTCCCGAGCCCAGGGTCGAGTAGCCAAGGACGTTCTGGAGGAACTGCTGGCCGACGAACATCGCCGCCATCAGCGAGCCGAAGACGATGATCCCGGCGCAGGCGGCGACCCAGAAGACGCGCCGGCGGGCGATCTCGAGGTCGTACAGCGGCTCCGCGGCGCGCCGCTGGCGCAGCACGAAGGCGGCCGCGGTCGCCAGGGCGATCACGATCAGCCCGATCGCGAGGGTGAGCTTGCCCGGCGCCGGGGCGAGGCTGATCCCCATCACCAGCGTCGCCACCATCACGATCGAGAGCAGGCCGCCGGGGTTGTCGACCGGCTTGGTCGTCTCGTTGACGTGGGCCGGGACGTAGCGCCAGGCCAGGAAGAGGGCGAGGACGGCGAGGGGCAGCGTGACCAGGAAGACGGAGCCCCAGTCGAAATGTTCCAGCAGGCCGCCGGAGAGCAGCGGGCCGAGCGCGGCGATGGCGCCGCCGAGCGCCGACCAGAGGGCGATCGATTTGGTCCGCGCCGGCCCTGACCAGAGCGCCGTGATCAGCGCCAGCGTGGTCGGGAAGGCCATGCCGGCGGCGACGCCGCCGAGCAGCCGGGCGACGAAGAGGACGCCGATCGATGGCGCGAAGCCGGCCAGGAGAGAGGCCGGGATCGAGAGGCCCATGCCGAGCACCAGCATCATCTTGCGCCCGTAGCGGTCGCCGAGCGCGCCGAGGTAGAGGACCGAGGCGGCGAGCCCCAGCGAGTAGCCGACCGCGACCAGGTTGAGCGTCGTCTGGCCGGCGTCGAATTCCTTGCCGATGTCGGGAAGGGCGACGTTGGCGACCGCCAGGTTGAGGTTGGCGACGGCGGCGACCAGGATCAGGGCGCCGAGGACGATCCCGGCGCGCTTGGGGCTGCTCGATTCCATCGCCCGCCGGCCTAGAGCTCGATCCAGGTGCCGGCCGGGCCGAGGTTGCGCAATGGCGTCTCGCCGATCCTGCTCTCGCAGCCCCAGGCCTCGTGGATGTGGCCGCAGACGGCGAGCGGCGGCTGGCGCTCCTCGATCGCCGCCAGCAGCGCCGAGCTGCCGAAGTGGCTGCCGTCGGCGCCGCCGTCGCAGTGCCCGCGCGGCGGCGAGTGGAGGACGAGGACGGCGCCCTCGGGGCAGGGCTCGAGCATCCGCGTCGCCGCCTCGTCGTCGAGGTCGAAGCTCCATTCCCAGGGGGTGACCGGGATCCCGGCGCCGAGGCCGAAGAACTCGGTCCCGGCGATCGTCGTCCCCTCGCCGTGGAGCACCGTCGCCGCGCTCCAGCCGGCTGCAGCCTCGCGCAGGGCGTCCTCGGTCTCGTTGTTGCCGGGGACGAGGACGGTCGGCGTCTCGATCGCGGCCAGTGCCGCGATCGTCTCCTCCAGGCCCTCGTGGACCGAGGCGAAGTCCCCGGCTCCGATCACCACGTCCGCCCCCGCGGACGTCTCGACCAGCTTCGCGGCCTGCCCGAGGTCACGGTGGAGGTCGCTGAAGGCGAGCAGCTTCACGTTGGGAACCTATCCGCTCGCAGCGGGATGGGGGGCGGGATCGGCGGCGACGCGGCCGAATTGACGGGGGCGCCAGGGCCGCCACGAGCGCCGCGGCTTCGCCGGTTCCTTCTCCTCCCGGGCCTGTAGGTCGAAGTAGAGGAGGGTGTGGCCGAGGGCCACGTACGGGATCAGCAGGGCGAAGACGACCGAGCCGATCAGATTGATCCAGAGCAGCGAGAGGTTGAGAAAGATCAGGGCGAAGCCGAGCACCGGGCCGGCGACGACGCTGACCAGCCAGAGGAAGCCGGCGACGCGGACGGTGTGCCACCAGCGGCCGCGGACCAGGTCGGAGCTGCCGCGGAAGGCGCCGCGGATCGGCTTGTCGTCGAAGAGGATCTCCTGCTGGACGAACTGCCAGCCGACGTACTTCCAGATCGCCCACGGCAGCCCGATCACGGTGAGCGCCATCGCGGTCACCCCCAGCGTCGCCAGCAGCTGGCCGCCGACGACCCGCCAGAAGCGGGCCCGCATCCCGCGGTAGGAGGCGCCGAAGCCGGTGGGGGAGGCCTGGACGAGGGAGCGGACGAAGACGATCACGACCGCCGCGACGACGGCGGAGCCGATCGGCCGGCCGAAGTATTCGAGCAGGTCGGCCCCCGCCAGGTGCAGCCCCGACTTGCCGCCGTCGACGCCGCGCTCGCCCGCCAGTAGTCCGGCCAGCGCGTTGATGCCGCCGACGATCGGGATCGCCGTCAGCCCGATCGGGACCAGGACCAGCCAGTGGCGGCCGTAGAGCTGGCGGGCGGCGCGGACCAGCTGGCCGAAGGCGCGGCGCCGGCGCAGCTGCTCGAGGTCGACCGGCCGCCACTTGGTGACCAGGACGAAGAGGACGATCAGCGCGAGCAGGACGACGAGCGTGATCACCGCGGCGATGTGCGACTTGGCCTCGAGGTTGATGAAGTCGGAGACCGTCGCCACGGCGCCGCAGAAGGCGCCGGTGACCTGGGGCCCGACGATCGAGCCACCCGGAAGGCGCGGGCTGGTCGAGCGCTGGGCAGCCATCCAGGCGAACGGTTCGCGCCAGACCGTCTTCGTCGTCGGCCCGGTCGGGCCGTTGTTGAAGCCCTTTTCCCTTTCGCCCCAGCGCCCTTCGTAGCTGAGCCACTTGAAGCGGCCGCTTTCGGAGGCTTCTTCGGGCAGCAGCACCGGCGTCGGCCTCAATTCGCGCAGCGGCGCGGTGGTGTTGTCGCAGCCGACGCCGGAGCCGTTCTGGCCGTTCTGCACGTAGACGGCGGAGTCGTAGAAGGTCGCGTGCGAACCCGCCGCCGGGTAGACGATCGGGTGCGTCCCTTCCTTCTGCACCTTCGCGTCCCCCCAGTCCGCCCGCTCGCCGCCGGCGTGCTGGAAGACGATCATTTCGCCGGGTTCTTCGCCCAACGCCGCGGCGGGGGTGTCGGCTTCGAAGCTGATCTGCATCCCCTCCCAGTCACCCTCGTGGAGGTCGTTGAACTGGTTGAAGTACCAGAAGAACCAGTACTGCAGGACGAAGCCGGAGTGGCCGGCTTCGCGGGCGATGTGGGCGTAGGCGACGGCCGGCGCCTTGCCTTCCTCGACCAGCGCCGCGAAGTCCCTGGCGTAGACGCAGGTGTCGCCGAGAGCTTCGCCGCGGAGGTTGAGGTAGTAGTCGTCGCCGAGCCCCGCGATGTCGGCCGCGGTCGGCGCCGTCTTGACGTCTTCGAGACCCTCGCCGGGGACGAACCGCTGCAGGGTGACGGTGGGGTTGCCGAGCATCGTCCCGACGCTGGTCGGCTGGTACTGCTCGGCCGAGGTTTCGCAGGGCGGGTCCTGCTGTTCGCGCAGCATCGTGATCGGCGCGTACTTCGCGGCCAGCCGCTGGGTGGCGGCGCTGTTGCCGGTTGCCGCCGCGGCTGTGGCGGGAAGGAGGACGAGAGCCGCCAGGGCGACCGCCGGTGCCAAGCGCCTGAGCCCGGTCATCACCCGGGCAAACGTACCAGCGTCAGGCGGGTCTCGGGGCCCGGATCCCGCCTCGGCCCCGCGACCCGGTATTGTCGCCGCCGCATGCCTCCCGTCTTCTGGATCGGCCTCGGAATCGCCGGCTTCGCCTTTCTCGTCGGCGTCATCTCCGGCGCCCGCTCGCGCACTGCCAGCGTCGCCTCGGGCGCGGTGATGGGCGCCTACCTCGGCGTCATGGTCGCCTTCCCGCTGCTGGCCATCGGCCTCGCCACCAGCTAGCCACCGCGCGGCGGAATGATCGGCGTTCGAAAGGGGTACTCGATTGCGAGACCCAACTTGAACGGAGATATGTAGATGGCCCACGCGACTTCCGTCCCCGCCGTCGCCCTGCACGACGGCGTCGAGATCCCGCAACTCGGCTTCGGCGTCTTCCAGGTGCCGCCCGAGGACACGCAGACCGCGGTCGAAGAGGCGCTGGCGACCGGTTACCGCCACATCGACACCGCCGCCGCCTACCGCAACGAGGCGGGTGTCGGCGCCGCGATCGCCGCCGCCGGCATCCCCCGCGGCGAGATCTTCGTCACCACCAAGCTCTGGAACTCCGAGCAGGGCTACGACTCGACCTTGAGCGCCTGCGAGAAGAGCCTCGAGCGCCTCGGCATGGATCACGTCGACCTCTACCTGATCCACTGGCCGGTCCCGAGCGAGGACCGCCACCTCGACACCTGGCGCGCCTTCGAACGGATCAGCCGGGAGGGCCGGTCGCGCTCGATCGGCGTCTCCAACTTCCGCGTCGAGGATCTCGAGCGCCTGGAGCGCGAGGCCGAGATGCTGCCGACGGTCAACCAGATCGAGCTGCACCCCGACCTCCAGCAGGCCGAGCTGCGCGCCTGGCACGCCGACCACGGCATCGCCACCGAGGCCTGGAGCCCGCTCGCCCAGGGGGCCCTGCTCAGCGACGAGACGATCGAAACGATCGCCGCCCACCACGAGAAGACGCCGGCCCAGACGATCCTGCGCTGGCACATCCAGATCGGCAACGTGGTGATCCCGAAGTCGGTCACCCCGGAGCGGGTTCGCGAGAACTTCGAGCTCTTCGACTTCGAGCTCAGCGAGGACGACCTCGCCGCGATCGCTCGCCTCGACCGCGGCAACCGCATCGGTCCCGACCCCGCCACCTTCGTGGCGCCGTAGGGCGCCAGCGCGGTTGATGGGCCGATAATCCCCTCTATATGGAGGGAAATCGGCCCGTCGACCGGCGCCCACCCGTTCGACCGGCGGGCGATGCGCAAGCGCGGGATCCTGCGGGCGCTCGGGGAGGAGATCTCACAGGCGCAGGCCTGGGCCGCGCGAGCGGACCGACGGGAGCTTCGCCGCGGAGCCCTGGCGCTGGTGGTCGGCCGAGGCCGGGCGGCTCGCGTGGCTCAGCGCCCTCGTCCTCTTCGTCGGCACGCTGGTCTTCGCGATCAACCTGGTCGACTCGTTCATGGAGTGATGCAGGAGTTCGAGCGCCCGCGGGAAGCCTGAGAGGATGAGTCGGATGGATGCGAACTCACGGGCGAGCGCGCCCCGGACCGAGCGGGTGCTGCCGGGGATCTGGCGACTGCGCCTGCCGCTGCCATGGCCGGGCGTGCCGCACGGCAACGCCTGGGCGCTGAGCGCCGGGGACGGGATCGTCCTCTTCGACACCGGCATCGGCGGCAAGGGACGGCTGCGCCAGCTCGACCTGGCCCTCGCCCAGGCCGGGTTCGGCGTCGAGGACATCAGCCTGCTCGTCTGCACCCACTCCCACACCGACCACTACGGGCTCGCCGCCTCGATCACCGAAGCCGCCGGCTGCGAGCTGTGGATGCACCCGGCCTGGGAGCACGTCAGGCTGCTCGCCGACGACCCCGCCGCCGCCCTCGAGCAGCGGATCGAGGTCGCCCGCCAGAGCGGCGTCCCGGCGGCGGCGCTGGAGCGCTACCGCGAGTCCCGCAGCGGCGGCGAGGAGACCGGGATCGACGCGATTCGCGTTCCCGACCGCGACCTCCTCCCCGGGGTCGAGGTGGAGACCGACCAGGGCATCTGGCAGGTCCACGAGACTCCCGGCCACGCGCCCTCGCACGTCGTCCTGCACCAGCCCGAGAACAGGCTGATGATCTCCGGCGACCACCTGCTGGGGAGGACGGTTCTCTTCTTCGACTACGGGCACACCCCCGACCCGGTCGGCGAATTCCTCTCCAGCCTGACCGAGGTCGAGCCGCTCGAGGTCGACCTCTGCCTAGCCGGTCACGGCCGTCCCTTCCGAGACCCCGAGAACAAGATCGCCGAGGCCCGCCGCCAGGTCGGCGAGCTGAGCGGCAAAGTCCGCGACGCGTTCGGTGGGGAGGAGCGGACCGCCTTCGAGATCGTCGCCGAGTTCCTCGGCCCGGAGAACCTCGACGGGCCGGTCAGCGCCTGGGTCCTGCAGATCGTCCTCTCCCTGCTCGACCACATGGCGATCGCCGGCGAGGTCGTCGCCGTCGCCGGCACCGATCCGCAGCGCTGGGCGTTGACGTAGCCTTTCCCGATGGCCAGCTTCACGATCGAGCGCGAGGTCGCGGCGCCGCCGCAGACGGTCTTCGACGTCCTCACCGAGCACGAGCGCTACGCGGCGATCACGCCGATGCGCAAGTCGGTGCTCGAGCGCGAGGGGGACCCGGCGCCGAACGGGGTCGGTGCGATCAGGGTTCTGAGTTCGGTCGGACCGCCGCTGCGGGAGGAGGTGATCGCCTACCAGCCGCCGTCGCGCTTCTCCTACAAGCTGCTCTCCGGCGCCCCGGTGCGCGACCACGTCGGCACGGTCGAGCTGACTCCGAAGGGAAGTGGCACCAGGATGGTCTACGCGGTCCGCACCACCTCGACCCTGCCCTACGTCGGCACCGCGGTCGTCGGCGTCGTCAAGCTGGCGATCCAGTCGCTGGTCAAGGGAATCTCCACCGAGTCCGAGCGGCGCGCCGCGGCGAATGGCTGAGGGCGGGCCCAAGGCCCGCCGGATCCGCGACGCCGTCGGGCAGTTGGTGCACCCGAAGCGGCTCTGGCGGGAGCACCGGCGGGTCGCGGTCGGACTGATCGCCGCGACGATCCTGGCGATCGCCGGCATCGTCGTCGCCTACGAGGCGCTCAAGCGGCCGCCGGACGTCCACAACGCCGCGGTCCCGTTCAAGCCCGAAAAGTCGAAGCCGCCGCCGAAGAGAGCGCGGACCGTCAACTGGCCGATGTTCGGGCTCAACCCGGCGCGCACGCGCTACCTGCCGGCGAAGGGGGTGAAGCCGCCGTTTCGCCTGCTCTGGCACTACTCCGAGAAGCCGCTGCTCGAGTTCCCGCCGGTCTACGCGCGCGGCACCCTCTACGCGGTCAACAACGACGGCACCGCGTTCGCGCTCGACGCCGACACCGGCAAAGTGCTCTGGGAACGACAGATCGGACGCCTCAACGCCTCCTCTCCGGCGTACCACAAGGGTCGCCTCTACATCGTCAACCTGGTCCCCGGCCACATCATCAAGCTCGACGCCAAGACCGGCCGGGTGCTGTGGAAACGGCCGCTGCCCGGGCGGGCGGAGTCCTCGCCGCTGGTGCTCGGGAACACCGTCTACTTCGGCTGCGAAAGCGGGCAGCTCTTCGCGCTCAGCACCCGCAACGGCAACGTGCGCTGGGCGACGAGCCTGGGAGGCCCGATCAAGGCTGCCCCCGCCTTCCGTCACGGCGTCCTCTACGTCGGCGACTACGGCGGCTACATGAACGCGGTCAGGGCCTCCGATGGCAAGCTGCTCTGGCAGGCCGGTTCGCTCGGGCCCGGCTTCGCCGCCTCAGGCGCCTTCTACTCGACCGCGGCCGTGGCCTTCGGCCGCGTCTACGCCGGCAACAACGACGGCCGCGTGTACAGCTACGACCAGACCGACGGGACCCTCGCCTGGACCCACTCGACCGGCGGCTACGTCTACTCCGGCCCGACCGTGGCCAGCACCCCCACGACCCCACCGACCGTCTACGTCGGCTCCTTCGACGGCAACATCTACGCGCTCAACGCGAAGAATGGCGAAACCCGCTGGGCGCACTCGGCCGGGGGACAGGTGGTCGGCTCGCTCTCGGCGATCGGCAACATCGTCTACGTCGCCGAGTTCACCCACGGCTCGACCAACGGCTACGACATGAGGACCGGCCGCGGGGTCTTCCACTACAAGACCGGTACCTACACGCCGGTGATCTCCGACGGCCGCCGCATCTACCTGGTCGGCTACTCGAGCATCAACGCGCTGCAGCCGATCACGCCCCAGGAGAGGGCGAAGGCGCGATCAGCACGGAGGCGCGCCCTCCGCCGGCGACGAGCGCGCCGCGCTCGAGCAGGCGCAGCGGCACCCGCACGGGGCGGGGCGAGCGGAACCGGGTCAGGGTGAAGTTGTAGGAGACGGGCTTCGACTCGACCTGGCGGAAGGCGGGGGGGAGGATCCGGCGGGCGTTGCGTTCGGCGGCCTGGCCGGAGCCGACCAGGTCGATCTCGCGCAGCGGCGGCAGAGCGCCTTCGGCGAACTGAGCCCCGAGGTAGTACCGCAGCGGCTGGTTGACGGCGTAGCGGATCGTCACCACCGCGACACCGGGGCCGAGCTGCCCGACTTCGGCCGCGGCGTTGCGCAGGTCCTCCCGCTGCAGGCGCGGCAGGCGGTCGATCTCGAGCGTGAAGACGAGCGAGCAGAGGCAGAACGCGGCCGCCAGCCCCAGCCCCGCCCAGCCCGCCCGCCGGACGCCGAAGCCGGCGCCGAGGAGCACGATCAGAGGCACGAATGCCGTCAGCACGTTGCGCCCGTCGAAGTAGTCGGCGCCGAGGAGCCCGAGCGCGAGCGGCAGCGCCAGGGCGCCGCCGCCGACGATCGCGGCGATGCCGGCGCCGCGGCGCTCGTCCGGGTCGCCGCGCCAGAGCAGCAGCGCCAGAGCGGCCACGGCGAGCGCGGCCGGGACGCCGAGGGGGATCGGGCCCGGCTGGCGGGCGCCGTGCTCGTCGCCGTTGTCGTTGCCGACGAGCTTCGCCCCCGCTCGTTCGATCCGTTCGCCCAGCGGCTGTTCGGCGATCCAGCCGGCGTGGCCGTGGTCGGCCTGCTGCAGCGCGATTGGCGCCAGCAGCGCCGTCGCCGCCGCGACGGCGAGGACCGCGATGACAGCGCCGCGCCGGTTGCGGCCGAGGAGCAGCAGGACCGCCTCGCCGGCGATGACGAAGCCGGCGAAGTAGTGGGTCGCGATCGCCAGCGCCGAGAACACGGCCCACCAGGCGAGGTCGCGGCGGCCGACGCCGCGGCGGGCGCGGGCGAAGAAGAGGAAGGAGAGCGCGGTCAGCAGGAAGACCAGGGCGTAGGCCCGGGCGTCCTGGGAGAACCAGATCAGGACCGGGCTGACGGCGACCGCCGCCGCCGCGATCAGGCCGGCCCGCCGCGGCAGCGGCAGGGCCACCGCGCCGAGATAGACGACGGCGATCGAGGCCGTTCCCGCCAGCGCCGAGAGCGAGCGCATCCAGACTTCGCCGGTGCCGAACGGGCGCGACCAGAACCAGGCGACGAGGTAGTAGAGGGGCGGCGTCGACTCGCTGTGAGGGACCGCTGACATGGTCGAGAAGAGGCTCGGCTGCAGGACCCGACCGACCGTGACCGCCTCGTCGTAGCGGTAGCTCTGGAGATCGAGGGTGGCGAATCGCAGAATCGCCCCGAACAGGACGATCCCGGCCAGCGCGACCAGGTGCGGCGACTCGGTTGCCCGCCGCCGCAGGTGCTCGAGCGCGGTGGCTACTTACCCACCCCGCGCGGAGCCGGCGGCGGGGGCCGTGGGGGTTCGAAGGCGAAGTCGGGGAATTCGGGGCCGGCGATCCGGCGTCGGATCACGTCGAGGCTGGCCGGGAAGTTCTGGATCCGGAAGAGATTGACGCTGCCGAAGTCCTGGTAGTAGACGAGCATCTTGGTCTGAGGATGGCGCTTGACCCAGACGAAGAGGCGCTTGACGAAGGTCGGATCGTCGCTGCCGGTGACTCCCCACTCGGTGAGGACGAAGGGTTGGCCCCGGTAGCGGTCGTACATCTGGGTCAGGGCTTTCCAGTTCGGGTAGTCGGAGTAGAAGTCGGTCCCGGCCCAGTCGGTGTAGGCACGGCCGGGGTAGAAGCGTTCGGGACGGTTCCAGCGCAGTTCCGGAGAGCCGCTCGGGAGCGGGCTCCAGAGGACCGCGATCGGGGCCTTCGGCAGGCCGGTCGGAAGCGGCGACCCTTCTTCGCGCAGCGGTGGGAGCCCCGCCTTCTGCAGCCGCGCGTCGATCTTCGCCAGCTTGCCGCCGCCGTGGAGGAGGATGTACATGCGCCGGAAGGCCTGCTTGTACCAGTAGGGCCGGTGCTGGGCGCCTCGCAGGGCGCCCGCGCAGTCGTAGGACGCGTAGACGTTGAGGCAGCGGTTGGGCTCGCCGAGCGGCCTCACGTAGGCGCGCATCCCCTGCGACCAGAAGAGGTAGTTGAGAGCGATCAGGTAGGAGTCGCCGTACCCGTTGGCGATCTGCCGCGGGTCGATCAGCTCGTGGCCGTCGTTGGGGTCGGCGGTCGTGATGTGGAGGATCGGGCGGGCTTCGGCCTTCTGCCAGCGTTTCACCGACCCGGTCAGGTCGGCGCCCCAGGTGCGGAAGGTCTCGATCACCGGCGGGTGCTTGCCGACGAGTTCGGAGAATTCGGTGAACTCGGAGTTGACCCCGGTATCGGAGACTCCGAAGAAGACCTGGCCGGGTTCGGGCCGCAGGAGAGCGGCGCTCGCCGGCGCCGCCGCAAGCAGGGACACCGCCGCGACGACGGTTGCGAGTACCTTTGCGTAGCTTCGTCCGATAGTCATTTCGTCGCCGTCCCCTGAGCGGATGGAGCCTTCCAAGACCACCAACACGACCCGGACCCGGTGGTTCCTGTGGTCGGTGATCGGTCTCACCGGGCTCGCCGCAGCGATCCGCTTCCCGACCCTGGGGCTGCAAAGCTACCGCCACGACGAGGCGGTGACGGCCGGACGGGTCCTCGTCTCCAGCCTCTCGGGGACGATGCACCGGGTCTGGACCAGCGAGTCGACCCCGCCTCTCTACTACCTCCTCGCCTGGTTCTGGTCGCATCTGTTCGGTGTGCGCGAGTTTGGCTTGCGCTCGCTCTCGGCGCTGATCGGTACGGCCACCGTCCCGATCGCCTATCTCGCCGGGCGGGAGCTGATCGGGCGCCGCGTCGGGCTCGTCATCGCCGCGATCGTCGCCGTCAGCCCGATCCTCGTCTGGTACTCCCAGGACGCGCGCGCCTACGCGCTGCTGGTCCTCCTCTGCACCGCGGCGCTGCTCTTCTTCCTCCGCGCCAGGCGCAGCGGCTCGGCTCGCGACCTCGGCTGGTGGGCGGCGTTCTCGGCGCTGGCGCTGGCCACTCACTACTTCGCCTTCTTCCCGCTGGCGATCGAGGCGGTCTGCCTGCTGGTGGCGGCGCGGCCGTTGCGCCGGGTTCTCCTGGCCTTCGCCGGCATCGCCCTCGCCGGGCTGGCCCTGGCTCCGATCGCCCTCCACCAGGCCCAGGGCAAGAACAACGACTGGATCGCCAGCTTCCACATCACCGTCCGGCTGCACGACGCGGGCATCGCCTTCTTCGTCGGCGAAACCGGGCTGCTCAAGCACGCCCTGGTCCCGATGGCGCTGTTCGCCGCCGCCGTCGCGCTGCTGCTCTGGCGGGGCGGCGAGAGGGAGAAGCGCGGCGCCGCCCTGGCCCTCGCGGTCGGCGCCGGCAGCGTCCTCCTGGCCCTCCTCCTCGCCGCCGCCGGCCAGGACTTCGTGCTCGCGCGCAACCTGCTGCCGGCGCTGATCCCGCTGGCGATGGTCGGCGCGGCGGGGATCGCGGCGCCGCGATCCGGCCGGCTCGGCATCGCGGTCGGCGCCGCGCTGGTCCTCTACTCACTCGCCTTTTGCGTTTACGCCGACTTCCGTCCCGCCCTCCAGCGTGAAGACTGGCGCAGCGTGGCGAGCGAGATCGGGCCTCCCCGCGGCCGTCCGCGGGCGATCGTGGTCTGGGAACAGGGCGGCGAACCGCTGGCCTTCTACATCGGCCGCGGCGAGCACGAGGTCAAGTGGAAGCAGTGGCGCCATGGGCCGATCCCGGTCGCCGAAGTCGACGTCGTCAGCGGCCGCCCGCCGCCGCGCCTGCACCGGGCCCTGCCACCGTCGTTCCGCCAGGTCCAGGAGGTGGCGCTGGGGCGGATGACGCTGGTCCGCTACCGCGCTCCGCGACCGCTGGCGCTGCCCTGGGGGCGGCTGGTCCACAACTTCACCGGCTACGCCAACAACGTGGTCCTGCTCGACGGTCCGAGCACCGGAGGCTAGGACCGCCGGCTGCTAATGCCCCGGTTCGACCCCGCCCGGAGGGGGCGGTGGCAGGTGCGGGAACGCCGTGGCGAAGGACGGGAAGAGCGGCGAGTGAAGGCGGTCCTTGAGCACTTCGAGGCTCGCCGGGTAGCCCTGGATTCGGTAGTTGCTGGTCGATCCGAAGTCCTGGTAGTAGACGAGCATCTTGCACCGCGGGTGGCGCTTGACCCAGGCGAAGAGGCGACTGACGAAGTTCGGGTCGTCGCCGGCTTCCACGCCCCACTCGGTGATCGCGAAGGGCTTGCCCGAGAAGCGGCGGTAGAGGCCGGTGAGCGCCCCCCATTCCGGATAGGAGGCGTAGAAGTCGGTCCCGGCCCAGTCGACCCAGCGGGAGCCGGGGTAGAAGTAACGGGGCCGGTTCTGGGGCACGGTCGGCGAGCCGGCCGGCAGCGGGCTCCAGACGATCGCCACCGGCGCCGCAGGCAGGCCGTGGATGGCGATCGTCAGCGGCGGCAGGCCCGCTTCGGCCAGCCGCCGGTTGATCGTCGCTCGCTTGCCGCCGCCGTGGACGATCACGTAGATCCGCCGGAAGGCGAGCTTGTACCAGAGCGGTCTGTGGGCGGCGTCGCGGAGGTTGCCGGCGCAGTCGTAGGACGCGTAGACGTTGAGGCAGCGGTTGGGCTCGCCGAGCGGCCTCACGTAGGCGCGCATCTTCTTCGACCAGAAGAGGCGGTTGAGCCGGGCCAGATAGGAGTCGCCCGCGCCCTGCGCGATCGCCCGCGGGGTGAGGAGCTCGTGCCCGTCGTGGCTGTCGGCGGTGGTGATGTGGATCATCGGCCGGGCCCGCGCCGTCTGCCAGCGTCCGATCGACCCGTGGAAGTCGCTGCCCCAGGTGCGGAAGGACTCGATCACCGGCGGGTGGTGGGCGACGGCGGTGCTGAACTCGCCGAAGCTGGCCGGGTCGCCGGTGTCGGAGACGCCGAAGTAGACCTTCCTGCCAGGTGGTTCGAGCAGGCCGGCGCCGGCGGGCGCGGCCAGCGCCAGCATGGCCAGCAGCGCGGTGGCGAGGGCGGCCGCGATCGCGGCCCGGGGTTTGGTCAGGCTGGGCATCGGTGAATTCTTCAACCGGGCGAGGGCATGGCCTCTTCAACACGGCGAGAGAGGCGTATGCTCGCAAGTGGTGAGGAGAGGGCTCAGATCTCGGCTGGCTGCAACGGCGGTTGCGCTCGTCGTTCTGGCCGCGGCCGCTTCGGCCAGCGCCGCGCCCCTGGCCCCTTTCGGCCATCCCTGCGTCGCCGAGAACGGCGTCCGCTTCTGCCCCACCGCCGACTCCGCCTCCCGGGTCCCCTCCTTCGACGGGATCCCGCTCGACGTCGACGTCACCCTCCCCGAAACGGGCAAGGGCCCGTTCCCGACGATCGTGATGCTGCACGGCTTCGGCGGCAACAAGACGAACTTCGAGACCACCTCGCCGGGGGGGCCGGCGCCCGACGAAGCCGGCAACGGCTCGACGATCTACCGCTACAACAACAACTTCTACGCCCACCGTGGCTACGCGGTCGTCAACTACACCGCCCGCGGCTTCGGCAACTCCTGCGGCGGCGGCACCAACGGCGACCACAGCGGGGCCTGCGGCCTCGGTTACATCCGCCTCGCCAACAGCCGCTACGAGGCCCGCGACACCCAGTACCTGCTCGGTCTGCTGGCCGACGAAGGGGTGGTCAAGCCGCGCGACATCGGCGTCACCGGGATCTCCTACGGCGGCGGCCAGAGCATGGAGCTGGCCTTCCTCGCCGACAAGATCCGCAAGCCGAACGGCAAGCTGGCCCCCTGGCGCAGCCCGGACGGCAAGAAGATGAAGATCGCCGCCGCCTACCCGCGCTGGCCCTGGTCGGACCTGGTCTCGGCGCTGGTTCCCAACGGCCGCTTCCTCGACACCGAAGTGTCGCCGGCGCAGCAGAGCCTGGAACCGCCCGGGGTGCCTATTTCGAGCTTCCTCAACGGCCTCTACCTGAGCGGCGTCCTCAACGGCTACTACTGCGGTGGCGCGCCGGCGTCGACGCCCTGCGCCGACAGCGAAGCCAACGTCACCCAGGACAAGGCCTACATCGACGCGGGCCAGCCCTTCAACGCCGAAGCGCAGACCGCGCTGAAGGGGATCTACGCCAACAACGGCGGCTATCCGCTGCGATTCCTCAAGGGCGCCTCGACGCCGGCGCCGCTGCTGATCCAGAGCGGCTGGACCGACGAACTCTTCCCGGTCGAACAGGGCCTCCGCGTCTACGACTATCTGCGCTCGCTCGACAAGAAGGCGCCGGTCAGCCTCCAGTTCGGCGACCTCGGCCATAGTCGCGGCTCCAACAAGGCCGCCACCAACCACTACTTCAACAACCAGGCGGCCAAGTTCTTCGCCGCGTATCTGCTCGGCGCGAAGAAGAAGGGACCGGCGCCGGGATCGGTCACCGCCTTCACCCAGACCTGCCCGATAATCGCCCCCGACGGCGGTCCCTACAAGAGCAAGGGCTGGAAGGCGCTGCACCCCGGCAGCTTCAGCTTCGGCTCCAGCGCCGGTCAGGAATTCACCTCGGCCGGCGGCGACCCGACCGTCGCCAAAACCTACGATCCGGTCTTCGGCACGACCGAAGCCTGCAAGACGATCCCGGTCACCGCCGAGCCCAACGTCGCCACCTACTCGCGGACGGTCAGCGGCGGCTTCACGATGCTGGGCCTGCCGACGGTCAAGGCCAAGATCGGCAGCACCGGCCAGTACGGCCAGATCGACGCCCGCCTCTGGGACATCTCCCCCGAAGGCACCCAGCTGCTCGTCAGCCGCGGCGTCTACGCGCTCGAAAACGGCCAGAGCGGCGAAATCGAATTCCAGCTGCACGGCAACGGCTACCGCTTCGCCAAGGGCCACACGGTCCAGCTCGAGCTGCTCGGCCGCGATGCCCCCTACTACCAGTCGGGCACCGTCCCCTTCACGGTCCGCAGCTCGGACCTCAGCGTCAGCCTGCCGACGCTCCAGCGCAAGCCCCGCTAGCGCCGCGCGGCGGGTCGAGGGACCGAGCGCACCGCCCGGTGCGCCGCTGGGCGCACCGGGCGGTGGCCGGTTCCTATTTCGAGGGGCAGACCGTGGGGTCGAAGCCCGGCTGTCTGGCGAACTGCTCGCGGACGTAGCTGAACACCGCGGAGGTGCGGGGGTCGACGGTCAGCTTCAGCCACTCGTGACAGGGGGTGGTGCTGCCGTTGACGGTGATCCGCCGCAGGTTGGGGACGTCCTGGGTGATGCCGTAGATGCTCTTGTTCTGCGGCCGGCTCGGGTCGGCGAGGGGATGATCGTCGACGAACTTGTGGGAGTCGCCGTTCATCAGCAGCACCGGCCCGCCGAAGCGCAGCGCTTCGCGCGCGAGCGCCTGCACGATCGGCTGGAAATGGTCGTACTGGATCGGGTCGCCCTCGATCGCCGGGTCCCACATGTCGGCCTGGATGCCGATCGCCACCGCTTTAGCGTGCTCGTCGCGAGCGCGGTCGAAGATCCGGGCCATCCAGGCCAGGTCGGCTTCGGTGCGGCTGGTGACCTCGTCGATCTGGGAGCTGGTCTGCGGCTGGCCGAACCAGGGAAGCCAGTCGTTGTTGGAGCCGGGGACGTTGAGGTCACCGAACTCGACGTTCGACTCGTTCCAGAGCACGTTTTCGACGTAGCGACCTCCCTGCGTCTCGACACGCCGCGGCTGCTGACCCAGGGTCCAGCCGGGATGGTCGAAGAAGATCCGGTGGATCTCTTCGAGGCGGGCCGGACGGACGTCGCCGTTGAGGACCGGGCCAGCCGGCCAGTAGGCACCGTTGTTGGCGCGGTGGCAGTCGGTCCACTCGTTGTCGCCGGGCGTGTAGACGAACGGGTCCGCGAAGAGGTTGAAGTCGGCGCGGATCTGTTCGAAGTAACTGGTCGAGCATTCGCTCGAGCCGTTCTTGATGTCGCCCAGGTGCAGGACCAGGCTGACCTGCCGGTCGGCGTTGATCTCGGCCACGTCGTTGGGAAAGTTCTCGATCTGCGGCTGGCCATAGGGGGTATCGCCGATCACGGCGTAGGTGACGGGACGGTTTGAGCGCTCCTCGGAGTGGCCGCGCTGGTCGTTGAAGCCGTGATGGTTGTCGTTGGAATGGCCATCGTGCGCGGTGGCGACGGAGACCGAGGTCAGCGCGGCCAGAACGAGCACCGCGGCAGTGGCAAGGGCACGTCTCATCTTCGGGTCCTTTCAGTAGGTGCCGCCCGAAGCTAGAGCCGCCGTCTTCCCCAGATGTGGCCGATTGGTGGCCAAGCCGTGACCGATCTGTGAAGGCCCCTCGCCGCGCCCGGGAGGCGCCGGCCGATGGCTCGGCTCAGGCGGCGGGCGCCAGTGCGGCAGGGTGCTCGGCGACGATCGCCAGCACCTCGGGCGCGAACTTGGAGATGAAGCTCGGGCCGACGCCGCTGACTTCGATCAGCGCGCCGGGGTCGCCGGGCCGGAGCGCCGCGATCGCGGCGAGGGTGCGGTTGTTGGCGACGGTGTAGGCGGGCTTGCCGGCGGCGGCGCGCAGACGCCAGGCTTTCAGCGCTTCGAACAGCGGCGCGTCGCCGGCGGAGAGGTCGGGCGCCGGCGCGGCCGAGCCGGCCCGCTTCGGACGGCGGATCGCGATCGTCTCCGGGTCCGGAAGCCAAGCCTGCGCGTCGCAGACGTCGCAGCAGCGCTCCAGCGGCGCCCCGGCGGCGCGGTCGCCGAAGTGGTCGAGCAGCGAGCGGCGGCGGCAGCGTTCGGAGTAGATGAACTCCTTGATCGCCCGGTAGGCGCGCCAGCCGCGCTCGTGGGCGATCGCCATCTCGGGGTCGCCGGCGCGCTGCTCGTTGAAGCGGACGAGGCGGCCGAGGTCGGCCTTCATCGCCAGCAGCACCGCCCGCGACGGCAGCCCGTCGCGCCCGGCTCGTCCCGCCTCCTGGTAGTAGGCCTCGACGCTGGTCGGGATCGTCATGTGCCAGACCGAGCGCACGTCGGCCTTGTCGACCCCCATCCCGAAGGCGTTGGTGGCGACGATGACCTCGGTCTCGCCGCTCATGAAGCGCTGCTGGACCGCCGAGCGCTGCTCGGCTTCCATCCCGGCGTGGTACGGCTGAGCGCCGAAGCCGGCCTCGCGCAGCGTCGCGGCGACCTCGTCGGTGTCCTTGCGGGTGCCGCAGTAGACGATCGCCGGCCGGCTCCCGGGGTCGCCGAGCCCGGCCTCCAGCACGGCCTGGCGGCGCGCCTTCGAGCCCGTCCCCTCGAGCGGGACGACGTCGAAGGAGAGGTTGGGCCGGTCGAAGCCCGAGCGCACCTGGAGCGGGTCGCGCATCCCGAAGCGGTGGGCGATCTCGGCCGCGACCGGCTTGGTCGCGGTCGCCGTGCAGGCCATCACCGTCGGTCGCCCGAGGCGATCGGCGATCTGCGGCAGCCGCAGGTAGTCGGGGCGGAAGTCGTGGCCCCACTCGGAGACGCAGTGGGCCTCGTCGACGGCGATCAGGTCGATCCGCCGCTGTGCCAGGGCTTCGAGGAAGACGTTGGAGCCGAACCGCTCCGGCGCGCAGTAGACGATCCGCGCCTCGCCGCTGCGGACCTCCTCGAGCGCGGCCCAGGCGGCCCCTTCGTCCATCCCCGAGGAGATCATCGTCACCGGCTTCCCCGCCGCCGTCAGCCGCAGCCACTGGTCCCGCATCAGGGCGATCAGCGGGCTGACGACGATCGTCAGGTCCTCGGAGGCGAGCCCGGGCAGCTGGTAGCAGAGGCTCTTGCCGCCGCCGGTCGGCATCACGATCAGCGAGTCGCGGCCTTCCAGCGCAGCTTCCACCGCCTCCTTCTGCCCCGGCCGCCAATGCTCATATCCAAGCTCCCCGAGAAGCTCGTCCGCCCGTTCTCCAGTCAGCAAGTTCACCCACCGACCTTAAGCAACTCAGCGGATGGGCCATGCCCCCCGATCCTGGACTTTCCGCCGACCGAAATTCGGCAGCAGCACCGCCAGCCGGCGGCTCGGACCCACCCACGGCACGGCTCAACCCTCGGCCGGAAGCCGCTGACCGGGTGGGTGGCGAGGGAGGAGGGGCCGAGAACGGACCCAGTTTGGCCCGCCCGCAGGCCCCTCCTCCCTCGCCAGGCCCCGCCCGGCCAGAGCTCCCCGTCTGAGCCTCTAGCTCTGTTCCCCCGTGACAATCGCCGCCGGCACCTCGCTCAGCTTCTCGGCGAGGGCGTCGATCGACTGGGCCAGCTTGCGCGTGTCCGCCGCCGTCAGCTCCGTATAGGAGACGAACCCGTTGTCGCGGCGGTAGGGCTTCAGCGTCGCGTAGACCTTCCCGAAGTCGGCTTCGATTTCCTTCGCCAGCTTCGGGTCGCCGGCGCTGAGCAGCGGCTCGACCGCGTCGAAGGCCGCTTCGGCCCCTTCGACGTTGGCCTCGAAGTCGACCAGGTCGATGTGGGAGTAGCGCTCCTCCTCGCCGGTGATCTTCGAGGCGGAGACCTCGCCGAGGAGCTCGTTGGCGCCGTTGGCGATCTGGACCGCCTGCAGCTCGACCGTCTTCACCTTGGCCTGCAGTTCTTCGACGTCGGCCTGCAGCCGCTTGGCGACGGGAGCCATGCCCTTGGCGGTGCCTCCGGTCCAGAGCGCCTTCTCGATCCGGTGGAAGCCCTCGAATTCGCTCGCCGGGACGTCGTTGGCGCGGGCGTCGATGCGGGGGTCGAGGTCGCCGAAGGACTCGGCCACCGGCTCGATCCGCTCGTAGGGGATCCGCGCCGCCGCGTACAGCGATTTCGCCTCGGCGACGTTGCCGGCGACGACGGCGGCGACGAACGGCTTCGTCGTCGCGACCAGCTCGGCTGTGTTCTGCTCGAGGTATTCGCGGTAGCGCGCGATCGCCTTTCCGACCCCGGGGCTGTTGCCCGACTCGAGCTCGCCGCTGACCGTCAGCGTGCCGTCTTCGGCGGAGCCGCCGTTGCAGCGGAGGGTGTACTCGCCCTTCTCGAGGGTCAGCGAGAAGCTGCCGCTGAGGCCTTCGGTCAGGTTCTCCTTCTCGCCGAGGATCGTTTCCCCGTCGAGCACCTCCATCTCGGTCACCTTGGAGCTGCCGTCGTTTTCGATTTCGAAGTTGATCGGTCCCGCCGGCGCCTTGGCGTCGTGGGGATCGCAGCCGGCGTCGGTCAGCTTGATGCTCATCTTGGCGGCGCCGGCCGGCGCCTCGTCGCTGGAGCCACAGGCGGTCGCGAAGACGGCGAGGAGGCCGGCGACGCCGGCGGTGAGTGCCGCGCGGACGGGGATTCGATTCATCTGGGCGAGGCTCCATGCTGGGTGTGTCGGGACGAGAGTTAGGGCACCCTAACAAAGACCGACAAGAGAAGTCGGATTAAGCGCTGTGGGGCTCAGCCGAGCAGCGTCTGGCCGACGTAGCCGCCCGGCGGGGCGCCGGGTGGGACCGCGAAGACGGCGCTGCCGACGTGCTTGATGTACTCGTTGAGGGCGTCGGAGGAGCCGAGCCGGCGCTGGATCGCGACGAACTGCCTCTCGGGGTCGCGCTGGAAGCAGATGAAGAAGAGACCGGCTTCGAGCTCGCCGAGCCGCTCGTCGACGCCGTCGGTGAAGGAGTAGCCGCGGCGCAGGATCCGCTCGCCGTCGTTGACCTGGGCCGAGGCGAGCCGCACGTGGGCGTCGACCGGGATCGCCGGCTGGCCGTCCTTCCCGGCGTCGAGGTCGAGCGGGTCGAACTCGGGGTGAGCGCCGAGCGGCGCGCCGCTGTACTTGTGGCGGCCGATCGTCCGCTCCTGGTCTTCCAGCGAGGAGCGGTCCCAGACCTCGAGCAGCATCCGGATCCGGCGCGTGACCAGGTAGCTGCCACCGCGCATCCAGGCCGGGCCCTCGCCGCCGACCCAGACGAAGCGGCTCATCGCGTCGGTGTCCTCGGCGCGGATGTTGGCGGTGCCGTCCTTCATCCCCATCAGGTTGCGCGGCGTGTCCTGGCCGCGGCTGGTGCTCGCGGTGCGCCCGAAGTCGAGCTGGGACCAGCGCATCGCCACCGTGCCGCGGCCGATCCGGGCCAGGTTGCGGACGGCGTGGAAGACGACCTGGGGGTCGTCAGAGCGGTGGGATCTGGCGCAACGCCGCCGGGCGCTTGGCCGCGAGCCCGAGCCCGCGCCGCTCGAACAGGCTCGGACCGAAGCCGAAGGTGACGGTGAGGCTCGAGGGGAGCAGGCCGACGGTCTCGCCGGTGTCGTCGGGCGGCGCCAGCTGCATCTCGTTGACGTCGCCGATCAACTCGCCGGCGGTCATATCCGCTGCCGCTCGCGACCACTCGCGCATCAGTTCGCGCAGCTCGGCGCGGTTGTCGGTCAGCAGGTCGAAGGAGGCGAAATGGAGCCGATCCTGGGCGGGGGTGTCGATGCCGGCCTGGTGCTCGCCGTAGAAGGGAACGCTGCCGGTGCCTTCGCCGCCGGCCTCCGCCGTGCCCTGGCCGACCAGATAGCCGCCGGCGCCGAGGCCGATCCCCGCGGCGCCGATGCCGGCGGACGCCAGCAGGCGGCGGCGGCTGATTGGGGTCATCGAAGGTCGGGAGAGGAACTCAGCGCAGGGGTGCCAGCCGGGGCGCCCTGGCGGCGGCTCGTGACCCGGCTGCCGCGAACGCGGCGGAAGCGGTCCGGCCAGAGAACGTAGAGCGCCATCGGCAACGCGTAGAGGACGTAGACGAGCGCCTCGATCACGGTCGGGCTCGGTTGCAGCCCCAGCATCCCGGTCAGCAGCGAGCCGGAGATCGTCCCCGGCTGGACCAGCCAGGAGAGGTCGATCGCCTGGCCCTGGAGCCCGTTGATCCAGCCCGCCTCGTGCGCGGTGTGGGCGGCGGTCGCGATCAACCCGGCGGCGACGAAGACGAGCACCAGGCCGGTGAAGCGGAAGAAGCGCGAGAGGTTGATCCGGACGCCGCCGCGGTAGAGGCCGAGGCCGATCGCGATCGCCGCGACCAGTCCCAGCACCGCCCCCGAGCTGGCGGCGGTGGCGTCGGTCGAGTGCTGGAAGGCGGCGAGGAGGAAGACCGAGGTCTCGAGGCCCTCGCGCAGGACCGCGAGGAAGGCCATCGCGACGAGCGCCATCGTCGAGCCGGCCGCCAGCGCCGAGGCCGCCTCGCCCTCGAGCGTCGCCTTGATGCCGCGAGCGTTGCGGCGCATCCAGACGATCATGTAGGTGACCGCCGAGACCGCGATCAGACTGATCACCGTCTCCAGCCCCTCCTGCTGTTTCTGCGGCAGGTCCTGGCCGACGATTTCGAGGATCACGGCGACGCCGACGCAGAGGCCGATCGCGATCGCCACGCCGAGCCACATCTGCCGAATCGCATCGCGGCGGCCCTCCTTGGCCAGGAAGGCGGCGATGATGCCGACGATGAGGGCGGCCTCGACGCCCTCTCTCAAGGTGATGACGAAGGTGGGGATCATGTTAGGCGGCCCTAATTAGGCCGCCCAAAACCTAGCAAGACGCTAGGCATTCCGTGTTGATTGGCCTGAAATACCCTATTTGGAGGTAATTCGGCCCGTCGCCGTCAGGGCAGCCAGGGCTCCGACCACTGGGCTATGCCGCGGGTCAGGTCGTTGGCCTCCTTCGGCCCCCAGGTGTCGGGCGCGTAGGGGAGGACCGGGCCCGGTTCGTCGAGCAGCGGCTGCACCACGCGCCAGGTCTCTTCGACGGCGTCCTGGCGGGTGAAGAGGGGGTGGCGGCCGGCGATCGCGTCGCCGAGCAGGCGCTCGTAGGGCTCGGGGTCCTCGCCCGGGACTTTCTCGAACAGCACCTCGAGGTCAGCCGGCTCGAATGCCTCCTCGCCGGCCTTCTTCGCGTACATCCGCATCCGCGACCCCGGTACCGGCTCGATCCGGAAGGTCATCTTGTTCGGCTCCGGCGTCTTGCCGTGTCCGATGCCCAGCTGCGGCGGCCGCCGGAAGACCGCGGTCACCTCGCTCGACTTCGACGGCATGCACTTGCCGGCGCGGATGAAGAAGGGGACGCCGCTCCAGCGCCAGTTGTCGATCTCCAGCTCGACCGCGGCGAAGGTCTCGGTGGTCGAGCCCGGCGCCACGTCCTTGACGTCGAGGAAGCCCTCGTACTGGCCGCGCACGTAGCGCTTGGGGTCGGCGGCGCGCATCGCCTTGAACAGCTCCAGCTTCTTGTCGCGGATCGAGTCGTGGTGGTTGCCGGTCGGCGGCTCCATCGCGACCAGGCCGAGCACCTGCAGGGCGTGGTTCTGGATCACGTCGCGCATCGCCCCGACCGCGTCGTAGAAGCGGCCGCGGTCGTCGACGCCGAAGTCCTCGGCGATCGTCATCTGCACGTGGCTGACGTGCTCCCGGTTCCAGACCGGCTCCAGGATCGAGTTGACGAAGCGCAGGTAGGTGATGTCCATCACCGGCTCCTTGCCGAGGTAGTGGTCGATCCGCAGGATCTGCTCCTCCTCGAGCACCACGCAGAGTTCGGCGTTGAGCGCCCGGGCCGATTCGAGGTCGTGACCGAAGGGCTTCTCGATCACCACGTGCGCGTTCTCGGTCAGGCCGGCCTGACCGAGCCCGCCGACCACGGTCGAGAAGAGGAAAGGGGGTATCTCCAGGTAGAAGACCGGGTGCTCGGCGCCGCCGAGCGCCACCCCGACCCGTTTGAAGGTGTCGGCGTCGGTGTAGTCGCCCTGGACGTAGGAGAGGCGGGCGGCGAGCCGGCTGAAGACGTCCTCGTCGGGGTCGCCGACCGAGCCGGCGATCGACTCGCGGGCGTGCCGGCGCAGCCTCTCGTCGTCCCAGTCGTCGATCGCGACGCCGACGATCGGGCACTCGAGCTTGCCGGCGGCCTCGAGCCGGTAGAGCGCCCGGAAGGTCATTTTCTTCGCCAGGTCGCCGCTGATGCCGAAGATCGCCAGCACGTCGGCGGCGGCGGCGTCGTGTTTCGGAGCGCCCTTGCTCATTCGCCGCGCAGGCTATCCCTTTCGCCTCCCGGCGAGCGCGAGATTGCATTTAGCCCGGCATGGCGGGGTCAACTGCAATCTCGGTCGAGCGCCTAGGATTGCGCCCACCCTTCCCTGCAGCGCTCACCGCGGAGGTTTTGATGGAACTCGGAATCGTCGGCCTCGGTCGCATGGGAGCCAACATGGCTCGCCGCCTGATGCGGGACGGCCACAAGTGCGTCGTCTACGACGTCAACCCGGAGGCGATCGCCGAACTGGTCGGCGAGGGAGCCGAAGGAGCCTCTTCGCTGCAGGACCTGGCCTCGGCGATGCCGGCCCCGCGCTCGGTCTGGGTGATGGTTCCGGCCGGCGAGATCACCGAGAAGACCGTCGAGGGCGTCGCCGAGGTGCTCGAGTCCGGCGACGCGATCATCGACGGCGGCAACTCCTACTACCGCGACGACATTCGTCGCGCCGCCAAGGTCGGCCAGAAGGGGATCGACTACGTCGACTGCGGCACCAGCGGCGGCGTCTTCGGCCTCGAGCGTGGCTACTGCCTGATGATCGGCGGCCCCGATCGCGCCGTCGAGCGGCTCGACCCGATCTTCGCCTCGCTGGCTCCGGGCGTCGACTCTGCCGAGCGCACCCCGGGCCGCTCCGGCGATCCCTCGCCCTCCGAGAACGGCTACCTCCACTGCGGCCCCAACGGCGCCGGCCACTTCGTGAAGATGGTCCACAACGGAATCGAGTACGGGATGATGGCCGCCTACGCCGAGGGTCTGAACATCCTCAAGAACGCCAACGCCGGCAAAGTCAGCCGCGAGGCGGACGCCGAGACGGCGCCGCTGGATCACCCCGAGTACTACCAGTACGACCTCGACCTGCCGGAGGTCACCGAGGTCTGGCGCCGCGGCAGCGTCGTCGGTTCCTGGCTGCTCGACCTGACCGCGGCGGCGATGCAGGAATCGCCCGACCTCTCCGACTTCGCCGGCCGCGTCTCGGACTCGGGCGAGGGGCGCTGGACCTCGATCGCGGCGATCGACGAGGGGGT
>JADGPJ010000036.1 GCA_017882505.1 Solirubrobacterales bacterium | reverse complement strand
CCTGGCCCTCGTCGGGCCGCACGCGCAACGCCTTATAGGTGAGACGCTCGATTGGCCCGACGACGGGACTCAGGAAGACGCGCTGGTTGGTGAAGACGCGCGCCATGTAGGTGCCGACCGGTTTGATCAGTGCGATCAGGACGGCAACGAAGACCGCGATCTGGATCCAGCCCTGGAGCATTTAGAGCTTCTCTCCCCGCAGCAGGGCGTAGATCAGGTAGACGCAGACCAGCGCCGAGACGATCAGACCGAAGACATCCGCGCCGGTCAGAGTGGCGATCGTCAGGGTCATATCCGGTCGATCAAGTCGATCGCCCAGTAGAGGAGGGCGAAGATGCCGACGGCGATCGCTATCGCGAAGACGTCGGCGAGAGGACCGCCACCACCGGGGAAGATGTCTGCCAAAGAGAGCAACGCCGAGCCATCATCGATCCGGTCGCATCAAGGGCGCATGAAGAATGGGGCACTCGATATACAGATCTTGTGAAGGCCCGCCCGAGGTCGCATTTCATGCCGGTATCCGGCAACAGGTGCGACCTCGATCAGGCGGCGAAGCGGTAGCCGACGCCGGGGTCCGTGAGCACGTACTTGGGTCCGTCGGGGGGCTCGATCTTGCGGCGAAGGTTGGCGACGTGGGCGCGGAGGACCTGGAAGTCGTCTTCGTACTCGACCCCCCAGACCTCGACCAGGAGGGCGCGGTGGGTCATCAGCCGGCCGCGGTTGCGGGCCAGCGCCCGCAGCAACCCGAACTCGGTCGGGGTGAGGTGGACGGGCTCGCCGTCGCGGCGGACGGTGCGGCCGGCGAGGTCGATCTCGATCCCCTCGGCGACGATCGACGGCTCGGCTCCCTCCGGCTGGGCGCGCCGCAGCGCCGCCTCCAGGCGGGCGATCAGCTCGCGCGGGCCGAAGGGCTTGGTCACGTAGTCGTCGGCGCCCGCCGCCAGCGCCTCGACCTTGCGGTCCTCCTCGCCGACGGCGGAGAGGACGAGGATCGGCATCTCGCTCCACTCACGCAGGCGCCGGGTCAACTCGACGCCGTCGATGTCGGGCAGCATCAGGTCGAGGATCGCCGCCTCCGGCGGTTTGACCGCGGCGCGGTCGAGCGCCTCCTCCCCCGTGCTCGCGGTCACGGCCTCGTAGCCGGCGTCGCGCAGGATCACCTTCAGCGCCCGCAGGATCTGCGGCTCGTCGTCGCAGACGAGGATGCGCGGCTGCTCGCTCAACCGTCGTTCCCCCCGGGAGCGTCGAAGCTGACGACGAAGCTGCTGCCCTGGCCAGGCAGCGACTCGACCTCGACCTCGCCGCCGTTGGCCTCGATGAACCCGCGCGCGATCGCCAGGCCGAGGCCGGAGCCGTTGCCAGCGCCAGCGCCGGCGCCGGTCCGGTAGAAGGGCTCGAAGATGCGCTCGCGCTCGCCCTCGGGGATGCCCGGCCCGCGGTCGACGACCCGGACCACCAGGCGCGGCCCGACCAGGCGCGAGCGAACCAGAACCGGCTGGCCCTCGCCGTGGACGACGGCGTTGTCGAGCAGGTTGGCGAAGGCGCGCTCGAGCTGGGTGGGATCGGCGCTGAGCGCCGGCAGGTCGGGGTCGAGCGCGAGCCGCACGACCCCGCCACTGGCCCCGATCGAGTGCCGCGCCGCCTCCAGCAAGCCGGGGAGATCGACCGGCTCGCGGCGCGGCTCGGCCTTGCCGCTCTCCAGCCGCGAGACGTCGAGCAGGTTCTCGACCAGCCGCGAGAGCCGCTGCCCCTGCTCGACCACCGCCTCGCTCAGCTCGCGGCGCTCGGCCGCGGTGGCGCTGGGGGAGTCGAGGGCAGCGCCGGCGGCGATGATCGAGGTCAGCGGCGTGCGCAGGTCGTGGGAGACCGAGCGCAGCAGCGAGGTCTTCAGCTCGTCGGAGCGGCGCAGCGCCTCGGCCTCGATCGCCTCGGCCTGCATCCGTTCGCGCTCGAGCTCGAGCTCCGCCAGCTCCGCCAGCGCCCGGTCGGCCTCCTCGCGTCGCCGCTCGGACTCGGCGGCCCGAGCACGCGCCAGCTCGGCCAGGGTGCCGCTGACGATCGCGACGATCCCGAAGACCACAAGGGCGACCAGATCGTGGTCGGCGGCGATGTCGAACGCCCCGATCGGCGCCAGGTGGAACCAGTTGAAGGCGACAGCGCTGAGCAGGGCGGTCAGCAGGCCGAGCCGAAGGCCCCAGACGGTCGAGATCGCCAGCACGCCGGGGATGTAGACGACGCCGAGCGAGACCGCGGGAGTGACTTCCTTCAGCGGGTAGATCAGCAGCGTCGCCGCGGCCACCACGGCCAGCGCCGCGACCAGGCCGAGCCAGCCGGAAGGCGGCTCGGCGCTGAGTCCGAGGGGGATCGCGCGCCGCTGCATGGCTGCCAGCGTACGCCGCTACTCGTACTGGAGCGATTCGAGCACATCCAGCCGCGATGCCCGGCGCGCCGGCAGGATCGCGGCGAGGACGCCGGCGAGGCCGGCGAGGACCAGCAGCGCCACCAGCGACACGATCGGATAGGAGAGGGTGAAGCCTTCGTCCTTCAGCGGTTGCGCGATCAGGGCGGCGAAGACGACGCCGAGGATCATGCCGAGGATCGCGCCGATCAGGGCCGTGATCACCGCCTCGTAGCGGATCATCGTCCGCACCTGGCGGCGCGACATCCCGATCGCTCTCAGCATCCCCAGCTCGCGGGTGCGTTCGTGGATCGAGAGCGCCAGCGTGTTGGCGATCCCGAACAGCGAGATCACGATCGCCAGAGCCAGCAGAGCGTAGAAGAGGTTGACGAGCGTGTTGACCTGTTCTTCGCGGCTCTCCTTCAGTTCTTCCTGGTTCAGCACTTCGGCGGTGGGGAAGGCGACTTCCACCCCTTTCGTCAGGATCGCCTGGACCGTCGCGGCGTCCGCCCCGGATTCGGTCGTGACGAAGTCGATCGTGTCCTGGGTTTGGGAGAAGTCCCGGGCGAGGACCGGCTGGGTGATGAGAACGCTGCCGAGCACGTTGAGCTTCGAGTCGAAGACGCCGGTGACCTCGAAGCTCGGCCGTTTGCTCGTCTGGGTGAGCAGGCGGAAGCTGTCACCGGCTTCGAGGCCGTTGGAGGAGGCAAAGGAATCCGAGAGGATCGCCTGGCCATCGCCGAGGCCGCGCAGCGCCTCCGGGCCGCCCTGCTTCCATTCGATGTTCAGCGATTCGCCGATGTTGGGCGTCGGTGCCGTAACCCGAGCGCCGGCACCGCTGCCGACCACCTTCGCCTGTGCCGAGCGGATCGTCGCCACCGATTCGACGCCGGGGACCTTGCGAGCGGCGGTCGCGGTGCCGTTCGGGATCGGCGAGAAGCCGTCGCTGTTCTGGATCACCAGCCCACCGGCGAAGTTTTCGTCGACCACGGTGGCGACCGAGCTCTTCAGCCCGGCGGCGAAGACGGTGACGAAGGTGACCAGCGCCAGGCCGATCATCAGCGCCGCCGCGGTGACCGCGGTGCGGCTGGGGTTTCGCTGGGCGTTCTCTCGGGCGAGGCGGCCGGTGAGTCGCCGCAGGCGCTCCAGCGGCCAGCCGGCCACGGTCGCCAGCGGCGGCACCAAGCGCGGGCTGAAGAGGGAGACCGCGATGACCGAGACGAGCGCGCCGGCCCCGATCAGGCCTGCCCTGGTGCCGGCGCCACCGCCCCCGACCAGACCCGCGACCGCCATCGCGAGGCCGGCGACGCCGAGCAGGATCGAGAAGCCGGCGTAGATCAGCCGGCGTCGGCGGCTCGGCGTCGGCACGAAGGCATTGAGGGCGGCGATCGGCGGCACCCGGGTCGATCGCAGCGCCGGGATCAGCGAGGAGACGAAGGTGACGACGACTCCGACCAGAAGCGAGACGACGATCGTGCGCGACTCCATCACCAGGCTGGTGGTCGGCAGGTCGACGCCGAAGGCTTCGAGCAAGGCATTGAGCAGCAGCGCGATCAGGAAGCCGCCGGCGATGCCGACCAGCGCCCCGAACAGGCCGATCGCCACGGCTTCGCTCAGAACCGTGGAGAGGATCTGGCGGCGCGAGGCCCCGAGCGTGCGCAGCATCCCGAACTCGGTCACCCGCTGCGCGACGGTGATCGAGAAGGTGTTGAAGATCAGGAACGAGCCGACGAAGACGGCGATGAAGCCGAATACGAGGAGAAAGGTCTGGAGGAAGCTGAGGTTGTCGCGAATTTCTTCGGAGGCGCGGTCGGCGCTTTCGGTGCCGGTCTCGACCCGGACCCCGCTTGGCATCTCGGCGGCGATCCGGCGTTTCAGCAGCGCCGGCGAGACCCCGTCCACGGCGGCGACCGAGATCTGATCGAAGCGCCCGACCTTGTGGGTCAGGGCCTGGGCGACCGGCAGCGTCACCTGGGCGATGCTGGTGCCGCCGAACGAGGCGCTGCCGAGCTGGGTGAAGCCGACCAGCTGGAACTTCTTCGCACTTCCCTGGCCGATCAGCTCGATGTCTTCGCCGAGTTCGAGGTGGGAGGCTTCTGCGGCCGCTTTGTCGATCGAGGCTTCGGTCGGACCGCGCGGACGGTGGCCCTCGATGTACTTGAGCGCCTCCAACTTTCCCGGCAGCGTCGACGAGATGAACTTGGGGGCGAATTTGGAGCCGATCTTTTCGCCCTTGGAGTCAAAGAAGCCGCCGGGGGTGAAGATTGCCCCGGCGGCGAGCTTGACCCCCGGCGTCTTCTGCACCTGCTGCAGCAGCGAGGCGCTGATCGTCGGCACTTCGCCGTTGTCCTGTTCGACCGGGTTCTTGGCGGTGATGACGACGCTGGTCCCACTCAGCGACTCGCTGAAGATTTCGTCGAAGGCGGCGAAGATCGTGTCGCTGAGGATGTAGCTACCGGCGATGAAGGCAACGCCGATGACGACCGCGAAGGCGGTCGTCATCGCCCGGACCTTGCGAGCCCAGAGGCTCTTGAGGGCGAGGCTAGTCAATCTGCTTCATCAGCTCGATCACTTCGTCGGCGGAGCCCGGAGAGGCGTCGTGGACGAGCTCGCCGTCGCGGAGCGTGATCAGCCGGTCGGCATGGGCGGCGGCGGCCGGGTCGTGGGTCACCATGATCACCGTCTGGCCGAACTCGTCGACGGCCTGGCGCAGCAGGTCGAGCACGCCAGCGCTCGATTTCGAATCGAGGTTGCCGGTCGGCTCGTCGGCGAAGACCACCGCCGGTTTGGAGACGAGGGCGCGGGCGACGGCGACGCGCTGCTGCTGGCCGCCGGACAGCTCCGAGGGGCGGTGCGTGCGCCGGTCCTCGAGGTTGACGGTGCGGACCAGCTGGTCGACCCAGGCCTGGTCGGGCTTGCGACCGGCGATCGAGAGCGGCAGCACCAGGTTCTCCTCGGCGGTCAGGACCGGCAGCAGGTTGAAGAACTGGAAGACGAAGCCGAGCTTGTCGCGGCGCAGCTTGGTCAGCTCGCCGTCGTCGAGGGCGGTGATCTCGACGCCGTCGAGCTCGACCGTTCCGCTCGTCGGCTTGTCGAGGCCGGCGAGGATGTGCATCAGGGTCGACTTGCCCGAGCCCGAGGGCCCCATGATCGCCGTGAAGCGATCGCGCTCAAAGGCGGTGCTGATCCCGGCCAGCGCGTTGACCGCCGCGTCACCCACGCCGTAACGCCGGGTCACGTCGGTGGCGACCACAACCTGTCCGTTCAGACTCACCGGCAGGACCGTATCGCCTCCCGTGCGGCTAGCCTGCGGCCGGTGGCGCTTGCCGATCAATTCGATGGACTTCTGGTCGACCTCGACGGAGTCGTCTGGCTCGGGCGGGAGCCGGTGCCGGGCTCGGCCGAGACCCTCGCCGCGCTGCTCGCCGCCGGCAAGGAGATCGTCTTCGTCACCAACAACCCGGCGCGGCCGCCGGCGAGATACGCGGAGCGCCTGCGTGAGATGGGCGTCGAGGTGGTCCCGGAGAGGATCGTCACCGCGGGGATGGTCGCGGCCCGGCTCGCCGGCGATGCGGCCGGCCGCGGTGGCAGCGCCTTCGTGATCGGGGAAAGCTCGCTGAAGGAGATGGTCGTCGCCACCGGAGCGTCGCTGCTGGAGGGCGAGGCGGGGCGCGAGGCCGACGTCGTCGTCGTCTCCGGCCACCGCGGTTTCGACTACGGGGAGCTGCTGACGGCGAAGCGCGCGCTCGACGGCGGCGCCGCGCTCGTCGCCACCAGCCACGACCCGACGATGCCGATGCCCGGCGGCGAATGGCCCGGCACCGGCTCGATCCTCGCCGCGGTCGAGACCGCCTCCGGGCGCACCGCGGAGATCGGCGGCAAGCCCGAGCGGCATCTGTTCGAGATGGCGCTGGACGTCCTCGCGCGTGGTTCCTTTCGCACGAAGGACGTGGAAAAGGAACCACGCGAGCGGCGGGTGGCGATGATCGGCGACCGCATCGCCTCCGACATCGACGGCGGCCGCGCCGCCGGCCTGGCGACGGTGCTGGTGCTCAGCGGCAGCAGCAGCCGCGCCCAGGCGGAGGCGGCCGAGCCGCCGCCCGACCACGTGATCGAGAACCTCGCCGGCCTGCTTCGGTGAGCGCCGCCTACCAGGCGCAGGCGCCGGAGTCCGACCGGCTCGGCGCCAGCTTCGCCGGGCTCTTCGCCGTCACCTTCTGCGGCCTGATCGCGGTCGGCGCCGTGCTGCCGGTGCTGCCGCGCTACGTGCGCGGGCCGATTGGCGCCGGCGACCTCGCGGTCGGGATCGTGATCGGCGCCTACGCGGTCACCGGCCTGTTGCTGCGCCCGGTGGCCGGGCGCCTCGCCGACCGCTGGGGCCGCAAGCCGACCGTCCTGCTCGGCGCCCTGATGCTCGCCCTCAGCGGCCTGCTCAACCTGCCCAGCCTGGGGATCGCCGGCCTGATCTTCGCCCGCCTCGTCCTCGGCATCGGCGAGGGCTCGCTCTATACCGCCGGTTCGGCCTGGATCGTTGACCTGGCGCCGCTGGCCCGCCGCGGGCGGATTCTCGGCCTCTACGGGCTCGCGGTCTGGGGCGGACTCAGCGTCGGCCCGCTGGCCGGCGAGCTGCTGCTCCAGGCCGGCGGCTACCGGGCGGTCTGGATCTTCGCCGCGGCGATGCCGCTGCTCGGGGCGCTGCTCGCCACCCGCGTCCCGGAACGCTTCGAGCCGGTCTCCCACACCGATCCGCACCCGCTGATCGCACCCGAGGCGGTTCGCCCCGGGCTGGCGATCGCTCTCGCCTCGGTCGGCTACGCCGCCCTCGCCGCCTTCATCGTGCTTCACCTCGAAGCCCGCGGGATCGGCCACGGAGCCACCGTCTTCGGCGCCTTCGCGGCGATGATCGTGATCACCAGGCTCCTCGCCGGCGGCCTGCCCGACCGCCTCGGCGCCGCCCGGGTGGCGGTCGGCGCGGTCCTGGTCGAGGCTGCCGGCCTGCTGATCATCGCCCTCGCCCACAGCCTTCCGGTCGCGCTCGCGGGCGGCCTGGCGATGGGGGCGGCGTTCTCCCTGCTCAACCCCTCACTGATGCTGATCGCGGTCGGCCGAGTCTCCGAAAGCGCCCGCGGCGCCGCGATGGGCACCTACACCGCGTTCTTCGACGCCGGGGTCGGGATCGGCGCCCCGCTGGCCGGTCTGGCGGCGGCGCTGACCAACTACGAGGGCGCCTTCGTCCTCGCCGCGGCGATCTCAGTCGGCTCGGCGGGGCTGATCCTGGCGACGCTGCACCGAGCTAACGCTCGCTGACGACCAGGGTCTGGGCGGCGCGACCGATCCGGCCCTGCTCGTCGGACAGCACCGACTCGGCGATGCCGATGCCGCTCGGTCGTGGCAGCGTCCTCGCGTCGACGCAGATCCACTCCCCCGCCGGCATCCGCTCGAGGTGGACGGTGAGCTCGACGTTGAGGAACATGAAGCGGCGGTAGTCGAGCGGGGCGCTGATCCCGTTGCCGACGTCGGCGGCGACGAGGACCCGCTGCAGCGGCGTCGGCTCCTCGCCGGCGACGAGCGGCTGGCGCATCCGCAGCCAGGCCGTCGCCGGCCCCGGCCGCATGAAGCCGCCCTCGATGAAGCTGACCTCCATCGCCGAGTGGTAGCCGTGCTCCTGGTCGGTCGGGAAGAAGTCCTCGCTGGAGCCCTGATCGGGTCCGGGCGGCGGCTCGAGGGCGGCGGCGGCGCCCAACGGCAGCTCCACGGGAGCGATCTGGATCCGCCAGGCGGTGGCGCGCATCAGCACCTGCTCGCCGTCGCTGAGCTCGGCCTCGACCAGCTGCACGCGGCGCCCCGGCCGCAGCACCCGGGCGCTGAGGTGGGCGGGCGCGATCGGGATCGGCCGCAGGATCTCGAGCGTGATGCGGCCGACCTGGAACAGCTCGGCGTCCGGCAGCAGCTCGATCTCGCGCGCCAGCAGCGCCGACGGCGGCCCGGCGTGCTGGGCGCCGGGGTCCCAGGGGCCGCGGGTCAGCTCGGTGGCGACGTAGACGTCGCCGTCCGGCTCGTAGAAGGCACCGGGCACGCGGCAATCCTAGGTTGTGTGACCGACAACCCTCGATCGACGCTCAGCATTCGTGGCTGCCGAACTCCTGGACCCAGACGTGGGCGCCCGAATTGCCCTCGAGGCCTCCGCGCTGCAGGCCGATCCCGATCTCCGCGTAGGGACCCAGGATGTTCTCCCGGTGGCCCGCAGAGCGCATCCAGGCGCCGAAGATCGAACGCACGGTGGCGCGCGTTCCGGTTCCCCAGGCGATGTTCTCGGCCGCTCGCCAGCAGCCCTCCCCCAGGTAGCCGAACCGCTGCATCCAGAAGGTGAATTCGCGGCCACAGGCCTCGTGGCTGAAGTCGTCACAGCGGAGGATGTCCCCGGCCTTGTGGGAGGCGGCGCGATTCAGCTGCGCCGCGGGGGCGAGGAGTTCGAGACCGGCGCCGTGGCGGGCGAAGTTGGTCAGGCAGCGCATCGCCCGCACCTGCACGGCGATCGGGGCATTCGGCTCGCTCTGGTGGGGGCAGACCGAGGTCGGCGCGATTAGGCGTTCGAGGCCGGTGTCCGCGGCGGCGGCAGCCGGCGCCGCCGCGACCAGTGCGGCGAGCGCGATCGCAAGAGCGGCCAGACGCGTCATAGACCTGTAATAGCAAGGGCGTACTCTGATCCCAGACCGCGAAAGGAGCAAGATGGCGACGAAGATCGAGAAGTCGGACCAGGAGTGGCGTCAGCAGCTGACCCCGGAGCAGTACGAGGTGACCCGCAAGGCGGGCACCGAGCGAGCGTTCACGGGTCCGCACCTGGAGGAGAAACGCGAGGGCATGTTCCGCTGCGTGGGCTGCGGGACCGAGCTGTTCTCCTCCGACACCAAGTTCGACTCGGGCACCGGCTGGCCCAGCTTCACCGACCCGGCGAACCTGGAGCACGTCGAGCTGCGTCCGGACAACAGCCGCTTCATGAAGCGAACCGAGGTCGTCTGCAAGAACTGCGACGCCCACCTCGGGCACGTCTTCGACGACGGCCCCGGCGAGAGCGGCCAGCGTTACTGCATCAACGGCTGCGCCCTGGAGTTCGACGCGAAGTAAAGCCTGCTGGAGCGCGAAGGCGGCGCCTCAGATGGCGCCGCCGCCCGCGCCCAGGTAACTGAAGCGGACGGCAAGCGCCACCGCCTCGGTGCGGGTGTCGACCTCGAGCTTGGCGATCGCGTTGCGGACGTGGGTGTGCACGGTCGCCGGGCTCAACGCCAGCCGCTCGGCGATCTCTTTGACCCGCAGGCCCTCGGCCAGCAGCTCGAGAATCTGGCGCTCGCGTGGTGAGAGGTCGAGCAGTTTCTCGACCTCCGAGGGCTTGCCACCGGCGAAGTCGCCACCGAGGAAAGTGCCGCCGCCGGTCACCGCTTTGACGGCGCGGGCGATGTCCTCGGCCGGCGCCGACTTGAGCACGTAGCCCGAGGCTCCCGCCCGCAGCGCCAGGGCGAGCAGATCCGGCTGCGCGTGGGCGGTGAAGATGATCACTTTGGTCCGCGGGCGCGCCTTCAGGACCTCCTTGGTCGCCTCGATCCCGTCGCGCTTGGGCAGCTCGACGTCGATGATCAGGACATCGGGCTCCAGCTCCTTGACGACGTCGACCACGTCGCGGCCGTTTCCGGCCTCGCCGACGATCTCGACGATGCTCGAATTCGCCATCCGAGCTTTGATCGCCTCGCGGACGATCTCATGGTCATCGCAGAGGACCACCCGCTTGGCCTCGCGCACAGAGGAGTTCATTGAGGGCCAATCCTGTCAGGCGAGCCGTACCGATGCAAAGTATTAGGTAGCGTGAATCCGCCATCGCGTTCCTGCCGGTTCTCGATCAAGGCGATCATCGTGCGTCCCACGGCCACCGCGGTGCCGTTCAGGGTGTGCACCGCCTGGGGGGATTCGCCGTCGCCCGGCCGATACCTACAGCCCAGGCGCCGGGCCTGGTAATCGGTCGTGTTGGAGCACGAGGTCAGCTCGCGGTAGCGGCCCTGGCTCGGGATCCAGGCCTCGCAGTCGTACTTCTTCGCCGCCGGCGCGCCGAGGTCGCCGACGGCGACGTTGACGACCCGGTAGGGGAGCTCGAGCTCGGTCAGGATGCGCTCCTCGATCGCCAGCAGCCGCTCGTGCTCCGCCGCCGATTGCGACGGCTCGACGAACGAGAACATCTCGACCTTGTCGAACTGGTGGACGCGGAAGATGCCGCGGGTGTCGCGGCCGGCGGCGCCGGCCTCGCGGCGGAAGCATGTCGAGAAGCCGCAGTAGCGCAGCGGCAGCGCCGCCGGGTCGAGGATCTCGTCGGCGTGGAGGCCGGCGAGGGCGACCTCGGAGGTGCCGGCGAGGAACAGCTCGTCCTTGGGGATCTCGTAGATCTGGTCGCGGTCGCCGGGCAGGAATCCGGTTCCCTCCAGCGCCTCTTCGCGGACCAGGACGGGTGGCACGACGGGCTCGTGGCCCTCGGCGCGGACCAGCTCGATCGCGAACCGGACCAGGGCCAGCTCGAGCATCACCAGGTCGCCCTTGAGATAGGCGAAGCGGGAGCCGGAGAGGCGCGCGCCCGCTTCCATGTCGATCAGTCCGAGCTCGGTGCCGATCTCGAGGTGGTCGCGGGGCTCGAAGTCGAACTCGGTCCGCTCGCCGACCTCGCGCATGACGACCGCGTCCTCCTCGGTCATCCCTTCGGGCGCGTCGGGGTCGGGCAGGTTGGGGAGGGTGAGCGCGAGCCGCCCAAGCTCGAGGTCGACCTTCTCCAACTCCTCCTTGCCGGACTCGATCCGCTCCTTCAGCCCCTGGACCGTGGCCATCAGCTCCCCGGCGCCCTCGCCCGCCTGTTTGGCTTCGCCGATCTGCTTGGAGACGGTCCTGCGCTCGGCCTGGGCGTTCTCGACCTCGGGCAGCAGCTCGCGGCGGCGGGCGTCGAGGGTGAGCAGCTGGTCGACCCGATCGGCGGCGCCGCGGCGCGCAAGCGCCGCTTTGACCCGCTCGGGGTCGGAGCGGATCAGCTTCAGGTCAAGCATGTGGATCCGCGCTAGGGAGACGTTTGGCCGGGACGCGGCGAGGATTCGGCGGCTTCGCCGGCGTACTTGGCGACGAACCGGGCGACCGCTTCCGCCTCTTTGCCGACGACGATGTTCTGGGGCATGATCGCCCCGGAGAAGCCGCCGTTCTGGATCGCGAACAAGGCATCTTCGTAGGTCTCGGTTCGCCCGTTGAGGTTCGGACCCTGCGTGCGCTCGCCTCGATTGCCGGTTCCCTGGGTGCCGGCGGCGCTCAGCGTGTGGCAGCCGGAGCAGTGGGTGGCGAAGAGAACGGCCCCGTTGTAGTTGGGGTCGCTCTTGGAGACCGAGATCCCCTGCTCGCCGAAGCCGCAGGCCGAAAGACCGAAAGCGGCGGCGATCACGATGGCTATGACCAGGACTGGACGCACGCGGCGCGCATCATATTGTCTGGAGCCGATCCCGATCTTCTGACGATGCCTCCGCCCGACCCAGCCACCTTCCGCGCCGCGATGGCGAACCTGCCCACTGGCGTCACGATCGTCACCGCCAGTGGCCCCGACGGACCCGCCGGAGCCACCGCCAATGCGGTCTGCTCGCTCTCGATCGAGCCGATGCTGATGCTCGCCTGCCTCGACCGCGGCTCGCGCACCCTGCTCGCCGTCCAGGCCGCCGACCGCTTCGGCGTCAGCGTCCTCCACAAGGGTCAGGAGCCGATCGCCCGCTCCTTCGCGACCAAGGCCCCGGTGGCCGAGAAGTGGGCCGGGGTCGAGTGGTCCGAGCGCGACGGGGTCCCCGCGATCGACGACGCCCTGGTCTCGCTCGCCTGCGACCTGCGCGACGTCCTCGCCGCCGGCGACCACGTGATCGTCACCGGCGAGGTCACCGCCCTGGAGACCACCGAGGGCGATCCGCTCGTCTTCCACGGCGGCGTCTTCCGGCCGCTGGACTGAGCTCAGTCGCAGCCGGTCGCGATCGCGAGCGCTCGGCAGACATCATGCATGCGTTTGCCAGAGGGGTTGGCGATCGGCTCGCCGAGCACCGACTGGGAAACGGTGCGAACGTTGTCGACCCAGCAGACGTCGCCGCGATTCACCATGGTTCTTCTTCGACCCCTTCGCGAGCGCTCGCTTCCGCCGACGCCATCTCCTCATCGGTCTCGGGAATGCGTTGGATCTCTCCCCCACGAGCGGGCGGCAGCTAACCCCGGTGGCAGACCGCCTCGATGTTGTTGGCGTCGGGATCGAGGACGAAGGCGCCGTAGTAGCGGGGGTGGTAGATCGGGCGCGGGGCCGGGGCGCCGTTTTCGGTGCCTCCCGCCGCCAGCGCGGCGGCGTGGAAGGCGTCGACGGTCTCGCGGTCGGGGGCGGCGAAGGAGATGTGGGCGCCGCTGACGGTCGGGCGGCCGCGGGCCCTGATCCAGAAGTAGGGCTTGGGACCGTGCTCGGTCTCGCTGCCGAAGCCCGCGGCCTCGGGCATCGGCTCCGTCAGCAGGGTGATCCCGAGCGGCGCCAGGGCCGCTTCGTAGAAGGACTTGCTACGGGCGAAGTCGCCGACCTCGATGCCGACGTGATCGAGCATGGGGAGAGACTAGACCGCCGACTGCGACAATCGCTGCGGATGACCGAGACGTTCCAGGAGCCGGGCTGGTTCACCAAGCGCGTCTTCAACCCTCTGGTCGCCGGGGCGACCAGGCTCGGGCTGCCGCTGGCCGGCTCGCGGGTGCTCGAAGTGAAGGGGCGCAAGAGCGGCGAGTGGCGCAAGACGCCGGTCAACCCGCTCGAGTTCGAGGGCGGCCGCTACCTGGTGGCGCCGCGCGGGAACACCCAGTGGGTCCGCAACATGCGGGCCAGCGGCGGCGGTCGTCTGGTGCGCGGCCGCCGGGTCGAGAAGTTCACCGCGACCGAGGTCCCGGAGGAGCAGCGCCCTCCCCTCCTCCGCGCCTACCTCACGAAGTGGAAGTGGGAGGTCGGCGCCTTCTTCGACGGCGTCGGACCCGACTCCTCAGACGAGGAGCTGCGCCGGATCGCTCCGGACCACCCCGCCTTCCGGATCGACTGAACCGCTGCTAGATGCCGCTGGTCGTCGCGGCGCGCAGGGCGAGGAAGAAGATGACGCCGCAGCTGACGGCCATGATCCCCATCTCGCGGCGGACGATCTGGAGGGCGAGCGACTGCTGGGTCTCGGCCGGCAGCGATTCGAAGTCGACCTCGCCGAGCTCGCGCTGGGCGGCGCCGGTGCGGGCGCCCTCGGCGATGAAGGAGATGAACAGGGGCAGGATCCCGTAGAGGTAGTGGAGGCTTTCGGCCGGCTTGTGGTTGGTCACAACGAGGAGGCCGCCGAGCAGGGCCTGGAGAAAGACCGATACCTGAGCGGCACGAAGCACGTACCAGAAGGGGATCGAGGCGCGATCGCGGAACCAGGCGACGCCGCCGATGGCGCCCCCAGCCAGGTTGAGCAGGATCACCGCGCAGCCGACGGCGATATGGATGGCCACCATCGGCCTATATCCTCCCAGTAGGGTCGGGATTCCGCTTACTGATGCGGAAAAGCACTATGTAGCAAGTTGTCACAAGGTGGGTGTATAACAGCGGCTACGGGCGTTGAGCGACGGCGAAAGACGCCAGGCGCCGCCCGACCCCCACCCCCACACCTTCCCAGTGCTCAAGAGCTACCTCCCGATCCTCGTCTTCGCGGTCCTCGGCCTGACCGTCGGTGGAGCGTTCGCCATGCTCAACCACCTGATCGGCCCGAAGAAGCCGAAGCTGCCGACCGCCGCCAGCCGCCGCCAGGGCGAGCCCTACGAGTCCGGCATCCCGGTCGAAGCGATGAAGGGCTTCAAATTCGGGGTCAGCTTCTACCTCGTCGCGATGCTCTTCATCCTCTTCGACATCGAGGTCGTCTTCCTCTACCCCGTCGGCGTCATCCTCAAGGGGGCCGACAGCGTCTTCGTCCTCGGTGAGCTCGTCACCTTCGTCGTCCTGCTGATGGTCGCCTTCGTCTACGTCTGGCGAAAGGGTGCGCTGGATTGGAAGTAGAGCGCCGCAGCCTCAGCTCCAAGCAGGCGTCGGCCCGGCAGATGCTCCGGGGCGACCTCGAGGGCGAGGACCTCGATCGCTACGTCGAAGAGCGGGTCGTCACCACCACCTTCGAGAAGATGCTGAACCTGGCGCGGGCGAACTCGATCTTCCCGCTCACCTTCGGCCTCGCCTGCTGCGCGATCGAGGCGCCGATCTCGGTCGTCACCGCCCGCTACGACCTCGCCCGCTTCGGCGCCGAGGCCCTGCGCGCCTCGCCGCGCCAGGCGGACCTGATCATCCTCTCGGGCCGGGTCTCGATCAAAATGGCCCCGGTCGTCCGCCGCCTCTACGACCAGATGCTGGAGCCGAAGTGGGCGATCTCGATGGGCGCCTGCTCCTCCTCCGGCGGCATGTTCTCCAACTACGCCGTCGTCCAGGGCGCCGACAAGTTCATGCCGATCGACCTCCACATCCCCGGCTGCCCGCCGCGGCCGGAGGCGGTCATGTACGGCTTCAGCAAGCTGCAGCGCAAGATCATCGGCAACGCCGACCAGGGCTGGCGCCAGCGCTACAACGCCGCCGGCACCGAGGAGTGGGCCCGCGGCGGCCCGGCCAGCGCCCCCAGTCCCGAGGCCGCGGAAGCCTACGAAGCGGCCAGGGAGATCAGCCTTGCCTGACGCCCCCGGACTGGAGTTGATCCGGGGGGAAATCGAGCGCGACCACCCCGGGTCGGTCCTCGCCACCTCCTTCGACCGCGCCCAGGCGGCGCTGGTCGTCGACCCGGCACAGATCCTCACCGTGCTCAGCTGGCTGCGCGAGGAGCCGGGCCAGAGCTACCGCTTCCTCTCAAGTCTTCATGTCGCGGACTACCTCCCGGCTGCACCCCGCTTCGGGGTCCACTACGAGCTTCTGAATCGCGATCGGGTCGAGCGGCTCCGGGTCAAAGCGATGCTCGTCGACCCTGCTGCCCCGGCGCTCCCCACGATCGACAGTTGTGTCGAGCTGTTCCCCACCGCCGAGGCCCAGGAGCGCGAAGCCTTCGACTTCTTCGGAATCGTCTTTCGGAACCACCCCGACATGACCCGGATCCTGCTGCCCGACGACTACGTCGGCTGGCCGCAGCGGCGCGACTTCCCGGTCGGCGGCGAGCCCGTCACCTTCACCTACAACGAGCACACCTATGGCTGAGCTGACCCAGGACCGCGCCACCGAGGTGATGACCGTCAACATCGGTCCGCACCACCCCGCCACCCACGGCGTGCTGCGGCTGATCGTCGACCTCGAGGGCGAGGTCGTCAAGGACCTCAAGCCGGTGATCGGCTACGTCCACACCGGGATCGAAAAGTCCTGCGAGGACAAGAGCTACTGGAAGGTCATCCCCTTCGTCGAGCGGATGGACTACGTCTCCTACTTCTTCCAGATGGAGGCCTACTGCGGCGCCGTCGAGCGCCTCGTCGGGCTCGAGATCCCGCCCCGCGCCAAATACCTGCGGACGATCTTCCTCGAGCTCAACCGGATCCACTCCCACCTGGTCTGGCTGGGGACGACGGCGCTGGACCTCGGCGCGATCTCGATGCTCTGGTACTGCTTCCGCGAGCGCGACCGCATCCTCGACCTCTTCGAAATGGCGGCCGGACAGCGGATGCACACCCGCTACTTCCAGGTCGGCGGCGTGATCGAGGACATCCCGCTCGGCTTCGAGAAGAAACTGCGCGAGTTCATCGCCGACATGCCGGTCCGGGTCGGCCAGTACCAGGCCCTGCTCGACCGCAACGAGGTCTTCCTCTCGCGGACCAAAGGGGTCGGGATCGTCTCCCGCGAGCGGCTGCTCGAGCTCGGCGTCACCGGGCCGCTGCTGCGCGCCGCCGGCGAGCCCTGGGACCTGCGCAAGGCCTTCGACTACCTCGCCTACCCCGAGGTCGACTTCCAGATCCCGGTCGGCACCGTCGGCGACAACTACGACCGCTACCGGGTCCGCGTGGCGGAGATGGTCGAGTCGACGAAGATCGTCGAGCAGGCGCTCGACCTGATGGAGGAGGGCCCCTTCATCGCCGACGACCGCAAGTACGTGCTGCCGCCGCGCTCGGAGCTCTCGACCTCGATGGAGTCGCTGATCCACCACTTCAAGCTCGTCACCGAGGGCTTCCGGGTCGAGCCCGGCGAGGTCTACTACTCGATCGAGTCGCCGCGGGGCGAGCTCGGTTGCTTCGTCCTCGCCGACGGCTCCTCGAAGCCCTCCCGGGTCCACTTCCGCGATCCCTCCTTCGTCAACCTGCAGGCCTTCAAGGACATGGCGGTCGGCAGCTACATCGCCGACATGATCGCCAGCCTCGGCATGCTCGACCCGATCCTCGGAGGTGTCGACCGATGAGCGAGAACGGCAACCCCAACCTGCCCGTCGATCGCGCCCTGACCGAGGGCCGCGTCCCCGACCGCACCTCGGCCGGGGTCCCCGAGCTGCACGAAGTCGACTGCCCGGCGGAGCTGCGCGAGCGGATCGAGCAGCTGATGTCGCGCTACCCCGACCGCCGCTCGGCCTCGATCCCGGCGCTGTGGGCGGTGCAGGAGCGCTACGGCTGGTGCACGCCGGAGGGGATCCGCCAGGCCGCCGCGGTGATGCGGGTGACGCCGGGCTACCTCGAGTCCGTCGCCAGCTTCTACGACCTCCTCCACACCGAGGCGGTCGGCTCCCACCGGATCGAGGTCTGCACCAACATCAGCTGCTGGATGCGCGGCGGCGACGAGCTGCTCGACGCCTTCCGCGCCGCCGCCGAGGGCGACGAGGACTTCTACGTCACCGGCTTCGAGTGCCTCGGCGCCTGCGACATCGCGCCGATGGCCTCGATCGACCAGCGCTACTACGGCCCGCTCGAGGCGGCCGAGGCCGGGATCGCGATCGCCCAGCTCAAGGCCGACGCCGAGGTGCTGCCGGCCAAGGACCAGGCGAGACGGCCGCTGGCCGGCGACACGCCGAACCCGGGAGGTGGCGCCGGTGCCTGACCCCCGCGAGACGCGCGTCCTGCTCGAGCACGCCGAGGACCCGGCGCTGCGCACGATCGCCGGCTACAAGGGCTACGGCGGCTACGCCACCCTGGAGAGGTCCTACCGCGAGATGGAGCAGGACGAGGTCCTCAAGGAGCTCGAAGACTCCGGTCTGCGGGGCCGCGGCGGCGCCGGCTTCTCGATGGGCAAAAAGGCCTCCTTCCTGCCCCGCGGCGAGATGGCCAAGTACCTCTGCTGCAACGCCGACGAGTCCGAGCCCGGCGCCTTCAAGGACCGCGAGCTGATGCAGCGCAACCCGCACCAGCTGATCGAGGGGATCGCGATCGCCGCGCTCGCCGCCGACGCCGGCCACGCCTTCATCTTCATTCGCGGCGAGTACGACGCCCAGGCCGACATCCTCGACGCCGCCGTCGCCGAAGCCTATGAGGCGGGATACCTCGGGACCAACATCCTCAGCACCCATCGCGACCTCGAGCTGGTCGTCCACCGCGGCGCCGGCGCCTACATCTGCGGCGAGGAGACGGCGCTGCTCGACGCGCTCGAGGGCAAGCGCGGAAACCCGCGGCTGAAGCCGCCGTTCCCGGCGGTCCAGGGCCTCTACGGCGGGCCGACGCTGATCAACAACGTCGAGACGCTCTCCAACGTGCCGCGGATCGTCGCCAACGGCGCCGAGTGGTTCCGCGGCTTCGGCACCGAGCAGTCGCCGGGGACCAAGGTCGTCTCGATCTCCGGCGGCGTCCGCCGCCCCGGCAACTACGAGGTCGAGCTCGGCATCCCGACCCGCGAGCTGATCTACGGCCTCGCCGGCGGCCCGCGGGAGGGGCGCGAGATCAAAGCCTTCTTCCCCGGCGGCTCCTCCTCCCCGGTCCTCACGGCCGCGGAAGGGCTCGACCTCCCCTACAGCTTCGAGGCGATGGCCGAGGCGGGCTCGATGCTCGGCTCCGGCTCGATCATCGTCGCCGACGACCGCGTCTCGATCCCCCACCTGGCCCTGCGCACGGCGCGCTTCTACCACCACGAGTCCTGCGGCAAGTGCACCCCCTGCCGCGAGGGCACCAACTGGACGGTGAAGATGCTGGAGCGGATGGTCCACGGCGAGGCGACGCCGATGGACCTCGACATCGTCAGCTCGGTCCAGGAAAACATCATCGGCCACTGCCTCTGCGTGCTCGGCGACTCGATGGCGATGCCGGTCGGGGCGATGGTGCGCAAGTTCCGCGACGAGTTCGAGCAGGTGATGGCCGCCGCCGGCCCGCCGCTCGACGACGAGACCCGACTCGCCGCCGTTCAGGGCCCCGCCGAGACGCTGGGAGCCTCGATATGAGCCGCGAGATCACGCTCACCATCGACGGTCGCGAGGTGACGGCGGTCGAGGGCGAGATGCTCCACGACGCCGCCCGCAAGGGCGACGTCGAGATCCCGGTCTTCTGTTACGAGCCCAAGCTCGGCGACCCGGTCGGCGCCTGCCGCATGTGCCTGGTCGAGATCGAGGGGATTCCGAAACTACAGACCTCCTGCTCAACCCCGGTCCGCGAGGGCATGGTCGTCCACACCCGCACCGAGCAGGTCAAACAGGCGCAGAGCGCCGTGGTCGAGTTCCTGCTCGTCAACCACCCGCTCGACTGCCCCGTCTGCGACAAGGGCGGCGAGTGCCCGCTGCAGGACATCACGCAGGGCTGGGGCCCGGGCAAAAGCCGGGTGATCGACGAAAAGCGCCACTTCCAGAAGCCGATCGAGCTCTCGCCGCTGATCGCGATCGACCGCGAGCGCTGCATCCTCTGCTACCGCTGCGTCCGCTTCAGTCAGGAGGTCTCCGAAGATGCCGAGCTGCAGCTGCTCGACCGCGGCGACCGCACCTTCGTCGGCACCTTCGACGACCGCCCCTACGTCGCCCCCTTCCACGGCAACATCACCGAGCTCTGCCCGGTCGGGGCGCTGACCAGCTACACCTACCGCTTCCGCGCCCGGCCCTGGGACATCGAGCAGGCGGGCTCGGTCTGCACCCTCTGCCCGAGCCAGTGCAACGTCAGCTTCACCGTCCGCGACGAGAAGGTGAAGCGCGTCCTCGGCCGTGACAACGCCGAGGTCGACGACGGCTGGCTCTGCGACCGCGGCCGCTACGGCTTCGAGATGTTCGCCGACGCGAAGCGGGTCGACGGCCCGCGGCTCAAAGGCGGCGCCGCGACCGACTGGAAGACGGCGATCGAGGCCGCGGCGGCGGGCCTGCTGCAGGCCGGCGAGGGCAGGGTCGCGGCGATCGTCGGCGACGCCTCCAACGAGGAGGGCCACCTTGTCCAGCGGATCGTCCGCGAGGCGCTCGGCTCCCCCCACGTCGACTCGCGCCCCTCGCGCGGCCCTCGGCGCGAGACGATCGTCGGCCTCGCCCAGCCCAACCTCTCGGCCCGCGTCCGCGACATCGACGACGCCGACGTGATCCTCGTCCTCGGCACCGACCCGCTGCACAGCTCGCCGATCCTCGACCTCCGCATCCGCAAGGCGATCCGCCGCAACGGTGCCCGCCTGGCGATCGCCACCGAGCGGCCGACCGCGCTCGACGGCGGCGCCGAGGCGATCGCCCGCTACGCCCCCGGCGACGCTCACCACTTCATCCTCGAGCTGACCAGGGCGCTCGGCGGCGCCGACACCGTCGCCACGCCGCTGGCCGAGAGCCTCGAGGGCGCCGGCAAGGTCGTCGTCGTCTGGGGCGAGCGGATCGGGTCCTTCGGCGCCACGGCGCTGCTGGACCTGGCAAAGGCTCTGAAGCTCGGCGAGGCCGACGGCGCCGGGCTGCTCGAAGTCCCCGACACGACCAACGCCCGCGGCCTGCGCGAGGCCGGCTGCCTCCCCGACGCCGGCCCGGGCCTGGCCAGGGTCTCCGGCGGCAAGTCGACCGAGGAGATCCGCGCCGCGCTGGAGTCCGGCGAGCTCACCGGGCTCCTCCTCTTCGGCGTCGACCCCATCCGTGACTTCCCCGACACCCCGGCCTGGGAGGCCGCGATCACCGCCGCCGACTTCGTCGTCTGCTTCTCGATGTTCGAGACCGCCACCGCCGCCAAGGCCGACGTCCTCTTCCCGCTCGAGACCCACGCCGAGAAAGACGGCACCGTCACCCACCCTGACGGCCGCCTCCAGCGCGTCCGCCCGTCCGCCTCCCGGCCCGGCGACATCCGCCCGAACTTCCTGGTCCTGTCCGAGCTAGCCGCGGACCTCGGCCTGACCACCGGCATCGACTCCCAGCCGACCGCTTTCGCAGCCTTGACCCAGGCAGTCCCGTTCTACGGCTCGATCGACGACGCCTCCATCGGCGGCCGCGGCATCCGCTGGCAAGACACCCCCTCGGGAAGTAAGTCACCCGAGCCCGGCAAGGCGCCCGAGCCTGGGTCGCCGGACACTCAGCGCGGAGCGCTGGGGACCATTGCGGAGACCGCTGCGGATCCTCGCGGAGTCGCGTCCGCCGACCCAGGCTCGGGCGCCTCCCTGGCCCTGGGCACTTACCGCGATCTGTGGGCAGGCCTGATCACGGAGCTCAACCCGCCCCTGAAGTTCCTCGCCCCTGAGCAGCGCGTCGAGATCTCCCTGACCGACGCCAACCGCATGGGCCTGAAGAACGGCGACGCGGTCAAGGTCGCCCAGAACGGCTCCAGCGTCAGCGCCACCGTCTCGATCAAAGAACGGATGAGCGACGGCGTCTGCTTCCTGATCGAGGGCACCGCCGCCGGCAACGCCAACGCCCTCCTCAACGGCGGCCCGGTCAGCGTCGAGATCACCAAGGTCGAGGCCTAATTGCTGCCGTTCGCCGACACCCAGTTCGTCGAAGCGACCTGGATCATGATCGTCAAGTCGCTGGTGATCTTCGCGATCGTCTTCGGCATCCTGCCGATCCTGACCGTGGTCGAGCGCAAGCTGATCGGCCGCTTCCAGCACCGCTACGGCCCCAACCGGGTCGGCCCCTTCGGGATCCTGCAGCCACTTGCCGACGTCGGCAAGCTGATCTCCAAGGAGTCCTTCCGCCCCGCCAACGCGGTCTCGACCCTGTTCATCCTCGGGCCGCTGCTGCCGGTCCTCTCCGGCGTCCTCGCCCTGGCGATCATCCCCTGGGGCAACGTCCAGGACGGCGTCGGCCTCTACGGGATCGACGTCCCGATCGGCATCCTCTACTTCTTCGCCGTCGGCTCGATCGCCTTCTACGGCATGCTGCTGGGCGGCTGGTCCTCGGGCTCGAAATACAGCCTGCTCGGCGCCATGCGCTCGGCCGCGCAGCTGATCTCCTACGAGGTCTCGATGGGCCTGGCGCTGCTCGGCGTGATCATGATGAGCGGCTCGCTCTCGCTGGTAGACGTGGTCGAGGCCCAGGGCACGATCTGGTTCGTCATCCCCCAGTTCGTCGGCTTCCTGATCTTCATGCTCGCCGGCTTCGCCGAGACCAACCGCACCCCGTTCGACATGCCCGAGGCCGACGCCGAGCTGGTCCAGGGATTCATGACCGAGTACGGCGGCATGCGCTTCGGCTCCTTCCTCCTGGTCGAATACATGGAGATCCTCGTCGTCTCCGGGATCGCCGCGGCGATGTTCCTCGGCGGCTGGATGGGGCCCGGGCCCGGCTGGCTGGACCCGATCTGGATGCTGGCGAAGATGTTCGTCCTGGTCTTCGTCTTCATCTGGGTGAGGGCGACGTTGCCGCGACTGCGATATGACCAGCTGATGAGCCTCGGCTGGAAGGTGCTGCTGCCCCTCGCGACCCTGAACGTCCTCGTCACCGCGGTCCTGGTGGTGACGACGTGAGCAAGGCCAACGGCAGCGCCGGCGGCGACGGCTTCGACCCGAAGTCGGCCGCCTACCTCGACTCGATCGACGTCGTCCAGATCCAGCGCGGTCCCGAGCCCGGCGGCGTCGGCGGCGCCTATCGCGCCTTCGGCGAGACCCTGCGCGGGCTGAAGACGACGATGGCGCGTCTGATCGAGGGCCCGCTGACGATCGAGTACCCGGAGGAGAAGACGCCGGTCTACCCGCGCTTTCGCGGCCGCCACAAACTCCACAAGTTCGAGGACACCGGGCTCGAGAAATGCGTCGGCTGCTCGCTCTGCGCCGCCGCCTGCCCCGCCGACTGCATCCGCGTCGTCGCGGCGGAGAACATCCCCGGCGACCGCGTCTCCGCCGGCGAGCGCTACGCCGCCGTCTACGAGATCAACCTCTCGCGCTGCATCTTCTGCGGCTACTGCGAGATCGCCTGTCCCTTCGACGCGATCACGATGGGCCACGACTACGAGATGGCCGACTACGACCGCTCGGACCTGATCTTCACCAAGGAGATGCTGCTGGCCGAGCCGATCGAGCGGACGCCGCTGAAAAGCGAGGGCGAGTAGATGGAAGCGGTGCTCTTCTTCATCGCCGCGATCGGCGCCCTCGGCGGCGCGATCGGCGTCGTCGCCATGCGCAACCCCTTCTACAGCGTGCTGGCGCTGATCGCCCACCTGTTCTCGCTCGCCGTCCTCTTCCTGATGCTGACCTCGGCCTTCGTCGCCGCCGCCCAGGTGGTCGTCTACGCCGGCGCGGTGATGGTCCTCTACGTCTTCGTCGTCGCCTACGTCGGCGGCGGCGGCGAGCCGGCCTGGGATCCGATCAAAGGCCAGCGCTTCCTCTCGATCCTCGTCGCCAGCATCCTCTTCGTCGAGCTCTCCGCCGCCGTTCTCTCCTCCGCGCTCCTGGCCCTCGGCACCCACGGCCCCGATGTCCCCGCCGGCTTCGGCGACCCCGCGGCGGTAGGCCGCCTGCTCCTCGAAAAGTTCCTCCTCCCCTTCGAGGCCTCGTCCCTGCTCCTGCTGATCGCCGCGGTGGGGGCGATCGTGCTCGCCGGCCGCAAGCGCGAGGAGGAGACGGTATGAACATCGAGTGGTACATCGTTCTGTCTTCCCTGCTGTTTGCAACCGGTGCGGTCGGGATCTTGATCAGGCGCAGCCCGATGGTGATCCTGCTCTGCCTCGAGCTGATGCTCAACGCCGGCAACCTCGCCCTGGTCGCCTTCAGCCGCTCGGTCGGCAACCAGCAGGGCCAGGTCTTCGCCCTGGTCGTGATGGTGATCGCCGCCTGCGAGGTCGTCGTCGGGCTGGGCCTGATCGTCGCGATCTTCCGCCGCAAGCTGCCGCTCGACGTCGATGACCTGACGGAGCTGCGGGGATGACCGCCACCAGTTGGGCCTGGCTCGTCCTGCTCTTCCCGCTGCTCGGATCGATCGCGATCGGGCTCGGCTTCAAAGTGCTGCCGGCAAAGGCCGCCGGCGCGATCGGCACGCTCGCGATCGGCCTCGCCTTCGCCTGCGGGATCGGCGCCCTGATCTGCCTGCTCGGCGAAGACCCCGGGGCCCGCCACCACGCCTCCTCGCTCTGGGACTACGCCAGCGCCGCGGGCCTCCACATCAAATTGGGGATCTACGTCGACCCGCTCTCGGTCTTCATGGTCCTGGTCGTCACCGGCGTATCGACCCTGATCCACCTCTACTCCTACGGCTACATGCAGTCCGACGAGGGCTATCACCGCTTCTTCAGCTACCTCAACTTCTTCGTCTTCTCGATGCTGCTGCTGGTCCTCGCCGGCAACTTCGTCCTGCTGATCGTCGGCTGGGCCTTCGTCGGCTTCGCCTCCTACGCGCTGATCAGCTTCTGGTACCGCCGCACGACCGCGACCCGGGCCGGGATGAAGGCCTTCGTGATCAACGTGGTCGGCGACATCGGGCTGACCCTGGCCGCCTTCCTGATCTTCCGCGAACTCGGGACCTTCGAATACGGCGAAGTCTTCGCCAAGGCTCCCCACGTCTTCCACAGCAACGAGTGGACCGTGACCGCGATCTGCCTGCTGCTGCTGGTCGGCGCCTTCGCCAAGTCGGCGCAGCTGCCCTTCCACACCTGGCTCCCCGACGCGATGGAGGGCCCGACCCCGGTCTCCTCGCTGATCCACGCGGCGACGATGGTCACCGCCGGCGTCTACCTGATCGCCCGCACCCACTCCCTCTTCGTGCTCGCCCCGACCGCGGCCGACATCGCCGCCTTCGTCGGCCTGGCGACGCTGCTGGTCGCCGGCACGATCGCCCTGGTGATGACCGACCTCAAGCGCGCGATCGCCTACTCGACGATGAGCCAGATCGGCTACATGATCATGGGCGTCTCGATCGGCGCCTACAGCGCCGGCCTCTTCCACCTGATGACCCACGCCTTCTTCAAGGCGCTGCTGTTCATGGCCGCCGGCTCGATCATCGCCGCGATGGCGAACAACCAGAACATCGACGACATGAAGGGCTTCGGCAAGGCGATGCGCTTCACCTCGATCACGATGCTCTGCGGCGGCCTGGCGCTGGCGGCCTTCCCCGGCACCTCGGGCTTCTTCTCCAAGGACGAGATCCTCGCCTACGCGACCGCCCGCGGCGGCATGTACGAGATCTTCACCGTGCTCGGCTACCTCGGCGCCCTGCTGACCGCGATCTACACCTTCCGGCTGATCTTCCGCATCCTCCCCGGCCGCCCCTGCGAGGAGGCTCAGGAGCTGATCGACACCGGCCACGTCCACCACGCCCACCCGTTCAACCCGGCAACCGGCGAGGAGGAGGACACCGACGTCGGCTTCCCCGGCGCCGACCACCACATCGCCGAGCAGTCCTGGCCGATGCGGGTGGCGATGGGCGTGCTCGCCTTCCTGGCGCTCTTCGCCGGCCTGATCCAGGTCCCCGGGCTCAACGACACGATCACCAAGTTCCTCGACCCCGTCTTCGCCGACTCGCCGCTGGCGGCGATCGTGCCCTCGACCTCCGCCTCCTGGGCCGGCCTGGCGATCGGCGCCGCGATCTCGCTGGCCGGGATCGGCGTCGCCTACTACCTCTACATTCTCCGGCCCGAGACCCCGGCGGCGCTGATCCGCCGCTTGCGCCCGGTCCACACCTTCCTCGTCAACAAGTGGTACTTCGACGAGCTGATCGACATCCTCGTCGTGCGGCCCGCGCTGGCGGTCGGCCGCTTCGCCAACCGCGTCTTCGAGCGCTTCGTCGTCGACGGCCTCGTCACCGGCACCGAGGAGACGGTGCGCGGGGCCAGCGGCGTCGTCCGCGCCGTCCAGAACGGCTTCGTCCGCAGCTACGCGCTGCTCGTGGTCGTCGGCTTCGCCGGGCTCGCCCTCTACTTCCTCATCGTCCAGTCATGATCAACGCGCTGCTATGGGCCCCGCTGGCGTTCGGCATCGTCGGCCTCTTCCTGCCGAAGCGGGCGACCGGCTGGTGGGCCGTGCTCGGCGCAGTCGTCACCCTCGGGATCGCGATCTCGATGGTGACCGGCTTCGACTCCGGCTCCTCGGGCCTGCAGGACACCGTCGACATCGCCTGGATCTCCGGGCTGGGCGTCGACTACAGCCTCGGGATCGACGGCCTCAACCTCTTCCTGATCGTGCTGACGTCGCTGCTGTGGCTCGGCGGCACCGCCTTCGCCGCCTTCCGCCCGCAGGAGCGCCCGCAGCTCTTCTTCCTCCTGATGCTGGTCGCCGAGACGGCGACGCTGGGCTCGTTCCTGGCCCAGGACCTGCTGCTCTTCGTCCTCTTCTTCGACTTCATGCTGGTCCCGTTCTACTTCCTCTTCGGCGCCTGGGGCAGCGATCGCGAGGGCGGCCCGACGGCCGCGGCGGCGACGATGAAGATGATCGTCTACACGCTGATCGGCTCGCTGTTGATGCTGGTCGCGGCGATCGCCACGGCGATCATCTCCGCCGACGGCGGCCACCTCACCTTCTCGATCGCGGCGATCCAGCAGCAGGGCCTCGGCGTCGGCAGCCAGCGCTGGATCTTCTGGTTCTTCGCCGCCGCCTTCCTGGTCAAGATGCCGGCCTTCCTGCTGCACGGCTGGATGCCCGACGCCTACCGGGCGGCGCCGCTGCCGGTCCTGGTGGTCTTCTCCGGGGTGCTGGCGAAGGTCGGCGCCTACGGCTTCCTGCGGATCGTGCTGCCGCTGTTCCCGGCCGCGACGATCGAATTCCAGGAGGTGGTCCTGGTGATCGCCCTGGCCTCGATCCTCTACGGCTCGGTGATGGCCTTCACCCAGACCAACGTGCGGCTGATCGCCGGTTACTCCTCGGTGGCGCAGCTCGGCTTCATCACCGCCGGGATCTTCGCCCTGCGCGCCGACGGCTCCGACGGGGCGATCCTGCAGATGGTCAACCACGGCCTCGTCGTCGCCCCGATCTTCATCATCGTCGCG
>JADGPJ010000035.1 GCA_017882505.1 Solirubrobacterales bacterium | reverse complement strand
TTGCCTTTGCCAACCGGCAAAGGCTGCATCCTGCGTCCTTGCCACAGCCGGCGATCCACTCGCCGGATGCGACACACGACTTACGACTCAGGACACTAGATTCGGATGCATCCGAGCTCAGTCCGCGCAGTGGTGCGAGTGGCCCTTGCCCCGCGTCAGCCAGAAGAGGGCGACGAAGACCACGCTGCCGAAGAGGTTGAGGAAGAGCTTGTAGTCGACCTCGACCGAGCCGAAGATGTCGTTGCGGGTGGGGCGGGGCCCGGTCGGGATCAGGCCGGTGACGCCGAAGAGTCCGTCGACGATCAGCGCCGCGACCACGATCGTGACGAACATCAGCGCGGTGATCCGCAGCGCGAAGGCGGTGCCGTAGTACTTGCGGTAGGCGAGCACGATCGGGACCACGATCAGGTCGGCGAAGATGAAGGCGATCACGCCGGCGAAGCTGATCCCGCCCGACCACAGCACCGCCGCCAGCGGCACGTTGCCGACCGAGCAGACGAAGCTGAGGATCGCGATCACCGGCCCGACCAGGGCGTTCTCGATCGTCTGGATCAGCGGCGGCGCGTCGGTGATGAAGAGGACGTTGAAGAAATCGTTGCCGAGCAGGCCGATGAAGCCGGCGAGCAGGAAGCCGATCGTGATCTCCTTCCAGAGCATCGTCCAGTCGCCGCGGAAGTTGCCGGCGACGTCGCTCCAGGCCTCGGCCGAGGTAAGGCGCGCTCGCCAGCCCAGCTGCTCCGCCGCCTCGGTGTGGTGCTGGTGGCCGGCGTCGGCCTCCTGCGCATGGAGCCGTGCCTGCTCCTCCAGCCGCGGCGTGACGAAGCGGCGCAGCAGCACCGCCATCAGGGCGATCATGACGATCCCGCCGACGTACTCGGCGAGCGCGAACTGCCACCCGATCAGCACCCAGAGCACCAGCCCCAGCTCCCAGACGAGGTTGGTCGAGGCGAACTGGAAGGACAGCGCGGTCACCGCCGAGGCTCCCTTCTGGAACAGCGACTTGGCGATCGCGATCGCCGCGTAGGAGCAGGAGGAGGAGGCGGCGCCGAGCCCGGTCGCCTTCGCGATCGGGACGAGGCCGCCACCGGAGAGGGCGCCTTCGATCCGCTCGCGCGGGACCCAGGCCTGGACGACGGCCGAGATCGCGAAGCCGAGCACCAGCGCCCACCAGACCTCGTAGGCCATCAGGAAGGACTGTTCGAAGCCCTCGCCGATCTTTTCGAGCACGGCGCTCATCGCGCCACGAAGCGGCCGAGCGCGGCCATCAGCTCGTCGACCTTCTCGGTCCGCTCGCCGCCCTCGGCTTCGACCACGCAGTGGCGGGTGTGGTCGTCGAGCAGGCCGAGCGCGACCTTGTCCAGCGCCGCCTCGATCGCGCCGATCTGGGTCAGCACGTCGATGCAGTAGCGCTCCTCCTCGACCATCCGCGAGACGCCGCGCACCTGGCCCTCGATCTTCGAGAGGCGTTTCAACAGCCTGTCTTTATCCGCTTGGTATCCGACCATGCGGGCAACTTAGCACATACCCCTGGGGGGTATAAGTCAGAGGCCGAGACGGCGAGCCCGCTCGGCCGCCCGGGCGACGATCTCCTCCATCTCCGGGATGACCCCGCCGCGCATCAGCACCCGGCCGGCGACGACGGTGGTGTCGACGATCGAGCCGGAGGCGGCGTAGACGAGGCCGGCGGTGAGATCGCCGATGCCGAGCTCGGCCGAGACCGGCGCCAGCAGCAGGAAGTCGGCGTCGGCGCCGACGCTGAGAGGGCGGCCGGCGCCGAGCAGCGGAGCGCGGTCGCCGGTGGCGACGGCCCAGGCCTCGGCGGCGTCGATCGCGGTCGGGTCGGCGGCGGCGTGCTTCTGCACCAGGGCGAAGGTCTTCAGGTCCGAGAGCAGGTCGAGCGAGTCGTTGGAGCCGGCGCCGTCGGTGCCGAGCCCGACCGCGACCCCGACCGCGCGCGCCACCGGGTGGGGGAAGATGCCGCCGACGGCGAGCTTCATGTTGGCGACGGGGTTGGTGACGACGGTGGCGTCGCGCTCGGAGACGAGCGCCATCTCCTCCGGGTCGAGCCAGACTCCATGGGCGAGCAGGCTGCGCTCGTTCAGCAGCCCGAGGCTGTCGAGGTAGGTGGCCGGGCGCATGTCGTGGGCGGCGAGGCACTCTTCGACCTCCTGCGCGGTCTCCGAGAGGTGGATCTGGATCGGGATCCCGCGTTCGGCGCCGAGCGCCGCGATCCAGCGCAGCGAGTCCTCGCTGACGGTGTAGATCGCGTGCGGGGCAAGGGAGGGGGAGATCCGCGGGTGGAGGTCCGAGAGCGCCGGGAGGCTGTCGAGGGCCGAGCGCCGCATCTGCGCGGCATCGCCGTCGTGGTCGAAGAGCGGGGCGCCGACGGTGGCCCGGATCCCGGCGTCGACGACCGCCCGCGCCGTCGCCTCGGGTCGCCAGTACATGTCCCAGAACCGCGTCGTCCCGGTCCGGATCATCTCGGCGCAGGCGAGCCTGGCGCCCCAGTAGACGTCCTCGTCGTCCAGCCGCGCCTCGATCGGCCAGATCAGCTCTTCCAGCCACGGCATCAGCGGCAGGTCGCCGCCGCTGCCGCGGAAGAGGGTCATCGCGGCGTGGCAGTGACCGTTGATCAGCGGCGCGACCAGCGGCCCGCCGCCGGCGTCGATCGTCTCGTCCCCGGGCACCGGCTCGACCTCGGGACCGATCGCGGCGATCAGCCCGTCCTCGCAGCGCAGGCCGACCTTCTCGCCCTCGAGTAGCGCGTCGGTTACCGCCAGGCTCACCGGCCCACCGCTCCCAGCCTCGGCAGGACCGCCGCGAGGCCGTCGCGGAGGCGGGTCGCGTTGGCGACGCGGTCGGCTTCGAGCTCGGCGACGCTGAGCGTGTCGGCGCCGAGCCCGTTGGCGAGGTTGTCGACGACGCAGAGCGCGGCGTAGTCGAGGCCGAGCTCGCCGGCGACGACGCACTCCGAGGCGATCGTCATCCCGACCACGTCGGCGTGGGGAGCAATCATCCGGATCTCGGCCGGCGTCTCGTAGCGCGGTCCGATCGTCTGCCAGTAGACGCCGCCGTCGCGCGGCGACTGCCCGCCCGCCTCCCAGGCGGAGATCACTTCGCCGCGCCAGCGGGCGTCGAACCCGGGCGCCGTGTGGGCGCCCTGGTCGTCGAAGATCGAGAGGCCGAGGTGGAGGGCGATGAAGTCGTCGGGGCAGACGAGGCTGCCGACGCCCAGCCCGGTGCTGAGCGAGCCGACCGAGCCGATCGCCAAGACCCGGTCGCAGCCCTGCTCGAGCAGCGGCCGCAGGTTGGCCGCGTGGTCGATCTGGTGAGGGAGGACGTAGGGGTCGCCGGCGGCGCCGTGGCGCTGCACGATCGCCGCTCCGTGCTCGGCCGCCGCCGCGGCGATCTCCTCACCGCCGGGCCCGAGCGCATTGCTGCCGAGAATCACCGCCAGGCGTCCCATCTCCGGATCCTACGCGTAGCCCCGCCGGCGGTCGTAGTTACCGCCGCATACCGGAAGGAACTACGACCGCAGGGTGGGCTCGACCGCTGCCGCTGCGGGGTCGCTTCAGGTACCCGGCGGAGGGTCTGCCGCAAGTCGGTCTTTTCGCAGACCGTCGAGCTCGTCCTCGAGCTCGCCGAGGAAGGGAAGGTCCGGGTAGACGGAGCGCAGCAGGCGGGCGTCTGCCTCCCAGACCGCGACCTTGACGTCCAGCGGCGCCTTCAGCTCATCGCCGACGGCCTCGCCCTGGTCGGCGTAGACGCGGCGAAGGGCGCGGATGTTGGCGAGCTTGTCGGCTCCGTAGATCATCAGCGCCTCGCGGCCGGCGGCCTCGACGTCGGCCCGGTGGACTTCCTTGCGCCGCTCGTAGGGCTCGATCTCTTCGGCGTCGGTCAGTGCCGAGACCAGGTCGCCGACGGGATCGCCGAACTGCTCGCACAGCTGCTCGATTTCGATCTCGCTCTCCTCGACGACGTCGTGGAGAAGCGCCGCCGCCAGGACTGTGTCGGAGCAGCCGTTCCTGGCGAGCTCCTCGGCCACCGCCATCGGGTGTTCGATGTAGGGGCGCCCGCCGCTGCCGTTGCGGATCTGGCCGGCGTGCGCCGTCCGAGCCGCCTCGAACGCTTCACCCACCAGCGGTGAACGCTCCGCGGCCGCCTCGATCCGGGTGGTCGACAGCACGAGTGGGAGCGTAGCGCTCAGACGGTCGCGATCGGGCTCGGCGCTCGCACCGGCAGCTCGTACTCGCCCCGCTCGGCGCCGAGCTCGATCGCGCCCTCCTTGCCGCCGAGCGCGGCCCAGTCCCGGCGCGCTTCGGCCCCCAGCCCGTCGAGGAAATCGTCGGAGTGGAGCGGATCGTGGTGGAAGAGGATCGTGCGCTCGGCTCCGGTGCGGTGAGCGAAGGTGAGCGAGTCCCGCAGGGCCGAGTGCCCCCAGCCGACGTGCTTGGGGTACTCGGCGTCGGAGTACTGGCCGTCGTGGATCAGCAGCGAGGTGTCGCGGGCGAGGGAGAAGCCGGAGATCCAGTCCTCCTCGAGCCGGCCGAGGTCGGCGCCGAGCGCCGGCTCGTGGTCGGGGATGTAGGTCAGCGAGGAGTCGCCGTCATCGATCCGGAAGCCGAGCGTCGGCCCGCGGTGGGAGACCGAGGCGGCGCGGATCCGCGCCGGGCCGATCTCCCAGTCGGTTTCCGGGCAGTGGCGGAAGGAGACGTCGCAGGGGAGCTCTCGCACCTCCACCGGCGAGAGCGGCGCGGAGATGTAGCGGGCGATGCGATCGCGCAGCGCCGCCTCCGGCGAGGCCGGCCCCCAGATCACGATCTCGGTCTGGGGCAGGAAGGCGGGGGCGAAGAAGGCGAGGCCCTGGATGTGATCGAGGTGGAGGTGGGTGAGGAGGATGTGCAGCCGTGCCGGCTCCTCACCGAGCGCCAGCCCGAGGCTGCGGATGCCGCTGCCCGCGTCGAGCGCCAGCAGCGAGCCGTCGGAGAGGGTGACGCCGATGCAGGAGGTGTTGCCGCCGTAGCGGATCGTCTCCGGCCCGGGGGCGGGGATCGACCCTCGAGTCCCCCAGAGCTTGATCCTCATGCCGGACCGGCTCCGTTGCTGTGCGCCTGCTTCGGCCAGAAGACGGCGATAGCGCCCTGCGAGCCGTGCACGGTGAGGATCGGGAAGGCGGAGACCTCGACCGAGTGGCTGACGCCGTCGGTCGAGCGGATCGCGAACTCGGCGTGTGCAGGGCGGCCGTTGCGTACCGCCTGCACCAACGGCAGGTCGTCGTAGGGGATCGGCGCGCCGCTGGCGTCGAAGGGGCCGAACATCGAGCCCCACTCGTCGGGGCCGACCGTGCCGAGCTCCTCGAAGCGTCTGCCGAGCAGGGTGCCGGCGGCCTCGTTGTAGAAGACCAGGACCCCGCCCTCGTCGACCAGGAACGCCGGCGTCGACAGCGCAGACATCAGGTTGCGGGCAAGGATCAGCTCCAGTGGCTTCTGCGTCACAATTGACACTTTAGTTCGTTGTGGTGGGAGCGATCGTCATTGCCGGAATTGCCCTGCAGAAAGCCAGATCCGCCAGCCTCGCCCCCTGACCTACCCGGAAAAGTGACTTTCGTCACTCAGGTTCCGTCGAGTCGCTATTTCGCCGGGATCACGATCGGCGCGCAGGGTTCGGCCGGTTTGTTGCGATCGGCGGTGTTCTGGACCGGTTTGCCTTCGATGTCCTTGAGGTTCACGGTCAGCGCCGTCTTCGCCACCGAGACCTCGGCGTAGCTGAACTGGTCGAGGCCCGAGCACTGCATCCCGACCCCGGTCGGCGGCGGCGCGTTGAAGAAGAAGGCGCGGATCGAGGTGGCCGCGGTCGGGCTGCCGACCGCGCCGCCGATCTCACCGGCGAAGGTCTTCGTCGCGACTGGCCCGGTCGTCACCTCGGTGATCCCGGTGTCGACCGGCCCGCCGGCTTCCAGCGTCTGCAGCCGCGCGTCGTTGACCATGTTCGCGTGGACGTCGGTGGTGAGGAAGACGACGTTCTTGACGTTGTCGCGGAGGAAGGTGAGGAGTTTGGTCCGTTCCGCCGCGTAGCCCTCCCAGCGGTCGTACGGCAGCGCGTAGAACTGCTGGATCGGGACCTCGTTCATCACCACCTTGAAGGTCGCGGTCGAGCTCTTGACCGCGTTCTCGAAGACTTCGAGCTGGTGCTGTCCGAGCATCGTCCGGTTGGGGTCGTTGATCGCGGCGACGCAGGCCGGCGGCGCCGGGGTCGCCAGCGTGGGCACGATCGCCGAGAAGAGCGTCCGGCTCGCGGTCGGCGCGGTCGGCGCGAGGTCGGGCGAGCCGCTGCCCGGCGGGTTGTCGCACTGACCTCCGTAGTCGGCTTTGGCGCTGCGGAAGGAGCGCTCGTCGAGGAAGAAGACCTGGAGGTTCTTGCCCCAGCGGAAGCTGCGGTAGATCCCGTTCTTCGCCGAGTAGGTGATCGGGTTGTAGTTGCGGAAGGCCTTGACGCCGTTCTTGTAGATCTTTTCGCCGCTGTATTCGACGTTGCCGCCTTCCTCCGGGAAGACGTTCTGCGAACGGGCGAAGTCGTTGATGAACTCGTGGTCGTCCCAGTGCGCGTAGTAGGAGGTGGCGCCGCGGACCGCGGTCCACGGCTTCTGCCCGAGGTTCAGCCTGTACTTGGCCCACTTCTGCGCCACGGTGAGCGCGGTGCCGGCGACTCCGCCGACCCCCGGGACCTCGGAGTCGGAGTAGATCGTGTCGCCCATCATCACGTTGAAGTTGTTTTCCTCGTTCTTGATCTGCCGCCAGACCCCGAAGTCGTTCCAGTAGGGGGTCTTGGTCCCGGGCAGCGGCGACGCGTCCTGGTCGCCGGTGATCGAGAAGTGGATCGTCTTCGCCTGGTTCGGGGCGGGGGCGGTGTCGAAGCTGCCGACCGCGCTGCGCCTGCCCCCTTCCATGCACCAGCGGTACTTGTAGGTGCGACCCGGCTGCAGCCCGTCGACCCTGGCCTGGACGGTGAGGTCGTTGCCCTTGACCGCCTTGACCTTGAACTTCTTCGGCGCGCCGGCGACGTCGCACGGCTCGAACCGGCCGCCCTTCTGCAGCTGGACCAGGGCGGTGCCCGCCTTGGTCGCGCGAGCCCAGAGGATCGCCGAGTTGCTGCTCACGTCTCCCGAGGAGACGCCGAACTCGAACCCCTTCGGAGCGGCGGCCGCCGACGAGACGAGCACCAGCAGCGAGAACGCTGAGAGTGCGGCGAGGAAGAGAGCGGTGCGAAGTCTCCCGGTGGCGAACACGGAGCCATCTTAACCCCGCGTGTCAAGGCGCACAAAGACCGCTCAGCCGGCGGCTTCGGCGCGGCGCAGGCCGCCACGGGCCCAGAACGCGAAGAGGACCGGCAGGGCGAGGCCGATCGCGAAGGCGAGGGCGATCACGGTCGGGTCGCCGGCGATGAAGCCGCGGCCCGCCTCGAGCAGGGCGGTGATCGGGTTGACCGAGGCGACCGCGTGGATCCAGCCGCTGAGCAGGCTCAGCGGCACGTAGACGGGCGCCAGGAAGAGGACGAGAAAGGTCGGGAACTGCATCAGCGGGCCACCCTGGATCGAGCGCACCCGCATCGCCACCCCTGCCGCCCACATCGTCGCCGCGACGTTGACGAGGATGGCGAGGGCGTAGAGGCCGAAGAGGTCGATGCCGCTGCCGTCGATGTTCATCCCGGCGACGACGGCGACGACGGTCAGCATGGTCCAGGTGACGAGGGCGCGGATCAGGGCGGCGAGGGCGTAGCCGGCGACGATCCCGTTGCGGTTGCTGGCGGCGAGCAGGTAGCGCTGGGCGAACCCGGTCTCGAAGTCGCGGGCGATGCCGAAGCCGGTGAAGACGCCGCCGAAGGCAGCCGACTGGAGCAGGACGAAGACGAACTGGAAGGCGGTGTAGCCGGTCGGGTAGTCGAAGCCGGGAACGTTGCCGATCGCCGAGAGGCCGCCGGCAAAGGAGACGAAGAAGAAGAGCGGGAAGACCAGCGCCGGCACCAGGAAGGCCGGGTTGGTGAGGAAGTTGTGGACGCTGCGCCAGGCGACCGCGAGGGCGATCGTGCGCAGGCCGGGGGTCCGCGGCTCGCTCACGTTCGCACCAGCCTCGTCTTCAGGGCGCCGCTGGCCGCGAACATGCCGATCGCCAGGATCGCCAGCGCGATCCCGAAGCCGAGCGCCAGCTCGCCGATGTCCCAGCCTTCGATCAGCAGCGAGCGGAAGGCCTGGAGCAGGTAGGAGACCGGGTTGGCGGTGGCGATGGCGCGGTACCAGTCGGTCTGGATCAGTTCCAGGGGCAGCGCCATCGAGGAGAGGAAGAGGAAGACGAAGAAGACCGGGAAGAGGCTCTGCACCGCCTCGCCGGAACCGGTTCGCAGCGCCGCGAAGAGGCCGATGCTGCCGAAGGCGACGGTGATCGTCACCGCGAGGACGACGATCACCAGCGCTCCTCCGGCGCCGGCCGCGAGGTCGGCGCCGGCGATCAGGCCGACGGTCAGGTAGACGACCGCCTGCAGCAAACCGAGGACGACGGCGCCGGCGAGCAGGCCGCTGAGCAGCGCCGCGCCGCGCAACGGCGTCAGTGCCAGGCGGTTGAGGAAGCCGGTCTCGATGTCGCGGGCGAGGTCGGTGCCGGCGTTCATCACCGAGAACAGGGCGCCCTGCATGAAGGGGACGGCGAGGGCGAAGGTGAGGTAGGAGTCGGTTGGGAAGCCGGGCAGGTTGGTCGCGCCTTTGAGCCCGCCCGCGTTCACGGCCAGCAGGAACAGCGGGAAGATCAGCGCCGGCACGATCTGCGCCGGCTGGCGCAGGGTCCGCAGCACGGAGCGGTGGGCGAGCTGCCCGACCTGGGTCCGCAGGCCACCGCTCACGCCGGGCTCCCGGCCTCCGCCACGGCTTCCTCCGCCTCCCCCTCGGCGCCCTCGAGCGAACGGCCGGTCTTGGTCAGGAAGACGTCGTCGAGGGAGGGGGCGTGCAGCTGCAGGTGCTCGATCGCGATCCCGTCGGCGTCGAGGGCGCGGACGACCTCCGCCAGCTCGGACTCGCCGCCCTCGAGCCGCACCGCCACGCCTTTGGGCGAGGCCCGGGCGGGCTCGCCGAAGCGGGCGAGGACGGCCAGCATGCGCTCGTGGTCGGCGGGATCGCGCGGCGCCGCTTCCACCGTGGGCCTGCCGATTTCGGCCTTCAGCGCCGCCGGCGTCCCCTCGGCGACGAGCTTGCCGTGGTCGATGATCCCGACCCGGTTGGCGAGCGCGTCGGCCTCCTCCAGATACTGGGTGGTGAGGAAGACGGTGACCCCGTCCTCGCTGGCCAGTCGCGCGACCTCCTCCCAGAGCGCGGTGCGGCTCTGGATGTCGAGGCCGGTGGTCGGCTCGTCGAGGAAGAGGATGCGCGGGCGGTGGGCGAGCGCCAGGGCCAGGTCGAGCCGCCGTTTCATCCCGCCCGAGTAGCCGCCCACCTTGCGGTCGGCGGCCTGCGAGAGGCCGACCCGCTCCAGCAGTTCGTTGCTGCGCAGTTCGCGCTCGGCCTTGGCGATGCCGTGCAACGCCGTCTGCAGGCGCATGTGCTCGCGCCCGGTCAGCAGCGGGTCGAGCGCCGCTTCCTGCAGCGCGGCGCCGATCGCGGTCCGCACCCGCGGTCCTTCGGAGACGATGTCGAAACCGGCGACGCGGGCCGTGCCCGCGGTGGGGGGCAGGAGGGTGGTCAGCATCAGCACGGTCGTCGACTTTCCGGCGCCGTTGGGGCCGAGAAAGCCGTAGATCTCACCCGGGGCGACCCGGAGGTCGATGCCGTCGACCGCACGCGGACCGTTCTTGAACTCGCGCACCAGCGCCTCCACTTCGATGCCGGTGCGGCTCGCCTTCTCTGCTGCCATCGTCCCTTCCCTCAGCTAGCTGCCAGACTCAATATTTGAGGTTAGCAAAGGTTGGGGTTACAATATATTCCGTGAGTAAGGCCAAGGCCAAAGCCATGAAGAGCCGGACCGCAGCGGGGGAGGAGAACACCGCCCGTGAGGCCTGGGGCCTGCTGGCGGGGCTCGTCTACCCACCACCGTTTCTCGACGCCGCCCGCAAGCTCGGTCTGCGGCCCGCCGCCTTCGGGGCGCTGCGGATCCTCGACAAGCCGCGGACGATGAGCGAGGTCGCCGACTTCCTGCACTGCGACAACTCCAACGTCACCGGCATCGTCGACGTGCTCGAAGAGAAGGGCCTGGCGACGCGCCGCCCGTCCGAGCAGGATCGCCGGGTGAAGCTGATCGCGCTGACCGCCGAGGGCCGCCGCGTCCGCGCCCGCCTGGTGCGGGCGGTGGAGAAGCCGCCGGCCTGGCTGCAGGGCCTCTCCGAGGCCGATCGGATGGCGCTGCGGGACCTGCTGCGGCGGGCCGTCGACGCGACCGACCGAGCCAAGATCCGCGCGAACGCGTAGAACTCAAGTCCGAATGCGCGAGCGAACCCACACCTACCGCGCCGTGATGGCGCTCAGTCGCCCCGTGGCGCTGTGGGGACGGCTGCGGGTGGAGGGGGTCGAGTCGCTGCCGGAGAGCGGGCCGCTGCTGATCGTCGGCAACCACGACAGCCACTGGGATCCGGTGATGATCGGGATCGCCGCGGTGAAGCGACGGCAGATCCGGGCGCTGGCAAAAGCCGAACTCTGGGACGTCAAGGGCCTGGGGCCGATCCTGCAGGGGATGGGCCAGATCCCGATCGAGCGCGGCGCCGGTGACAAGCAGGCGCTGGCGCGGGCGATCGAGACGCTGCGGGCCGGGGCCTGCATCGGCGTCTTCCCGGAGGGGACCCGCTCGCGCGGCAAGGTCCTGCGGGCCCGCAGCGGCATCGGCCGCCTGGCGCTGGAGGTGCCGGAGGCGCACGTCACCCTGGCGGCGACCGAGGGCACCTCCGACCTCACCGGCTTTCCTCGCCGACCGCGGATCAGGGTTCGCTTCTTCGACCCGGCCGGCGGTCAGCCCACCCCACTGGAGGATCCGGCCGAGCTCTCGGCCCGGCTGCTGGCCGAGCTGCGAGAGCTCGTGCCGCCCTCGATCTCCTACCGCAAGCGCAACAAGTAGCCGCCGAGCCACCCGAACCCATCGCGTGGTTCCTTTTGCACGAAACGCGTGGAAAAGGAACCGCGGGGCGTCGGAGGTCGGCTATTCGCCGGAATGCTCGAGAGCGTGGGAGATTCGCGCGACGACGCTTTCCAGTTCGCGCTTCATCTGATCCCAGGTGACCCGCGCGACTCGGTACCCGGAGGCGACGAGCAGCTGATCGCGCCATCGGTCACGCTGGAAGGCGACCGGGGTCGCGTGGGTCTGCGCCCCGTCCGTTTCGACCACGAGCCGTCGTCCCTGCCAGAGAAAGTCGACGGTCAGCTCTTCGCCGCCGAGTCGCAGCACCTGGTTGCAGGCGGGACGGGCTAGCCCCACGGATAGGAGTCGCGGCAGGACGAGGGCCTCGAAGACGCTGCGAACGTCCGGCACGGTGTCGTCCGGGGTGCGCCATTCATCGAGGATCGACCCCAGCGCCCGCACGCCGCGCCTGCCCTTTGCCTGTGCCAGCGCGATGTCGAGCGCGCCGATGTCGAGCAGCTTCAGCACCGCCGCGCGCTCGACCATCCGGCGCAGCGAGAGAACGCCGAGCAGGCCAGCCATGTCGACCAAAGCTCGCGCCGGGGTGGTGCAGGCGACACCCCGGCGGATGACGATCTCCTCCGGGTTCGGATAGCGGCAGCGCCGGCAGCGGATTCCGTCGATCTTGCGTCCGGTCTGGCAGGGGACGGTTACGTCAACCAACGGAGGCCAGCGGTCGCGCAGGTCCCAGAATGCCGCCGCGGTCCCATGCGAGATCACCGACCCCTCGCCACATGCGAGCACGGCTGCCCGCAGCGCTTCGACCCGGCCGACGGATCGATGTCCAACCGCGTAGACGCCTCGATGCACGCGGTGGAGCCGGCCCTCCTCAGCGCGGTACGCGGCCGCCCTTTGCGAAACGTCTATCCGCCTCAGCTGGTCCAGGGACACGACGCCCCCCTGCGCCGTCGCGATCGCGGCCAAGCGCTCGTCCCGGCCTCCCTCTCCCCGCCCGTGGTTCCTTTCGCGCGACATGCGTGCATAAGGAACCACGTATGGGGAATCTCCCCAGCGCCTCGAGCCCGTGGTTCCTTTCGCACGCAATTCGGTGAAAAGGAACCACGGGGTGGATAAGGGGCTAGCCGCCGGCCTCTTCGCCGTTCCTCTCAAGCGCGTACCACTGGCCGCCGAAGGAGGAGAAGTCGTTGCCGTTCGCTTCCCCGGGCTTCTTGTCGGCGACGTAGGAGTAGAGCGGGTGGCCGGCGTAGGTCACCTGCAGGGTGCCGTCACTGCGCTTGGTGGTGCCGAGCTTCGAGACCGCGGCGCCGTTGCTGGGCTGTGGCGCGCCGCTGGTCAGCAACGGCGGCCAGACCGCGGCGCATTCGCCGTAGCAGGTCGATTTCGTGCCCTTGTCCTTGTGGAAGTCGTAGAGCGTCATGCCCCTCGAGTCGACCAGGATCAGGCCGAGCTTGGGCACGCTGGCCAGCGATACGAAGGTCGCTTCGCCGCTGGAGCCTTCGCTCGCGGTCGTGCTTTCGTTGGGGGCCGCGTAGGCGCCCCCGGCCGAGCCGCTTTCCGAGCCGGCGCTCGTCGGTTCGCCGCTGCCGCTGGAGCTGCCGCCCCCGCCGCCGTAGGCGCCGCCCGAGCCGCTGCCGCTGCTCCCGCAGCCGCCGATCGCCAACGCCGCGGCGATCGCCAGCGGCGCGAATGCATAGGTGCTTCTCGTCAAGTCGCTTCCCCTTTGATGTGGACGTCGATTGCCGCCGACGTCTGGTCGACTGGTGCGATGAAGGTCCGGTTGCCGGCGTGGACGCCGATCGCCGCGGTCCGCGAGAGGTCGAGCGCCGAGCTCAGCACCGCCTCGGAGTCGCCGCCCCAGCGGTAGCGGAAGCTCCCGGCGGGGTAGCTGGCGCCGCCGGGGCCGCGGAGGAAGACCTTGCAGAGGGTGCCGGAGCGGATCCCGCTCACGTACATGTGGATCTCGGTGCCGAAGGCATGGGGTTCGAGCGTCGCGTTGATCGTCACGCCCGAGGGCAGCGAGGCGAACTGGACGCGCTGGCGGGGAGTCAGCTCGGAACCGCCGGGAAGGATCACCAGCGCCAGCACTGCGGCCACGGCGGCGGCGGCGACTCCGCCGCTCAGCGCCAGGCCGAAGCGGCGCCGGCGCCGTCGCTTGTGGATCACCTGGCGATCGGCCGCGATCGTCGCCTCGATCCGCTTGCCGAGCTCGGGCGAGGGCTGGGGCGCGGGGCCGAAGCGCTCGGGATCGGCGTGCGGGAGCAGTAGCGCCACCCCGCTCAGCGAATTGACCTCTGCACGGCACTCGGGACAGCCCTCGAGGTGTGCCTCGAGGGCGGCTCGCTCCTGCATCGAGATGTGCCCGAGCGCGTAGGCGCCGAGCGACTCGCGCCAGTCACGGCAGTTCTCAGTCTTCATAGCCCATCTCCTCGAGGACGACACGCAGTGCCCGCAGGCCGTAGTAGACGCGGCTCTTCACGGTTCCCTCCGGGACGCCAAGTTCGGACGCAACCTCGGCATACGGTCGGCCGCGGTAGTAAGTCTCTACGAGGACCCGCCGGTGGTCGTCGCCGATCCGCCGCATCGCCTCCTCGACCTGCCAGGAGAGCAGCGCCTCGTCCAGTGGTTCCACCGAGGGCTCGATTCCGCCCTCGGAGACGCGCGGCCGAACCGACCGCGCGCGGCCGAGGTCGATCACGACATTGCGCAGGATCGCGAACAGCCAGGTGCGCAGCGAGCCGATCTCAGGGTCGAAGCGCTCGCCCGCCCGCCAGGCGCGGAGGAAGGTCTCCTGCACGGCCTCTTCGGCGAGACCGGGGTCGTCGAGCGAGCGTACGGCGAACCCGTACAGCTCACCGGAGTGCGCGGAGTAGGCCTCGCGCACGTCTCGCTCGCGGCTTAGCGCCCCGGGAGGCATCAGAAAGATCTTGAAGCAGGGGAGAGGATCACGACCCCCGGTCTACGTAGCGGACGGGCGCCAGGTTCAGCTCGAGAGGCGAGAGAACGACGCCTCCGGCACCGGCTCGCGCCGGTGCCGGGAGGCGGCAGCTTCAAGGGACCGGCTTAGAGTTTCCCGATCTTGAAGATTTTCGTCCCGCAATCGGGGCAGGTGCCCTGGATCGCCGGGCGACCGTTCTTCATGGTCACCTGTTTGGCGTCCTTGATCTCAACCTTCTTACGCTCTTTGACGCAGTAGCCCTCAGGCATGAAGGTCCCTCCTTTCGCTGCCGCTTCGCGGCAAGGCTCGCGTTGCACGCGAGGTGGATTGAGGCGAATGTAACGCAGCCAGGGGACAGGATGGGAAAACCACGTGTGTTTCCGCACAAGACGCCCATCTCCCTCGTCAACTACGCTGCGGCCCGCATTCCCTCGCCCTCTAGCGCTCAAGGAGAAAACGCATGCCCGAAGCAGTCATCGTCGACACCCTTCGCACGCCGATCGGTCGCGCCTTCAAGGGCTCGCTGGCCCAGCTGCGCCCGGACGAGATGGGTGCCTTCGTCGTCGACCAGTTGCTCGAGCGCAACCCCGGCGTCGACCCCGCTCTGGTCGAGGACGTCTTCTGCGGCGTCGGCATGCCGCAGGGCCTGCAGGCGTTCAACCTCGGCCGGATCGTCTCGCTGCTCTCCGAGAAGCTGCCGCAGACGGTCAACGGCGTCACCGTCTCGCGTTACTGCTCCTCCAGCCTCGACGCGATCCGCCATGCCGGCAACGCGATCAAGGCCGGCGAGGGCGACGCCTACCTCGCGGTCGGCATCGAGTGGGTCAGCCGCTACAACGAGCGCACCGAGGCGGCCGGCGCCGACGATCGCAACGAGAACCTGCTCGGCAACGACGGCCAGCCCAACGCCTACATCGACATGGGCCTGACCGCCGTCAACGTCGCCAACAAGTACGAGGTCAGCCGGGCCGACATGGACAAGTTCGCCCAGCGCTCGCAGGAACTTGCGGTCAGATCACAGGAAGACGGCTTCTTCGATCGCGAGATCATCCCGGTGACGCTGCCCGACGGCACCGAGGTCGCCAGGGACGACGGCCCGCGCGCCTCCTCGACGCTGGAGAAGCTCTCCGAACTTCCCGAGGCCTTCGGCGGCGGTGGCGTCACCGCCGGCAACTCCTGCCCGCTCAACGACGGCGCCGCCGCGGTGCTGATCATGAGCGACACCAAGGCCAAGGAGCTGGGCCTGACCCCGCGTGCCCGGATCATCACCGCCGCCACCTATGGCAACGAGCCCGAGCTGATGGGCGTGGCCCCGATCGGCGCGATCAAGAAGGTGCTGGACCGGGCCGGGATGACGATCGAGGACGTCGGCGCGGTCGAGCTCAACGAGGCCTTCGCGGCTCAGGTGATTCCGATCATGGACGAATGCGGCATCTCGATCGACAAGCTCAACACCCATGGCGGCGCGATCGCCCTCGGGCACCCGTTCGGGATGACCGGCGCCCGGATCATGGGCACCCTGCTCAACGTGATGGAGACCGACGATCACCAGGTCGGCCTCGAGACCATGTGTGTGGCAGGGGGCCAGGGCAAGGCCATGCTCGTAGAACGCGTCTGAGAGTCCGGGGGTCGGCATGGCTGATCTTTCGCAGATCAAGCCGGAGCAGATCCGGGAGTTCGCCAGGGACAGCTTCCCCGGCGACCTCGGCATCGAGCCGCTGGAGATCGAGTCGACCCACGCCCGCGGCCGGATCGTCGTCGATCGCCGTCACCTCCACCCCGGCGGGATCGTCCACGGCGGGGTCTGGACGGCGCTCGGCGACACGGTCGCCGCCTGGGTCACCTTCCGCAACATCCCGCCGCACCACGACTTCACGACGATCGAGCTGAAGCTGAACGCCTTCGGGTCGGGTCTTCTCGGTGACGAGATCATCGCCGTGGCGACGCCGCTTCACGCCGGCCGCAGCACCGTCGTTGCCGAGGTGCGGATCGAGCGGATCCGCGACGGCGAGAAGAAGCTCGCCGCCAACATGATCGTCACCCAGTTCGTAATACCTCCGCGAGAAGGCTCCTAGTCGCGGATCAGGAACTCGTCGGCCAGGACGGCGACGAGCCTCGGCAGCGAGCCGAGCGAGCGCGAGAGTTCCAGCTGGCGCCGCGCTCCGGTCCGGTCGGCGAGGCGGGAGACGGTCTCCAGTTCGGCGGCGCAGCCGAGCGCCTCGGCGTGGGGACGGCATTCGGCCAGCAGTTCGTCGAGCAGGGCCCGGACCGGGACGCGTTCGCCCAGCTCCGGTTCGATCAGCTCCGCGTCCATGCCGTCGCGGGCGGCGAGGAAGCGGTTCTCCGACAACACCTCGGCCGGGATCCCGGCGTCGAAGGTCTGGGCTCCTCCCTCGACCTCGAGTCGAACGATGCACTGGACCAGCGCCGCCAGCGCCGCGGTGTCGGCGAGGGTCGTCTGCGCGTCCATGATCCGCACCTCGACCGTGCCGAAGCGGGGTTGGGGGCGCACGTCCCACCAGAGGAAGGTCGGCTCGGGCACCGCCTCGCAGCGGATCAGCACGTCGACCGACTCGGCGTACTCGGCGTAGTCGGCGAAGGCGCGGGGGATGCCGACCCGGGGGAAGGCCTGGAAGAGCGGCGTCCGCGCCGAGGCCAGGCCGGTATCGCGACCCTGCCAGAAGGGTGAGTTGACCGAGAGCGCGAGAAGCAGCGGGATCGCCGTGCGGAGGCGGTTGGTGGCGTGGATCGCGGCTTCGGCGTCGGGGACGCCGACGTGGACGTGGAGGCCGAAGGTCGGCTCGCGGCGGGCCAGCTCGCGCATCGAGCCGTAGACGAACTGGTAGCGCTCGCCGGCGGAGACGACGATCTCCTGCCAGACCGCGAAGGGGTGGGTGCCGGCGCTGGCGGCGCGCATCGAGAGCGGTCGCAGGGTGCCGTCGAGCTCGGTTCGCAGCGCCGCCAGCTCCTCGACCGCCTCGCCGATCTGGGCGTGGACGCCGGTCTGGATCTCCAGCGCCGAGCCGTGGGTCTCGGCGGTGAAGCTCGCGGTCCTGCCATGGGGGAGGCGGGGCAGGACGCTGTCGATGCGGTGGGCGAGCGCCCAGGTGAGCTGATCGAGCAGCATCACCTCTTCCTCGATCCCGACGGTGTAGGGACCCATCTCGTGCGGGCCCGCCCAGGCGGCCCAGGCCGGCAGCGTGCTGGCCGGCTTGGCGGCGCTCACGCGACCTCGCGGCCGCGGCGTCGCTGCAGCTCGACGAACTCGTCGCGGCAGGCCTCGACGAAGTGGCGGAAGAGGGCGGCCTCGTAGCTGCGGTGGACGAGGGTCTCGGCATGCCACTGGACCCCGATCAGGAATGGCCGGGTCGGATCCTCGACCGCCTCGATCGTCCCGTCCGGCGCCCGGGCGCTGACCACCAGGCGGTCGCCGAGCCGGTCTATCGCCTGATGGTGGAAGGAGTTGACGTCTATCTCACTTCCCTCGAGCGCCGCCGCCAACCGGCTCTTGGGGTCGATCGACACCGGGTGGCTGGTCTGGTCGCCGGGCGTCTGCTGGCGGTGGGCGATCTCTTTGGAGATCTCGGGCAGGTGCTGGTGCAGGACCCCGCCGCGAACGACGTTGAGCGCCTGGGTGCCGCGGCAGATCGCCAGGATCGGCATCTCGCGGGCGTCGGCCCGCCGCGCCACCGCCAGCTCGAAGCGGTCGAGGTCGGGCTCGGTCGGCCCCAGTTCGGGGTGCGGGCCGGCGCCGTAGGTCTGGGGATCGAGGTCGGGGCCCCCGGAGAGGCAGATGCCGTCGAGCCGGTCGAGCAGCGGCTCGATCGCGTCATCGCTCAGGGGCGGCATCACCAGCGGCAGTCCCCCAGCCGCCTCGAGGCCCTTCAGGTAGGGAAGCCCGAGCGCCATCTCGCGGCCCCGCGGCTCGCCCTCGGGCGTCGGGTTGATCCGCTCGGCGGGGCGGACCTCGGAGGTGGTGACGCCGATCAGCGGGCGCTCGTGCCGCGAGGCGAGCGAGCGGCGCTTCAATCCCGGCCGCCGGTTCCGGACGGGAGGACCCAGGTGTCCTTGCAGCCGCCGCCGCGGGAGCTGTTGACGACCATTTCGCCGGCGCCGCGCGCGTAGCGCGTCAACCCGCCGGCCATCGCCCCCGAGCCGGCCGGGCCGCTGACGACGTAGGGCCGCAGGTCGACCCGGCGCGGCCGCAGGCGGGCGCCGCAGACGGTGGGATGGCTGGAGAGCTGAACCGTGCTCTGGGCGATGAAGCTCTCGGGCCGGCGGCGCAGCAGTCCGATCGCGCGGCGGCGCTGGGAGGAGGTCGCCCGCTGCATGATCGTCACCCCGTGCCCGCCGAAGCCGTCGCGCGGCTTCAGCACGAGGTCGTCGAGGTGTTCCAGCGCCTCCTTACGGACCATCTCGTCGGAGAGGTCGAAGCTGGGGACCGAGCGCAGCAGTGGCTCTTCGCCCAGATAGAAGCGGACCATGCTCTCAGCGTAGGCGTGGGCGAGCTTGTCGTCGGCGACGCCGGTGCCGAAGGCGTTGACGCAGCGCAGCCGCCCCGACTCGAGCGCCGGCATCAGCAGCTCTCCGAGCCCGGTCAGGCCGCCGTCGGGCTCGCTCAGCCGGTCCTCGTCGAGACGCCGGTAGACGACGTCGAGCGGCGTCCGCTCACGGGCCTGGCGGCAGTAGAGCCGCCCCTTCTTCACCTCCAGCTGCCGCGGGGTAACCACCGGGATGTCGAGTTCGCGGCCGAGCCGGCGGTGCTCGTACCAGGCGCCGCTGTCGGGTCCGTCGGAGACGATCGCCGCGGCCGGGTCAGAAGCACCGTCCGGGGCGGCGTCGCGGATCGCAGCGCCGAGCATGCCGACGTAGTCGTCCAGGCCACGGGGGTGGACCGAGGCGCCGAGCGCCGGCTCGACGGTTTCGCGGACGGCCAGCGAGTAGCTGGAGCCGGAGGGCATCCGCAGATTGTCCTCCAGGACCAGCATCTCACCGCTCTCGTCCCGGACCAGGTCGAGGCCCGCCACCGTCGCCGCCGGCACCGCCGGGTCGAGCAGCCCCTGCATCCGCGGCTCGTAGCCGAGCGAGGTCTCGAGCAGGCGCCGCGGAACCACGCCGGCGTCGAAGATCCGCTGGCCGCCGTAGGTATCGGCGAGGAACGCGTTGAGGGCCCTGGCTCGCTGCAGCAGGCCGGCTTCGAGCGGCTTCCATTCGGCGCCGTCGAGCACCCGCGGCACCGGGTCGACGACCATCGGATTCCCGGGGCCGAAGGAGAGGCCGAGGGAGGCCGCGTTGGACCGGACGCGCTCGCGCAGCACCAACAGGTCTTGCCGCGCGAGCGCGTCGAACACGTCCGCGTAGGGAGTCCGCGGGACGCCGGTCGGGGCAAACGCCTCGTCGTAGTGACCCGTGTCGAGCGGGTACTTTCCGGCACCGGGAAAGGGGCGGGCCGGATTCAAGGTCGTCGCCATGCCTGGATGCTAGGCCCGAGGCTCTCGCCGCAACATGGCCCTGAGTCGAAAATCGGCGCTGGCGGCATGGACATTCGTCAGGGGCCTTCGGGGATGTCGGCGGGGGTTTCCAGTCGTTCGATCTGCGGCAGGCGCCAGAGGGCGCTGGCGATGGTCAGGCCGATCGCGGCCGCCAGCATCGCCAGGAACCACTGGGTCGAGTTGAGCAGGGTCATCTGGAAGAAGTCGCGGACGGGCGCGGCGGCGAGGATCAGCGCATAGAGAGCCCCCAGCCCCGCGACCATCGCGAGCATGTAGCTCTGGATCGCGATGTGCTCGCGCCCGGGACCGCGCTCCAGCAGCAGCACGAAGGCGAGGCCGAGCACGATCAGCGTCGTCGTCGCCGCGGTGCGGCCGGCGTCGAGGCTGGCGCCGGCGACGGTGTCGACGAGGAAGAAAGAGAGGATCGAGCCCAGCGCCGTCGCCAGCCCCGCCGGGACCGCGAACGCCGCCAGGGACCTCAGCAGGTGACCGCGGTAGAGCGGCCCGTCCGAGGGCGCCAGCGCCAGCACGAATGAGGGGATGCCGATCGTCAGCAGCGCCGCCAGGGTGAGGTGGCGGGGGAGGAAGGGGAAGGCGAAGCCCGGCACCGCGACGAGCAGGATCAGCGCCGCCGCGTAGACCGTCTTGGTCAGGTAGAGGCGGCCGAGGCGGTGGATGTTGCGGGCGATCCGCCGCCCCTCGCCGACTGCCTCGGGGAGGCGCGAGAACTCGTCTTTGAGCAGGACGACGTCGGCGACCCCCTTGGTCACCTGCGCGCCGGAGCCCATCGCCACGGCCATCCGCGCCCGCTTCAGCGCCGGCACGTCGTTGACGCCGTCGCCGATCATCGCCACGTAGCGCCCGGCGCCGACCAGGGCGCCGACCAGGGCCTTCTTCTGCTCCGGCTTGATCCGGCAGAAGATCGTGTTGGCGAGGGCGACCTCGGCCAGCTGATCGGGATCCACCGGCAGTTCGGGCCCCTCGATGACTCCTGCCTCGAGCGGCACCCCGACCGTGTAGGCGACCGCGGTGACGGTGGCGCGGGCGTCGCCGGAGATCAGCTTTAGGTCGACTTCCTGCTCCCGCATGAAGGCGATCGTCTCGGCGGCGTCCGGGCGCAGGGTCTCTTCGAGCACGACCAGCGCCAGCGGCGTCAACCGCGGCGCCGCCGCGGCGCCCGCGTCCGCCGGCAGAGCCTCGCCGGACTGGCCGAAGGCGACGACCCTGCGGCCCGCTTCGGTTTCCTCGTCCAGCTTGCGGGCGAGACCGGGCGGAAGGGTCAGGGCGCCGCTCTCGGCGAGGATGTCGGGCGCCCCGAGCACATAGGTGGAAGCGCCGGATCCGCCGTCGGCGAGCGCCAATCCGCTCCACTTCCACTCCGAGGAGAAGGGCACTTCGGCGCTGACCCGCGCCGCCTTGCCGGGGTAGTGCTCGGCGATCGTCTCCAGGGTGCGGTTGCGGTCGCCGGCGCTGGCGGCGAAGCGCGCCAGGGCCGCGGCGCCGGAGGCCGGGTCGACGCCCTCGGCGAACTCCACCCCGGCCAGGCGCAGCTCTCCGGCGGTCAGCGTCCCGGTCTTGTCGACGCAGATCGTGTCGACGGCGGCGAGGCTCTCGCTGGCGCTCATCTGCTGGACCAGGGTGTCGCGGCGGGCCAGCCGCACCGCGGCGACCGCGAAGGTGACGCTCATCAGCAGCACCAGGCCCTCGGGGATCAGCGTCACCAAACCGGCCGTCGCCGTCTGTGCGGCTTCGTCGAGGCTGACGCTGCGAACCTTCAGCGTGAAGATCAGGATCGCCGCCAGCGGGATCATCACGTAGGCGCAGGCGAGGATCACGCTGTTGACCTCCTCCTGCAGCGGCGAAGGCGGGTGGCGGAAGGCCTTCGCCTCGCCGGCGAGGCGGCCGGCGTAGCTGTCCTCGCGGACCGCGTCGATGAGGTAGTGGCCGGAGCCCGAGACGCAGAACGAGCCCGAGAGCACCCGGTCGCCGATGCCCTTCTGGACCCCGTCGGCCTCGCCGGTCAGCATCGACTCGTCGAGGGTCATGCCGCGGGTCGCGATCGCCTCGCCGTCGGCGACCAGCTGGTCGCCGGGACCGACCGCGACGACGTCCCCGGGCACGACCTCGGTCGCCAGCAGCTCGACCGGGGCTCCGTCCCGGACCGCCCTGGCGTGCGGCGCGACGAGGACCGCGAGCTCGTCCAGGGTCGCCTTCGCCTTCAGCTCCTGGCGGATGCCGATGTAGGAGTTGATCACCGCGATCAGGCCGAAGATCGAGTCCGCGTAGAGCCCCAGCGCGAGGTCGAGGACGAAGAAGACACCGATGATCCCGTTGAAGAGCGTGAAGACGTTGCCGGCGACGATGCTCGAGGTCGAGCGCGAGGAGGTTTCCGGAGGGGGTCCGAGCTTGCGCAGCCGGGCTGCCGCCTCGGCGCTGGAGAGGCCCTGCTCGGCGGATGGCTGGGCGTTTCCCACAGCGGTATTCAATAGGGTGCGGGCCGGATGGCTCTGAAGCTTGGACTGAACCTGGGGTACTGGGGCATCGGCCCCGCCGGAGAGGACGCGCTCGAGGTCGTCAAGGCCGCCGAGGGCCACGGCTACGAGTCGGTCTGGGCGGCGGAGTCCTACGGCTCCGACGTCGTCAGCGTGCTCGCCTGGCTGGCGGCGCAGACCGAGACGATCAATCTCGGCGCCGCGATCCTGCAGGTGCCGGCGCGGCCGCCGGCCGCCGCCGCGATGGCCGGCGCCACGATCGACAAGCTCTCCGGTGGCCGCTTCCTCTTCGGCTTCGGCCCCTCCGGTCCCCAGGTCTCCGAAGGCTGGTACGGGGTTCCTTACGCGAAGCCCTGGGGCCGCACCCGCGAGTACATCGAAGTCGTCCGCGAGATCATCGCCCGCGAGGGTCCGGTAGAGCACCGGGGTGAGCACTACACCCTGCCGCTCCCAGGTGGTGAAGGCAAGCCGCTGAAGCTCAACTTCCACCCGCTGCGAAACCGGATCCCGGTCTTCGTCGGTGCGATCGGGCGCAAATCGGTCGAGCTCGCGGCGGAGATCTGCGACGGCTGGATCCCGATCTTCTTCAGCGTCGACGCCTTCGAGGCGACCTGGGGCGAGCACCTGGAGGCCGGCTTCGCCAAGGGTGGGCGCCAGCGCTCGGACCTCGAGGTCTCGCCCTCCTTGCAGGTGGCGATCGACGGCGACCTCGAGGCGGCCAGGAACGTCGTCAAGGCCGGCCTCGTGCTCTACTTCGGCGGCATGGGCAGCCGCAAAACCAACTTCTACGTCGACCTCGCGCACCGCTTCGGCTTCGGCGAGGTCGCCGACGAGGTCCAGAAGCGCTTCCAGGACGGCGACCGCGCCGGCGCCTTCGAGGCGATGCCCGACGAGATCGTCGAGGCGACTTCGCTGGTCGGCACCGAGGCCGAGGTGGCGGAGCGGGTCGAGCGCTTCCGCGGCGCCGGCATCGACCGCCTGATCGTCTCACCGGTCCATGTCGAGCGCGATCAGCAGCTGCACACTCTCGAGCGTCTCGCCTCGGTCTCCGGGGTCGGGACGCCTTCCTGACTCGATCAATAACCTACCGCGCCGCACGGGTATGAGAATCGGAGTTCCGAAAGAGACCGCTGTCGGGGAGCGCCGGGTCGCGCTGGTCCCTGACGTGGTCAAATCGCTGCGCAAGAACGAGCACATCGAGGTGCTCGTCGAGCGCGGCGCGGGAGACGCAGCGGGCCATCCCGACGCCTCCTACGAGGCCGCCGGGGCCGACCTCGTAGACGCCGACGTTGCCTGGGGCGCCGACGTGGTCCTCCATGTCGCCGTCCCTTCCAGCGACGAGATCGGCAAGCTCAACTCCAACCAGCTCTTCATCGGCCACCTCGCCCCCTGGACCGCGGCCGAGACCAACAGGGCGCTGGCCGCCTCCGGCGTCACCGCCTTCGCGATGGAGGCGATCCCGCGGACGACCCGGGCCCAGGCGATGGACGCGCTCTCCTCCCAGGCCGCCGCCGCCGGCTACGCCGCGATGCTGATCGCCGCGCGGGAGTCGGGCCGCTTCTTCGGGATGATGACCACCGCCGCCGGCACCGTGCCGCCGGCCAAGGTCCTCGTCCTCGGCGCCGGCGTCGCCGGGTTGCAGGCGGTCGCCACCGCCAAGCGCCTCGGCGCGATCGTCACCGGCTTCGACATCCGCCGCGCCGCCTGGGAGCAGATCGCCTCGCTCGGCGGGCGGCCGCTGGAACTCGACTTCATCCCCGACGCCGAGGGCGAGGGCGGCTACGCCCGGCCGCTGACCGACGAGGAGAACGCACAGGTCCGCGACGCCCTCGCTCAGAACGCCGCCAAACAGGACATCATCGTCACCACCGCCGCGATTCCCGGCCGCCCGGCGCCGCTGCTGATCACCGCCGACGCCGTCCGCGCGATGGCGCCGGGCTCGGTGATCCTCGACCTCGCCGCCGAGACCGGCGGCAACTGCGAGCTGACGGTGGCGGGAGAGACCGTGGTCGAGGGCGGCGTCAAGGTGATCGGCCCGCGCAACCTCGCCTCGGAGATGCCGGCGCCGGCCTCGCAGCTCTACGCCAAGAACCTCGAGAACCTGCTCGGGCTGCTGGTCAGCGAGGAGGGCGCGGTCAAGGTCGACTTCGAGGACGACATCGTCGCCGCCGCCTGCATCACGCAGGGCGGCGAGATCAAGAACGAGAGGGCGGCCGGGAAATGACGCTGTTCACCGAGATCACGATCCTCGTCCTCGCCGCCTTCGTCGGCTTCGAGGTGATCTCGAAGGTCCCGACCACGCTGCACACGCCGCTGATGTCGCAGACCAACGCGATCCACGGCATCGTCATGCTCGGCGGCCTGATCGTCGTCGGCTACGCCAACGACCCGCTCGAGTACATCATCGGCACGATCGCGATCGCCTTCGGCACGATCAACATCGTCGGCGGCTTCCTGGTCACCGACCGGATGCTGGGGATGTTCTCGAGGAAGCCGAAACCGAAGGCTTCTGCTTCTCCTGGGGAGGACAAGGGGGATAAGGGATAGGCATGACCGCGGTCCTTTCCCAAATCCCTTATTCGGTGCTGAAGCCGGGCGGCGACGCCGCCACCGCGCTCTACATCGTCGCCTTCTCGCTCTTCATCATCGGGGTCAAGCGCGGCACCCACCCGAGGACCGCCAAGCACGGCAACATGATCGCCGCGCTCGGCATGGCGATCGCCGTGCTCACCACGCTCTTGCTCGACGGGATCGGCAACTGGGGCCTGATCGCGCTCGGCCTCGGGATCGGCACCGCGATCGGCGTGATCGCCTCGATCCGCGTGCAGATGACCGAGATGCCGCAGATGGTCGCCCTCTACAACGGCGTCGGCGGCGGCGCCGTCGCCCTGATCGCCTGGTCGGAGATCCGCCACGGGATCTCGCTGGGGGAGACGATCTCGCTCGAAGTCCTGATCCCGACGCTGTTTGCGGCGGTGGTCGGCTCGGTCTCCTTCTGGGGCTCGAACATCGCCTTCGCCAAGCTCCAGGACCTGATCCCGACCAAGCCATTGGCGGTCCCGGGCCAGCAGGTGATCAACGCCCTGCTGGTGGGCGCGATCCTCGCCGGCTGCGTCGACATCGTCGTCAACAACGGCTCCCCCTCGCAGGCGGTCTTCATCGGCGTCCTGATCGCCGCGGCGCTGCTCGGCAACCTCGTCGTGCTGCCGATCGGCGGCGCCGACATGCCGGTCGTGATCAGCCTGCTGAACGCCTTCACCGGCCTCTCCGCCGCGGCCGCCGGCTTCGCCCTCGACAACGTCGTCCTGATCGTCGCCGGCACCCTGGTCGGGTCCTCGGGAACGATCCTGACGATGGAGATGGCGACGGCGATGAACCGCTCCGTCGCCAACGTCCTCTTCGCCGGCTTCGGCGGCGCCCCGGCGGCGGGCGCCGGCGGCGCCACCGAGCAGCGCCCCTACGTCTCGATCAGCGCCCAGGACGCGGCGATCAAGCTCGCCTACGCCGACTCGGTGGTGATCGTCCCCGGCTACGGCCTCGCCGTCGCCCAGGCCCAGCACGCGATCAAGGAGGTCGCGAACGAGCTGGAGAAGCGCGGCATCAGCGTCAGCTACGCGATCCACCCGGTCGCCGGCCGCATGCCCGGTCACATGAACGTTCTCCTGGCCGAGGCCGACGTCCCCTACGAGCAGCTGAAGGAGATGGACGAGATCAACCCCGAGATGCCGCGCACCGACGTCGCGGTCGTGATCGGCGCCAACGACGTCACCAACCCGGCGGCCAAGAACGACCCCGACAGCCCGATCGCCGGGATGCCGATCATCGAAGTCGACCAGGCCCAGCAGGTGATCGTGATCAAGCGCTCGATGAGCCCCGGCTTCGCCGGCATCGACAACGACCTCTTTTACGAGCCCAACACCTCGATGCTCTTCGATGACGCGAAGAAGGCGGCGGCCGACATCGCGGCGGAGATTCAGCAGCTCTAGTGGCCGCGCCCGTTAGGGGTCCCGCTTAACCCTTGCGGCGGAAGTTCCCGGCTCGCCGTGGTCGGTGGCGGCGAAGAAGTACAAGACGCTCCACCCCTACCGGGGATTGGCTCGAAGTCGGCGGCGTCTCGGCTGCGAAACGGCACACGTGAAGTTCATTTTTGAGCCCAATCCACTTAGCGTCGCCGCATGGGTTCGGAGCGGGGGCAGGGGACTGTGGAGTGGGTCGGGACGCTGTTCGTCGTGTCGCTTCTACTGGTTGGGTTTGTTGCCGCCGGGGTCGGGGTTCCCGGCGCGCCTCTGGCGCGTGCGGTCGCCTCGCGGATCCTCTGTGCGGCGGCGCTGGCCGACGGCTGCGGGGACGAGCCGGCGCTGATCGCCGGCTACGGGACGGAGATCGGCAGGCTGGTCCGCCGGCACATGCCGACGCTTGCCTTCGAGGAAGGGTCGCGGGCGGTTCCGATCGACTTCCGCCGCTGCCGCAGCACGTCCTGCGGCGACGGCTCCGATCGCGGCCTGGTTCACCGCACCGACGAGGGCATCCCGGTGACCGCGTTCGTCCACGTCGTCGACTGCAGGGTGGAGGAGGCAGAGGGCGCGGAAGCCGCCGGAGCCGACTGCTCCGGCCCGCGCGCCGGCAGGCTCTACATCCAGTACTGGACCTATTACGCCGATTCCGCGACTCTTCGCGGCATCCCGATCGTGGGTGAAGAGGGATTCCATCCCGACGACTGGGAGGGAGTCCAGATCCGC
>JADGPJ010000034.1 GCA_017882505.1 Solirubrobacterales bacterium | reverse complement strand
CGGCCCGCCGGGCGTGATCACGACGACGCCCCCGGCTGGATTCGAACCAGCGACCATCGGCTTAGAAGGCCGGTGCTCTGTCCGCTGAGCTACGGGGGCAGTTCAGGGACCCAGTTTCGCGGTTTCTACTTCAATCGGGGAGGACGGATTCCCGCGTCGGGCCGAGCTTGACCGAGTCGAGCAGGATTTCCGAGCCCCCCGGGATCTGGTCGCCGTTACGGTAGAGGCCGGTCTTGATGTAGGCCGAGGAGTGGCCGGGGACGATCATGCTGACGTGCCTGTGGCTGTCGACCAGCCTGCCGTCGAGGAAGAGGCGGTAGGAGCCGGCGCCGTGGCTAGAGGCCCGGAAGTGCAGCTGCACGTCGTGCCAGCGCCCCTTGGCCAACGGAGCGAGGAACCGTTCTCCCCCGTGGGCGATCTGCTGGGAGAGACCGCCCGTCCAAAGGCCCTTCTCACCCGCGTAGTTCCAGAGTTGCAGGCCAAAGTTCGGGGCACCCGTCCCGTCGCTCTTGAACTGCATGATCAGGTTGTGGGCGCCCGGGTGCCCGTAGACCATCCGCAGGATCTTGAAGGAGAAGCCGTACCAGCTTCGCCGACGCCGGCGATGTTCCAGCCTCTCAGGCCCTCCTCGAAGCCCGCCGCGAGCCGCGGTGTGAGCGAATCGAGCGGCGAGGCCGGCGACGATCTGACGATCGCGACGCAGGCAAGTCCGAGCGCGGCCACGGTGGCGGCCAGCAGTGCGATCCGGGAGAACACCGATTGATCTTGACAGCCCCCAGTCGCCGGTACCTAAAGATCTGCGCGGCTTCGCGTACGATCGCGGCGTGCCGAGCGTGGGGGTTGCGGGAGCCTACGCCTGCCTGCGCTCGCTGACCCTCGGCGCACCTATTGCGGCGGACCGGGGTCGCGGCTGATGGACCCGGCCGACTTCGCCGCCCTGGCCGAGGGGATGGCCTCAGGCGAGGAGGACAGGGGCTTCCGGGCGATGTACGAGCTCAACCTCTCCCCCGGCGTCCGCGCCGAGGAGAGCCGCTTCGCCGAGTTCACCGAGATGGCCACGGCGCTGCCGGTCGCCCGGCGGACGATCGAGCTGCAGCTGCAGGCGATCCTCGGCCACCCGCCTCGAGTTGCTCGACGAGGTCGGTCACATGTTCTGATGGGAGCAGCCCGAGCGCGCCGCCGAGCTGATCCGCGAGCACGCCCTGGCCTCGGCCTGAGCGCCCGGCAGCTACTTCTCAGCCGCCCGCGCCCTTGCAGCCGGCGGGGTCGAGCTTGCCCTCGACCTTGAAGACGTAATCGGGCTGGGGAAAGATCGTCGGCTCTTCGATCACCAGCTTCAGCGCCGGGTCGGATTTCACCCAGGCGTAGATCGGGTACCAGTAGGGCGCTTCGGGAGAGTCCTGGGTGAACTTGCTGATGATCAGGTAGTCGTATTCGCCGGCGTTGATCCGGCGGCGGAACTCGCGACAGGTGGTCGCCAGCCGGTAGGCGCCGTTGGGTCCCGGCACGCCGATGTACTGGACCCGGTTGCTGGCGTCGTTGCCGTAGAAGCCGTACTGGCCGAAGATGATCTCGCTGGAGCCGGCGATCCCGATCCGCTTGTCGTGCTGCTTCTGGGCGAAGGTGAAGGCCTTCTGTGGGCCACCTTCGCCGAGGAAGAGGGTCGATTTCGTGTAGTGGTGGTCGGCGTACTGAACCTGCTGCGCGCGTCCGAGCACCACGGCCAGAAGCACCACGCCGACGGTGGCGGCGGCGACGATCGGGCGCGTGACCTTGCCCCGCACCCGTCCCAGACCGAGCGCGGTCGGAGCCCAGACCAGCGCCAGGACGATGAAGATCGTGCCGACGATGAATCCCAGGTACCAGCGCGGCGTCGCCAGGACCGTGATCGCGTAGACCACGGTGAGGAAGATCAGCGTCTGCCAGGCGCGTTTTTCGGGGGTCCGCAGGGGCCTGGCGATCGGTAACAGCGCCATCGCCAGCACCAACCCCGGCACGAGGTAGCGGGTGTTGGTGAAGAACCCGGTCGGGGAGCCCTCCTGGCCCGCCGCGGTCAGCGGGGTGAAGACGTAGACGACCGCCGTCGCCAGGGCGCCGACGGCGATCACCCGCAGGATCTTGTTGCGCGAGCGCACGGCGATGAATACAACCGCGGCGACGGCGATGATCAGGATCAGCGGCCAGAGCGGCCCGAAGGCGTTGTCGAGCTGGGGGAAGAACCAGCGGCGGTAGATCGTCGGTTCGGTCAGGTAGTGCGCGACCGCGAAGCGGGGCCGCGGGTCGAGCGGCATCTGGTCGGGCGTGGGTAAGTGCAGCGGTCCGAAGCCGATCTGCGGGATCGGGTTGCCGCCGGTCTTGATCGCCGCCCGCACGTACCAGTAGCCGCCGATCACGAACATCGACAGGCCCATCCCCCAGGCGGTGGTCAGGCGTCGTCCCCTACCGCCGAAGACGACCACCCCGACGGCGATCGCCGCGACCGGGATCAGGAAGGTGAGCTTGACCGAGGCGGCGAGGCCGGCGGCGATGCCGGCCAGGATCAGCGGCCCCTTGTCGAGCAGCGGCGCGTCGGTCTCCGGTTCGTCCTGCACCGCGCCCGCCTTGGGCGCCCGTCTCTGGTGACCGTTGATCAGGAAGGCCGCGAAGGCGATCAGGAAGGCGAGGCCCATGATGTCGTTGCGCCCCTCGCCGGGCTGCGTTTCGATCATCACCCCCGAGTCGAGGACGATCGCGGCGGCGACCAGCGTCGCCGGCCCGACCTTGTAGGGGCGGCCGACGCACCAGGCGGCCAGCAGCGCGATCGCCAGCCAGAAGAGGTTGATCAGCGGCGAGAGCCAGTCGCTGTGGAAGAGGACGATTCCGGCGGCGTGGATCAGCTCCGAGCTCTGCGGGTAGAACCAGGCGGCCAGTCGCAGCGGATCGGTGAAGTGGAGGTGGACCGTCGAGTGTTCCTGGGCCATCGACGCCGCGAACGGCATGTGGTACCAGGTGGTGTCGCCGCCGAACATTCCCTGGTCGAGGCTGAGCTGGGACGGGAACGTCCACTCGGCCATCGTGAAGGAGGCGACGCCGACCGCGATCACCAGGGCGATCGTCCCCACCTTGGGCGCCGGGACTTCCTCCCCTTCCTTCGGCGCTCTGTGCCAGCCGATCAGCGCCCCCAGCAGCCCGATCGCGATCGTGACGATGACGATCCAGCCCAGCCGCAGGATGCTCAGCGTTCCCAGCAGCTCCAGCGAGAGGATCAGCAGGGCGACGGCGAGGGTGGCGTCGGCGAGTCGCGCCAGTGCCCCCGAGAATTCGGGCACGATCCAGCGGCGCAGCCAGTAGCCGCCGAGGCCGACCGCCGCGACGATGCCGATCACGGCGAGGCAGCCGCCTATGTAGGAACCGAAAGAGGGGGCCACGAGCGCGGGATGCTATTGGCCCGCGCCCGTGCCCAGTGCCGCGGTCAGGCCGCGGCGGCGGGGATGCTGCAGGAAACCCCGGTGCCGGCCAGGCCGCAATAGCCGTTGGGGACCTTGTGCAGGTACTGCTGGTGGTAATCCTCGGCGTAGTAGAAGGGCCCGGCAGGCTCGACCTCGGTCGTGATCGGCTCGTGCCCGGCGCTCCGCAGCGACTCGTCGTAGGCGTCGCGCGCCATCTCCGCCGTCGCCACCTGCGCATCACCGGTCGTGAAGATGCCGGAGCGGTACTGGGTGCCGACGTCGTTGCCCTGGCGCATCCCCTGGGTCGGGTCGTGCTCCTCGAAGAAGACCTTGAGCAGATCGGCGTAGGAGATCTTCTCCGGGTCGAAGGCGACCAGCACGGCCTCGGCGTGGCCGGTCCGGGCCGAGCAGACCTCGTCATAGGTGGGGTTGGGCGTGGTCCCGTTCATGTAGCCGACCGCGGTCGTGTAGACGCCGTCGAGGCCCCAGAAGAGGCGCTCCGCTCCCCAGAAGCAGCCGAGCGCGAAGTAGGCGGTCTCGATCCCCTCCGGGAACGGCGGCTTGAGCGGGGTGCCGAGCACCGCGTGGGTGTCGGGAACGGTGAAGGCGGGCTCGCTGCGACCGGGCAGCGCGTCCTCGGGCGAGGGCATTCGGGTCTTCTCGGGATTCAGCATCGTCATCAGCTTTCCAAGTCTGTTCATCTGAGTTTCCTCCTGCCAAATACGTTACGGCAGCGGCATAACCAATCTGTGAACCGGCCGCCGCGCTCAGGCGAACTTGTAGCTGCCGCCGGGGTGAGGCGATACGGTCCCCCGATCGGCTGCTTCCTCGTCCTCTTCGCATTCATCTCGCCACGGTTGGCGCTGTTCGCGCTGTTCCTGTTCTCCGACCTGCTCAGCCGCGCCTTCGACAGCTGGTTCGTCCCCTTCATCGGCTTCTTCCTGCTGCCCTGGACGACGCTCGCCTACGCGGCGATGTGGAGCAGCTCCGATCGCGTCTACGGCTTCGAGTGGTTCATCGTCGTCCTCGCCTTCCTCGCGGACCTCGCCTCCTACGCGAGTCGGAACCGCGCCCGCTCCGCCAGAGCCTGAGCCAGCCGCGACTAGTCATTGATCGGGTAGGCGACCCGGACGTGGCTCTTGGAGAGGACGGCGAACGGCCTGAGGCTGACCTTGCCGTCGAGGAGCGAGGTGATCTCCACGTTCGTCAACGCCAGGAAATCGATGTCGGGACGGTTGAGCGAATCCGAGAAGCGGCTCTGGTAGCCGGCCGGCGGCAGGGTGACGTCGCCGACGACGAGCTGCCTGTCGGTTTCGAAGGCGGCGCGCTCGACGCGCCGCTCAATCTGGTCGGTCTCTTCAAGCATGCGCTTTCACAATCGGCAGTATTCCCGCTGTCCAACATGGATATACGTCCAGTCTCTTTTTGCTGAGCGTTCGGAACGGCTCCCCGACCGGGATCGGGCGGCCTGAACGAGATCCCGCAAACGGCTATCAGGACTGCGGGTGCTCGGCGGCGCGCTCTCGCGCCTCCGCCTTCTGCTCCAGCGTCATCGCGCCAGGATGGCCATCTCCCGGCCATGGGGAGAGGATCAACAGCAGGCGGACCTCGGACCGGGCAGCGATTGTGTGCCGCTCGCCGGGGTCGAACTCGAAAAGGTGGCCGGCGCCGGCCGACAGGGCCTTCCCATCGGGCATGGCGACGTCGACCTCGCCGTCGATGACGACGACCCTGGCCCGCTCGTGCACCTCGTGCTCCTGCAGCTCCTCCCCCGCCGGGAGGTACAAGACGATCGTCCGCGCATCGTCAGCCGAGGCGAGAATCAGCGGCTGGTGGGGCTCCGCCCCAACGGTCTTCAGGTCCCAACTCTGCATTGCCCACTCTCCCTCCGCCGCGGCGATTAAGTCTCCTTGTTGTACCACCTGGCAATCCGCTGAGCCACAGCTGGAGAAACCGGGGCGAAGGGTTGAAGGTCCCCGCCAGAGCGAGCTATAGCCCGACCATCGAGCTCAGTCGGCGAAGAAGAACCCCTGGATGAACCGAAACTGCGACGTTTGACCGACCCGCTTGCGGCACCCCATCACGACCTCGTCGCTGCCGACGAAGCCCGCATGGCATGCCCATCCGAAGTATTGGCGGTGGTAGGCGCCGTTATAGAAACCGGGGGCGTTTGGGTTGTACTTGTTGTCTTGGACGAAGCGGCGGAACTTGCGGCTGATCGCCTTGCCCACGTCACAGTCGCTCGCCTGGCTCGCCTTTACCCACACCACCAGGCTCGGCAAGGGCTCGGGACACTGTTGGAGCGCGACGCGCTTCGAGGCCCCGGCGCTCTGCGCCGGGGCGAAGGCGACTACCGCAAGCAGGGCGGTGACCGCAATCGTCGCGGTCCTCATCCTTGGATCCCTGGCTCTGAGGTCCAACCCTTCGAGGTCCAACCGAGATCTGAATCTGAGGGCGGTCGCCTCACGGCGCCATCGATCGAGTTGGCTTTCTTGCTTTCGTCGCCTCGCATTGCCATGCCCTTTCGCTTGCTTTCGGTGGACAGCGTTCAACCCGGAGGGGAGTCCCCTGGAATCGCCAGAGGAAAGCTAGGGCTCAAGGGCGGATGCCGCATCGGGGTTTGCCGCAGGGTTGGCGGGGAAATCCCCCTGCTCGGTGGTCGTGACGGCGATTACCCAGCCCCCGAACCCAGGCAGACTCCGCCCCGCCGTGTCGAGGTTTGTCGCGCTTGGGAGTGCACGCGGTAGCCCGCTGTTCTGCTCCTCTTCGCGCGCGAAGAACTGGCGGATGGGGAACGCTCGCGATCAGCGAGCCATTGATGACGCGCTCCGATCAATTTCTGCTCGACGTTCCGCTGGAGGATGCGCCTTGGGCATGCAGGGAAGCTATCGCGAGCATGGATTGGGACTTGGAGTTCGAGCCGCATCGACTGGTTCTGAGAAAGGACATGGGCTTTCTCCGCGACTCCTTGAAGATCGAAGTCCTCCTTTCGGAGGCCGATCCGGGTGCCACGACCGTCAGGTTGAACGGGAAGGATCCATGGGGGCTTGGCCCGTGGGACAAGCGGCGCTTGAGCGGTCAGATGAATAGCCTCCGAAACGCGGTTGAGGTTGCGGCGCGCAGGTCGGCCGCCTAGGAGCGCGGCACCCGCAGCTCAGGGAAACTGATCGAAACCGGTTGATACGCCCAAGCGTTGGTCGCCTTTGGCGCCCCGTGGCAGGGCGGCACTTGAGAAGGTGCACGCCTGCACCGTCGTGACGGAAGGCCAAGGCGTCACGGCGGGCGTGATCGTTGCGCCGGGATGAGAGTTCCTGCGGAGAAACAGGGCGACTGGTGCCTGACGAAGCCGGGTTAGACGCCCTCCTGGCGCAGCTTAACCCCACCCAGGAGTCAGGGTCGCAGCTTGAGCGGCCCTGCCGGTGGTTTCTGCTGAACGCGCCCACCGCTTTGCCTCGTCCGGCACACTGATGGCACCAGCGAGGAGCCAAGGCCGTTCCCTTCTCCCAATCGCTCCTCTCGGAAGTGAGCCATGAAGGTCCTAGTCGTTTACACACACCACAACCCGGCTTCGTTCACCCACGCGATCCTCGAGCAGGTCACCCAGGGACTCGAAGACGGTGGGCACGACTACAAGGTCAGCGACCTAAATGCGATCGGCTTCGATCCGGTCTTCCGCCCCCAGGACTCCGTCCAGTTCGCCCATGAGTCGGTCCCAGAGGAGCTACTTGAGGAGATGAATCCTGCGGAAGCGATCATGGAGCTCGCCGGTGGCCCGATCCGCCGCATGATGGCGAAGCGGTGGCTCCGCGACAAGAGCCTCTCGGAGATCGTCAAGGCGATCGGAGAGCACAAGCCCAAGGACGTGGTGGAGCAGCAGGCGCTGGTCGCCGAGGCCGAGGGGCTGATCTTCATCGCTCCGGTGTTCTGGATGGGTTTCCCGGCGATGCTCAAGGGCTGGCTCGAGCGGGTCTTCGCATACGGATTCGCCTACACGCTGACCCCGGAGGGCTGGAAGGGGAATCTTGATGGCAGGGTCCCCCTGCTTACCCAGGAGAAGGGGCTGATCATCACCCCAACCTTCTTCACCGAGGGGGAGTACGACAAGGGATGGCGAGAGGCGATGGACACGATCCTCTGCGACTGGGGCTTGGAGATGGCCGGGGTCAAGCAGGCCGATCACGTCTTCTTCTACGCCGTACTCGCCGTGGGCGACGAGGCTCGGCGCGCCTACCTGGAGGAGGCCTATCGGCTAGGCAAAGACTTCTAGCATCGGGCGGTACGGGCATGCGCAGGACAGCTCGCGTTGGCGACACAGCAGTTTCGTGCTGACGAAGCCGGGCCAGACGCGCTCCTCGCGCAGCTTGACCCTCACCCAGGAGTCAGGGTCGTCAGGGTGGATCATGGGCCAAACCTAGGACCTGTTCCTTAGCTCCGATATGAACTGACTAGATGTCTCCTGACGTCGCACTCGGAGCGGTGGGTGCTGACGAGCGAGCTAACTGACTTCGACGACCAGCTCACTCGGTTGCGATGGCGCTGACCACGATTTTCTTTCCGACTGAGGAGCAACCTCGCCCACCCACCGACGATCGGGCTGATGATCGGCAATGACCGAGAGCTCAGCGGCCACCCACCGGCGAATCCCCAAGTCCTGATCCCCTGCCTCGACCGCGGCCGCTTCGAATACTTCGTCCGACCGACGTAGTCGCACTCTCTTCTCGGCCAAGCAGATCGACGCCGACCTCGACCGTCTCGCCGGCGGACAGGCCGAGGATGGCGGCTGGACGTTCGACTGGCTCGCGTGGTCTCCCGGGCAGGCAGTCGAGTGGCGGGGGATCGTCACGCTCGAGTCCCTCGAGACTCTGGCCGCCCACAGACGGATCAAGTCAGGGTGAGAGACCTAGAACAAGGGCGAGGGCCCCATCGACCGCGCGGAGCTCGTCCGCATCGAGGCGTCCGGCCGACCTCCCCAGCCGCTGCGGATCGACAACCGTCGTCTGCTCGACGAGGACGCGGGTATCCGTGCCGTCGATCGAGATGGTCGGGCGGAAGGTCGCCGGGCGAGCGCTGGTCGAAGTTGGAACGACGAGCGTCGTGCTCAGCGCCATGAACTCGTCGGCTTGGACGATGACCGCGTGACGGGCGCCGCGCTGCTCGCGTCCGCGCGCACCTCGCGGGGAGGGCAGCCGGAAGATTTCGCCGCGAACCACGTTCAGTCGAGCGGATCCGGCGCGAGTTCGGCCATCTGCTCGCGGATCCCTCGCATCTCGGCCCGATCTGCATCGTCAGCGGCCAGCCGCTCTACCTCCTCGGCGATGGAGGAGCGCGTCCGGCGCCTGGCAGCGGCCTCGCGGAGAGCGGTCCGGACGGCCTCGGAATCGCTCGTCACGCTGCCTCGCATTACCTGGAGCGCCGCCGCCGAGCTGTCGTCCAAGCGAACGTGAAGGGATCGGCTCACGACTTGAGCGTAGCACAGATCGTGCTACAAATATCGGGGCGCCCGGATTCGAACCGAGGACCTCGGCCACCCAAAGGCCGCGCGCTACCAGGCTGCGCCACGCCCCGACCGGCCCAGTCTAGAACGGGTTGGGCCGCCGCGCCTGCGCATGGTCGGGATCACCCGTTAGCGTTTGATCCCCCGATGGCCGACGTCCGCCCGTTCAAGGCTCTGCACTACGACCTCGACAAGGTCGGCTCGCTGGACGCCGTCGCCGCCCCGCCCTACGACGTGATCGACGCCGCCGGGCGGGCACGGCTGCTCGCGCGCTCGCCGTACAACGCGGTCGCGATCGACCTGCCGAAACCGTTCGACCCGGCCGATCCGGCAAGCAACCCGGACGGCGACCCCTACGAGGAGGCGGCGCGGACGATCGACGCCTGGCGCTCCGAAGGCGCCCTCGTCGCCGACACCGAGCCGGCGATCTGGGCACTGACCCAGGACTACACGGCGCCCGACGGCAGCGCCCACAGCCGCCACGGGATCCTCGCCCGGGTCCGGGTCGAGGACTACGAGACCGGCGCCGTGCGCCCGCACGAGCGCACCCACCCGGGCCCGCTCCTGGACCGGCTCGAGCTGACCCGCGCCACCCTTCACAACCTCTCGCCGATCTTCTCGCTCAGCACCGAGGACGCCTGGCCGCTCCTCGAGCCGGCGGTTCAGGGCGAGCCGTGGGGGGTGGCGAGCGACGAGGACGGCACCGTCAACCGGGTCTGGCGGGTCGGCGACCCGGCGATCCTCGCCGCGGTAACCGAGCGCCTGGCCGGCGCCCAGCTGTTGATCGCCGACGGCCACCACCGCTACGAGACCGCGCGCGCCTACCGCGACGAGGTCGGCGGCGAGGGCCCTCAGAACTACACCCTGATGTCGCTGACCGGGCTCGACGACCCCGGCCTCACCGTCTTCCCCACCCACCGCCTGCTCTCCGGCTTCGCCGACGATCCCGAGCGGATGCGGCGCCTCGGCGGCGGCCTGCGCGAGCTGTTCGAGTCGGTCGAGGTGAGCCGGGAGGAACTCGATCCCAGCGGCGAGGAGGGCGTCGGCGTCTTCGGCCTCTACGACAGCTTCCACAAGCAGGCCTACCGGCTGCGCCTCAAGGACACCGCCGAGCTGGACCGGCTGCTGGCCGGCAAACCGGAGGCCTACCGCCGCCTCGATTCGGCGATCCTCGAGACGCTGGTGCTGAAGGGCCTGGCCGGGATGAGCGACGAGGACATCGACGCCAGGCGCGGGCTCGAGTACGCGAAGAGCGTGCCCGACGCGCTGGCGATGGTCGACGATGGCCGCTACGACGTCGCCTTCATCCAGCGGCCGGTCCCGGTCGAGCAGGTCCGCGCGATCGCCGAGACCGACGAGAACATGCCACCGAAGTCGACCTACTTCTTTCCCAAGGTGATGACCGGGATGGTCTTCAACCCGGTCGGCTGACGAACCACGCACGGCCCCGAAAACCAAGCACCTCGTGGGCCGAGGACCGCGAGATGCGCCGGTTTGCAGGGGCCGCGCCGACGTAAACTGAAACCCAGTGGTCAAGATCTACACCAAGAAGGGCGACGACGGCAGCACCTCGCTCTGGTACGGCGGCCGGGTCCCCAAGCACCACGGCCGCACCACGGCCTACGGCTCGCTCGACGAGGCCTGCTCGGAGCTCGGCGTCGCCCGCGCCCTCTGCGGGCCGGACGAGGCCGAGCTCGCCGCCGACATCCTCCACCTCCAGAACGACATCTTCATCGCCGGCGCCGAGCTGGCGACGGCGCCCGAGGCCGCCGGGCGGCTGGAGGACGGGGTCAGCCGCACGACCGAGGCGATGGTCACCGGGCTGGAGCGCCTGATCGACCGCTACATGTCGGAGGTCGACCTCCCCCCCAAGTTCGTCATCCCCGGCGGCAACCGGCTGTCGGCCCAGCTCGACGTCGCCCGCAGCTCGATCCGCCGCGCCGAGCGCCACATCTCCGCCCTCGCCGATGCCGGCGAGCTCAGCGGCGAGACCGTGATCCACTTCGTCAACCGCGCCTCCGACCTCGCCTACGCGATGGCCCGCTTCGCCGACGTCGACGACCCGGCCCTGTTCGAGGGCCGCGGCAAGGCTTGACGCCGGCATGAGGATCGTCGCCAAGCGCCTGGAGGGCTTCACCCACGAGCTCGACCTCGAAGGCGGCCACGAGCTGATCATCGACGAGCCGGCGGACCGCGGCGGCACCGACACCGGGCCGCGGCCGACGCAGCTGCTCGGCGCCAGCCTGGCGGGCTGCACCGCGATCACGGTCGAGATGTACGCCGACCGCAAGGGCTGGGACGTCGGCGCGATGCAGGTGGCGGTTGACATGGAGTACGAGGGCGAGGTTCCGAGGTCGTTCGCGGTCTCGCTGACGTTGCCCGCCGAGCTCAGCGACGAGCAGCGCCGGCGCCTCGTCGTGATCGCCGGCAAATGCCCGGTCCACAAGGTGATCGCCGGGCAGACCAAGGTCACCGTGTCCGAGCGGGTGGAGCAGCTGTAGTGAGCACTAGTGGCCTGTCTCATAACGTTCGCCAGGAAATGACGAGGTCCAGGCGTCGCCAGGCAAGGACGCAGGGAGCCCGAATGGCAGCGCCATTCGGGCAACCGAGGACGCTGCATGGCGACGATCTGGGGCCGTCACTTGCGGTGAGACGTTGTGAGACGGGCCACTAGATGAACCTCGGCCTGGCCGGACGCGCCTGCGTCGTCACCGGTGCCAGCCGCGGAATCGGTCGCGAGACCGCGGTTCAGCTCTGCGCCGAGGGGGCGAACGTGCTGCTGGTCGCCCGCGAGGAACGGCGCCTCGTCGAGGTCCAGGAAGAGGCCGACGGAGCCGGGGCGAAGGCCGGCGGTCGCGCCGCCATTCTCGCCCTCGACGTCACCGCGGAGGACGCGGGCGAGCGGATGCTCGCCGCCGCGACCGGGAGCTTCGGCACGCTCGACGTCCTCGTCAACAACGCCGGTCACGCCAGCTGGCGTGACCTCGACGACGTCCCCGATGCCGACTGGCGAGCCCAGTACGAGATCAACGTGATGGCGCCGCTGCGGGCGATGCGCGCCGCCGCGCCGCCGATGGCCGAGCGTGGCTGGGGACGGATCGTCAACGTCTGCTCGACCGCCGGCAAGCGCCCGTCCGCCTCGATGCCCGAGTACTCGGTGGCGAAGGCGGCCGAGCTCTCGCTCTCGCGCCTCTTCGCCGACCGCTACGCCAAGAGCGGCGTCCTCGTCAACGCGATCTGCCCCGGTCCGACCGAATCGGAGATGTGGATGGGGCCGGGCGGCCTGCTCGACCAGTCTCACCAGATGTCCGGGGCAGCGAGCCGCGAGGAGGCGCTCGAGACCGCCGGCGCCAAGCGCCCGATCGGCCGCCTCGCCGAGGCCGCCGAGATCGCCGGCGCGATCGTCTTCCTCTGCTCCGAGCGCGCCTCCTACGTCAGCGGCGCCGCCTGGTCGGTCGACGGCGGCACCGTCCAGGTGATCATTTGAGCCTGTCGGAGCTGCTGCTGACGCCCGCGGAGGCGGCGGCGGTGAAGTCGCGGGGAGGGACCGACGCGGCGGTGCTGCTGGCGATCTACGGGTGGCCGGAGGAGCCGGGGCTGATCTTCACCGAGCGCCGGTCGGACCTGCGCCGGCACGCCGGCGAGATCTCCTTTCCCGGCGGCCGTGAGGACGAGGGCGACACCGACCTGATCGCGACGGCGTTGCGCGAGGCCGAGGAGGAGATCGCGCTCGACCCGTCCTCGGTGCAGCTCGCCGGAGCCCTGGCCCCGGTCTCGACCTTCGTCACCGGCTACCGGGTCCACCCCTTCGTCGGGCTGGTTCCCGACCCGGTCGAACTGGGCCTCGAGCCCAACCCGACCGAGGTGGAGACCGTGCTGACCTTCTCGCTCGAGGTGCTGCGTGAGAACTACGAGATGCGCCGCCTGATCCGCCGTGGAGTCCCCATCCATACCCCCACCTACGAGGTGGAAGGGCACTTCATCTGGGGAGCCACCGCCAGGATCCTGGGGGACCTCATCGACCGCCTGAGCTAGACGGACTTCTCGATCGGGGCGCCCACCAGGTTGCCCCACTCGGTCCAGGAGCCGTCGTAGTTCTTGACGTCGCTCTCGCCGAGCAGCTCGTGCAGGACGAACCAGGTGTGGGCGGAGCGCTCGCCGATCCGGCAGTAGGCGACAACCGGGGCGCCGTCGGCGAGGACGCCTTTGGAGGTGTAGAGGTCGCGCAGCTCCTCGGCCGATTTGAAGGTGCCGTTCTCGTTCACGGCCTGCGCCCAGGGCACCGAGGCGGCGCCGGGGATGTGGCCGCCACGCTGGGCGCCCTCCTGCTCGTAGCCGGCCATCGCGATCAGCTCGCCCGAGTACTCCTGAGGGCTGCGCACGTCGACCAGGTTGGAGCCACCCTCGACGGCGCCGCGAACCTCGTCGCGGTAGGCGCGGATCGTGTCGTCGCCGGCCGCCGCGGTGAAGGTCGCCTCCGGGTAGGCGGGGGACTCGGTGCTGGTCTCGCGGCCCTCGGCGATCCACTTCTCGCGCGGGCCGTTGACCAGCTTCACCTTGTTGTGGCCGTAGTAGAGGAGGTACCAGTAGGTGTAGGCGGCGAACCAGTTGTTGCGGTCGCCGTAGAGGACGACTGTGTGGTCGTTGGAGATGCCGCGGGAGCCCATCAGGGCGCCGAAGTCCTCCGGGCCGAGGAAGTTGCGCTCGACCTGGTCCTGGAGGTCGGCCTTCCAGTCGAAGCCGATCGCGCCGGGGATGTGACCCTGGGCGTAGAGCGCCGGGTTCTCATCGACCTCGACGATGCGGATCGAGTCGTCGTCGAGGTGCTCGGCGACCCAATCGGTCTCGACCAGCACGTCCTTCGCATAGCTCATTCCGCAACCTCCAAGTTCGTCGATCTAATAATTTACCCAAATTCCTATCCGAGTTTAGCTATTTGCCTTTCCCGGCCGGCGAGAGCACTCGCAGAGCCGCATCCCTCATCTCCGAAGACCAGCGATCGAGGTCATTCGGCTCGCAGGCGACGATCTCGAAGGGGATCCGCCAGGTGCCGCCGGCGGCGCGAACGATCTCGGCGCCGGCCGAGAGCACGCCGGGATCGACGCTGCCGGATGCCTCGTAGACGACCCCGCGCACCGGCGTGTCGACGAGCTTTTCCATCAACCGCTCCAGGCGCGGCCCGTGGATGTCCGCCAGGCTCTCCGGCTCACCCCGGGCCGAGCCGAGCAGGTGGAAGACGACGGCGACGTCGCCGACGTGCTCGAGCAGAGTCCCGACCCGGTCGGGGTCGGCGTGCGCGGGGTCGATGCCGGCGGCCTCGATCGGCGCCAGGCGAACCTCGTCGCGGCTGGTCCCGCGTACCGCCCAGCCGTCGCTCAGCAGCCGCTCCCCCAGCAACCTGCCGCGGCAGCCGCAGCCGACGATGAGTGCGCGAGCCACGCCGCGAGTTTAGTGGCCTGCCTCACAACGTCTCACCTGGATGACGGCCCCAGACGTCGGCGGGGGGCGCTGCTCGGCATGCCGGCGACGCAGCTCCTCCGAGCGGCGGCGCTGCTCCTCGGTCGCGCCCGGCCCCGGGTGGCTGTGGACGCTCGGGGTGATCGCTGTAGCGGCGGCGCTCGACGATGCCCTCGTCGACGAGCGTCGCCAGGCGCTGGCTGAGGACGTTGCCCGCCACTCCCAGCAGCCTGCCCCGGAGCTCGCAGCGCAGCGCCGCTTAGCGCGCCGCGGCTAGGTGGCTTCGAAAGGGCCGCGGCCGCGCAGGCGCAGGCGCTCGTCCTCGGCGACGCCGGCGTCGAGCTCGTCCTCGGACATCTCGCGGGCGCCGCGTCGGCGGCGCAGCTCGTTCTGCGCCTCGAGCATCTGGCGGATGTCGTCGATCTCGTTCTGCGCCTCGACCTCGGGCGAGCGGGTCGGGGTCCAGTCGACCAGATCGGAGGAAGAGCCCGGGTAGAAATGCCCGACGAGGAGCAGCGCGCCGATGACGAAGGCCAGTACAGCGAGCGTCCCCAAAACGAACAGCACCCATCCAGGATACGGTGCAATTGTGAGCGCGGACTTCATCGAGCTGGCCAGCGTCGACGGAGAGGTGACGCCGACCGGCGTCGCCACGATCGGTCTCAAGGACGACGGCCTCTACCGCGGCGACGGCGCCTTCGAGGTGATCCGCCTCTACGGCGGTCGCCCGTTCGCGCTCGGCGAGCACCTCGACCGCCTCGGCCGCTCGGCGGCGGCGATCGAGCTCGAGTTCGACCGCGCCGCGCTCGAGCACGAGATCGAGGCCCTGCTCGGCGATGCCGGCCCGATCGACGGGCAATTGCGCCTGATCGTCACCCGCGGTGGCCGCCGGATCGCCGCCACGGAGCCGGTCCCGGTCCACCTCGAGACGGTGACGCTTGCCACGGTCACCTACTCGCCGACTGTGATCCTCAACGGGGTCAAGTCACTCTCCTACGCGGCCAACATGCAGGCCACCCGGCTGGCGAAATCGCGCGACGCCGACGAGGCGGTGCTGGTGCGGCCCGACGGCAACGTGCTGGAGCCGCCGACCTCGACGATCTTCTGGGTCTCCCCCGAAGGCGAGCTGCGAACGCCGGCGCTCGACGACGGCGTGCTCGAGTCGATCACCCGCGACCGCCTGATCAAGGCGCTGCACGTGGAAACGGGCAGCTGGCATATCGACGATCTGCGCGCCGCCAGCGAGGCATTCCTCGCCTCCACCGTGCGCGAGGTCCAGGCGGTCGCGGCAGTCGACGGAACGAAGCTCGCCGCGGCTCCGGGTCCCCGCACGCAGGAGGCGCAAAAGGCCTTCGCGGCGACGCTGGAACGCGAGCTTCGCGAGCTTTGAGCCGACCAGGAAGGGGCCGGGGCAGATGGACTTCCAGCTGAGCGACGAGCAGAAGCTGATCTCGGAGGCGGCGCGCGAGTTCGCCGACCGCGAGATCCTGCCGCGGGTTCGCGACAACGACCGCGCCGCACGCTTCGATCGCGAGCTGGCGAGGAAGATGGGCGAGGTCGGCTACCTCGGCGCACCCGTGGCCGAAGAGTACGGCGGCCGCGAGCTCGACCACATCGGCTACGGGCTGATCGTCGAGCAGATCGGCCGCGCCGACTCCTCCGCCCGCACCGTCGTCTCGGTCGTGACCTCGCTTGTCGGCGGCTCGATCGAGCGCTGGGGCAGCGAGGAGCAGAAGATGAGGTGGCTGCCGCGACTCTGCTCGGGCGAGGCGCTCGGCTGCTTCGGGCTGACCGAGCCCGACACCGGCTCCGACGCCGCCAACCTGCGCACGCGGGCGACCAGGACCGACTCCGGCTGGTCGATCAGCGGCCAGAAGATGTGGATCTCGCTGGCGAACTTCTCCGAGGTGGCGCTGATCTTCGCCCAGACCGACCCCGCCCTGAAGCACCGCGGCCTCGCCTGCTTCCTGGTCCCGACCGAGAGCGAGGGCTTCACCACCCAGGAGATCCACGGCAAGCTCGGGCTGCGCTCCTCCGACACGGCGGAGATCTCGCTCGACGAGGTCGAGGTCGGAGACGACGCCATGTTGGGGGCGGTGGGCGACGGCTTCAAGGTGGCGATGAGCGCGCTCGACAGCGGCCGCTACAGCGTCGCCGCCGGCTGCGTCGGCATCTGCGACGGCTGCGTCGACGCCTCGGTCGCCTACTCGAAGGAGCGCAAGCAGTTCGGCGTCCCCCTCGCCCGCTTCCAGCTGGTCCAGGAGATGATCGCCGACATGATCCTCAAGCGCGACGCCTCGCGGATGCTCGTCTACCGCGCCGGCGTGCTCAAGGACGAAGGCAAGCCGAACACGATGGAGACCTCGGTGGCGAAGCTCTTCGCGACCGAGTCCGCGGTCGAGTGCGCGAACCTGGCGATCCAGGTCCACGGCGGCTCAGGTTACGTCGACGACTACCCGGTCGAGCGCTACCTGCGCGACGCCAGGGTGACGACGCTCTACGAGGGGACCTCGCAGATCCAGAAGCTGATCATCGGCCGTGCCGCGACCGGGATCAACGCGATGCTCCCCTTCGAGGAGAGCTGAGTTGGCCGACCTCGTCGCAGCCTCGGTCGACGATTTCAACGTCGGCCTGCTGCGCCTCGACGACCCGGAGACGCGCAACGCCCTCTCGGGGGAGATGAGGGAGCGCCTGCTCGCCGAGCTCGAGCGCTTCGACCAGGACCCGGGGGTGCGCTGCATCGTGATCGCCGGCTCCGACAAGGTCTTCGCCGCCGGAGCCGACATCCGCGCGTTGGCACAGCCGGGAGTGCCCGACGCGAGCGATCGCACCGGCCTCGCCTTCTGGCAGCGGTTGGCGGCGGTTCAGACCCCGATCGTCGCCGCCGTCTCCGGCTACGCGCTCGGGGGCGGCTGCGAGCTGGCGCTCGCCTGCGACATGGTCGTCGCCGACGAAAGCGTCCGCTTCGGCCAGCCGGAGATCACCCTCGGGATCATCCCCGGCGGCGGTGGCACGCAGCGCCTGACCCGCGTGATCGGCAAGCAGCGGGCGATGGAGCATGTGCTCACCGGCCGCCATTTCGACGCCGGCACGGCCTACGTGTGGGGCCTCGTCAACAAGGTCGTCAAACCGGGTCACTGCCTGAACGAGGCGCTGGAGCTGGCCCGAACGGTCGCCGAGCGGCCGCCGGTCGCCGCCCGCCTCGCCAAGCGGGCGGTGCTGAACGCGGAGGAGCTGGGGATGGCCGCCGGGGTCGAGGCGGAGCGGGCTCTGTTCGACGAGGCGATGGCGACCGAGGACCGGGTCGAGGGCATGCAGGCCTTCCTCGAGAAGCGCGAGCCCGACTTCAAGGGCCGATGAAGGTCGCCGGCGTCGGCGTCCTCGGCGCCGGCACGATGGGCACCGGCATCGCCCAGGTCGCGGCCCTGGGCGGTTACGAGACGCGGCTCTACGATCCCGACCCCGAGGCGGCCGAGGGCGCCGCGATCCGGCTCGGCGAGGCGCTCGCCAAGGGCCTCTCGCACGCGCGCTGGACCGAACTCGAAGCCGAGGAGGCGCTGGACCGGGTCGAAACCACGACGGTCCTGGAGGACCTGGCCGGATGCGGGCTGCTGATCGAGGCGGCGCCCGAGAGCGTCGAGCTGAAGCGCGATCTCTTCCGCGCCGTGGCCGCGCTCTGCGCCCCCGACGCGGTCCTCGCCACCAACACCTCCTCGCTCCGGGTCGCCGACATCGCCGCCGGCGTCCCCAACCCCGAGCGCCTGGTCGGCATGCACTTCTTCAACCCGCCGGCGCTGATGAAGCTGGTCGAGGTGGTCGCCACCGAGCTGTCCTCCGAGGCGGCGCTGGCGGCGACCGCCGAGGTCGCCGAGAGGATGGGACGGACGCCGATCCGGGCCAGGGACTCCCCCGGCTTCGTCGCCAACCGGCTCGCCCGGCCCTTCGCGCTGGAGTCGCTGCGGATGCTCGGCGACGGCGTCGCCGAGGCCGAGAGGATCGACCGCATCGTCCGGCTCGGCGGCGGCTTCCGGATGGGCCCGTTCGAGCTGATCGACCTGATCGGCCTCGACGTCAACCTCGAAATCGCCCGCTCCTTCTTCGCCCAGGGAGGCGAGCCGGAGCGCTGGCGCCCGAGCCCGATCCAGGAACGGCTGGTCGCCGAAGGCAAGCTTGGCCGCAAGAGCGGCGAGGGCTACCACGCCTACGGCGAGGGAATCGAGCGCGAGATCGACCCCGAGCTGGGGATCCTGGCGCCGACGCTCGACCCCGAGAAGCTCGACCGGATCGACCCCGCCGCGACCGTGGTCCTCAGCCGCCTCTTCGCCCAGATCGCCAACGAGACCGCCTTCGCCCTGGAAGAGGACGTCGCCTCCCCGGACGACATGGATACGGCGATGCAGCTGGGGCTGAACTGGCCACTGGGCCCGCTCAGCCTGGCCGAGAAGATCGGCGCCGGGCCGGCGGTCGCTCTGCTGGAGGAGCTCGAGAGCGCCGAGGGCGGCGCCTACGCGCAGGCGCCGCTGCTGCGACGCGCCGCCGAGCAGGGCGCCGGGCTGCGCGAGGTCGAGCGGTAGAACTAGCGGCGATGACCACGATCGGATCAGCGATCCAGGTGAAGCGATGCGCGGCCGAGGACGTGCTCGCCCACCTCCCGCTCGCCGGCGACGCGATCGTCGGCCTCGGCAACGGCGAGCCGAAAACCGTGATCGACGCGATCGAAGCAGGCGCCGACCGCCTCGAGGAGGTCCGGCTGCACCAGATGCTGCCGCTGCGCGACCGTCCCTACATCGAGGGCGAGATCAAGGGCCTGCGCCACGTCTCCTGGTTTCTCTCCCCGCACGACAAAGCCGCCTTCCACCGCGGCGACTGCGACCTGGTCCCGAACAACTTCAGCGAGGTCCCGGTGCTGATGCGCCGCACGATGCGCGAACCGATCGTGCTCGCGGCGGCCTCCGCCCCCGACCAGCACGGCTACTTCTCACTCGGCTGCCACGCCGAGTACGTGGCGGCGATGGTCGGCGAGATGCCGTTCTTCCTCGAGGTCAACGCGCGGATGCCGCGCACGTTCGGCGAGAACCAGATCCACGTCAGCCAGATCCTCGGCTGGTGCGAGGCCGACTACCCCCTGGTCGAGCTGCCGCAGCGACCGGCGCGAGACACCGACCGCCGGATCGCCGAGCTGGTCGCTGAGCGGATCCCCGACGGGGCCACGATCCAGGCCGGGATCGGCGCCGTTCCCGACCAGGTGCTGGAGCTGCTCGCCGACCACCGCGACCTCGGCGTCCACACCGAGCTGCTCTCCGACGGGTTCGTCGATCTGGTCGAGAAGGGCGCGGTCACCGGGACCCGCAAGCGCACCCACCGCAACAAGCTGATCACCACCACCGCGCTCGGAACCCGACACCTCTACGACTTCGTCGCCGACAACCCCGGAGTCGAGTTCTGGCCCGTGAACGAGACCAACGATCCCAGCAAGGTGAAGCTGGAGCCGAATTTCACCGCGATCAACGCGACGATCGAGGTCGACTTCCTCGGCCAGTGCGCCTCCGAGAGCCTCGGCAGCGAATACTGGTCCTCCTCCGGCGGCCAGCCCGACTTCGCCCGCGGCGCGGTGCTCTCCGAGGGCGGCCAGGCGTTCATCGTCCTGCACTCGACCACGGGTGACGCGGCGACCTCGCGGATCGTTCCGCAACTCCACTCCGGCGCCGCGGTGACGACCTTCAAGAACATCGTCGACCGCATCGTCACCGAGTACGGGGTCGCCGAGCTGCGCGGCAGCTCGATCGCCGAGCGGACGCGGCGACTGATCGACGTCGCCCACCCGAAGTTCCGCGACGCGCTGCACGCCTCGGCGCGGGACTGCGGCTACCTGAGCTAGCCGGCCTCAGCCGCCCTCGAGCCGGAACATCAGTTCATCCGGGTAGCACCAGCTCCAGTCCTCCCCGGGCTCGGCCGAGCGGATGATCGGGTGGCCGGTCGCCTGGTGATGGGAGGTCGCGTGGTTGCCGACCGAGTTGTCGCAGCAGCCGATGTGGCCGCAGGTCTGGCACATCCTCAGGTGGACCCACCGCATCCCGGTCGCCAGGCACTCTTCGCAGCCCTCGACCTCATCCGGGAGGGTGAGGAAATGAACCGAGTCGAGATGGGTACATTCAGCCGCCGTTCCCCGACGATACACCCGCTGCCGACCGCGGCGAGCAGTGGAACCGAGGCTAGGAGCCGGCTGGGGCGATCTCGACCGGCTCGCCGCCCGGGAACCAGTGGGCCTCGACCGGAGGCGGGCTGTCGCGCAGGTAGCGCTCGGCGTCGAGCGCCCCCATGCAGCCGGTGCCGGCGGCGGTGACGGCCTGGCGGTAGGTGTGGTCGACGACGTCGCCGACGGCGAGGACCCCGGCCAGGTTGGTCCGGGTCGAGCCGGCCTCGGTGACGATGTAGCCGTCCTCGTCGGTGTCGATCTGACCCTTGACGATCTCTGACTTGGGAATGTGGCCGATCGCGACGAAGGCACCGCCGGCCGCGATCTCCTCGGTCTCGCCGGTCTCGGCGTGGCGGACGCGGATCTTCTCCAGCTTGCCGTCCTCGCCGGCGACGAACTCCTCCGGGACGTACGGCGTCTTGAGGTCGATGTTGTCCTTTTCGCGGGCGCGGTCGAACATGATCTTCGAAGCGCGGAACTCGTCGCGGCGGTTGACGATCGTCAGCTCGCTGGCGTACTTGGAGATGAAGATCGAGTCCTCCATCGCCGAGTCGCCGCCGCCGATCACGATCACCGGCTGGTCCTTGAAGAAGGCGCCGTCGCAGACGCCGCAGGTCGAGACGCCGCGTCCGCCGAGCTCCATCTCACCGGGGATGCCGAGCCGTTTCGGCTCCGCCCCCATCGCCAGGATCACGGTCTTGGCGCGGTGCTCCTCGTCGCCGAGGAAGACCTTCTGCACGCCGCCGTCGGAGAGCTCGACCCGGTCGACGTCGTCGGTGACGAAGCGGCTCCCGAAGCGCTCGGCCTGGGCGCGGAACCGGCTCATCATCTCCGGGCCCATGATCCCCTCGGGATAGCCCGGGTAGTTCTCGACGTCGGTCGTGTTCTGCAGCTGCCCACCCCACTGGAACCCCTCGAAGACGAGCGGCTCGAGGTTGGCGCGCGCGGTGTAGAGCGCGGCCGTGTAGCCGGCCGGTCCACCGCCGATGATGATCACGTTCTCGACCTTCTTGTTCTCAGTCATATCCACCATTTTCGCAAGCTAGAGGCTATTACTTCACTTTTTATAGTACTGCCCCTGTTGGCCATTCGCAATCAGCCCGACAGGCGGCTCCAGATCCGATTCGACGCTACCGCCACGGTCGATCGGCAGCCCCTCCGTCTCCCAGCGTTGGACGGTTTTGCGGAGCTGGAAGAAGGCGACTATGCCCGGCGGGATCGGCATCCAGAAGGCGACCAGCCGATAGATCAGGATCGCCGGGAAGACGGCTTCCTCGGGCAGGCCGAAGAGGACGAAGGCGCCGATCATGCCGGCATCGACGGCACCGACTCCGGCCGGCGCCAGCGGGAAGAGGTTGGCGACCATGCCGAGGAAGAAGCCCTGGACGACGACCGCCAGCGGCACGCGGACTCCGAAAGCGTGGAAGGAGGCCCAGAGCACGCCAATACTCGCCGCCCAGAAGCCGGCGGCGCCGAGCACGGCGAGGCCGCCCTTCGACGGGTGGGCGAAAAGGCTGACCGCGAACCTGAAGCCCTCCCCCAGCGTCGCCGGGACCTTGGCGGCGGTATGCAGAACCGATTTCGCCTTGGCGCCGTGGGCGAAGGGGCCCAGCCGCTGCTCGACGTCGGGGGGAATCAGCGCGATCAGGACCCCGATCACCAGCAGCAGCCCGGCGACCGCGGCCGGTATCACCGTCAGCTCAACCGAGTGATTCCCGTTGAGAACGCCGGTACGCAGCAGCACGCCGAAGACGATCAGCGCCAGCGGATAGAAGGCATAGTGGAGGGTGACGAAGGCGACCATCCGCCGGGCGACGTCGCGGCGGCGCATCCCGGCTTTGCGCAGAGCCCAGTAGGTGACGGCGATGCCGCCGGCACCACCGGCCGAGAACAGCAGCGTCGCCGCCACCCCCGCCATGTTGATCTCGTAGGTCTCGAGCCAGCGAAGCCGCAGCGCATCGCCGCCGACGACCGCCTTGAAGAGGGCGACGTAGGTGGCGTAGGCGACGATGTTGAAGCCGATCGCGACCCCGATCCAGACCGGCTCGGCGTCGCCGAGCCTGCTCATCGCGCCGCTGAGGCCGACCAGCCTCGGGAAGAGGAAGTAGATGCTGCCGAGCAGCACCAGCACGACCACGACCGTCTGTAGGAGGCGGCGCGTCGTGAGAAGTGGCATCTCGGCGACGCGGTCTCCGTTCGCCGAGTCTTCGTGAGACACGTTCGAAAAGCTACCCGCTCGCGATTCTCTCCAAGCGTTGCAGCGCCTCGCTGGCCCTGCGAACGACCGGCTCGGCGAGCGGCTCACCACGCCTGACGGCGACCACCAGCAGCGCCCCGGCGGCGAGATCGGTGACGTAGTGCTCGCCCAGGTAGACCAGCCCGAAGCCGAGCGTCAGCGCGTAGCCCCAGCCGAGCGTCCCCTCGACCTTGCCGGCTTCCGAGAGCGAGATCGCGGCAGAGACGGAGGTGGCGAAGTGCAGTGAGGGCATCGCCGCCCACGGGTTCCCGCCCAGCACCTCGTACATCTTCGGCCAGGCCGAGCCCCAGGTCTCCTCGCCGACCTCGACCATGATCCGGCGGACCTCTTCGCCGGTCAGGCCCTGCTCGGAGGCCCACCACGGCGGCGCCGTCGGGACCGCGAAATAGACCGCGCAGCCGATGTCGAAGATCGCGGCGAGCTGACGGGCGGCACGCGGGAAGCGCCGGTTGTGGCGGATCAAGATCACCGCGAGCGCGACATAGGGCTCGAAGAACCAGAGCCAGTGGGTCCAGGTGATGAAGCGGTTGAAGACAGCGACCTTCGGCAACCGGGCCAAGCCGCGCTGGAGGCGGGTGTTGGGAAGGACGCCCGCGCCAAGGATGCGGTCGGAGACGATCGGGTAGCGGCTGCGCAGGCGGCTGCGAAGCCGCTCCGGCTTGTCGAAGGGAAGCTCGTGAGCCATGACGAAACCCCACATCTGCAGGGCGAACATGGCGACGTCGCGCTTCTTGGAGCGGGGCCGCAGGACCGAGACGCCGAGCGGCCCGGCGGCGCATGCAGCGATCGTCACCGGGGCCGGAATTCGCAGTCGCTTTCGCACCAGCGGCACCGCGATCGCGGCGCCGATCGCGGAGGCCGCTCCGGCCCTGACGGCGAGTCGCAGCGCGGGGGATGGCCGGGGGCGCCTCTTCATAGGGGCGGCGAGTATAGGTAGGCGACCACTGGCGGGAGCGGCGGCAGACCGCACGACAGCCGCCCGGCGTGAATAGAATGGCCGCGCTTTGGCACCGCACTCCCCTGGCACTGACCAGATCAACACCCTGCTTTGGATCGGCTTCGTCGCCGCGGCGATCGTCGTCGTCGCGATCAACGTCGCGCTGTTCTACGCGGTGCGCCGCTTCCGGGCCGAGCGCGGCGCCGAGCCGCGCCAGCTCAGCGGCGGTCGCCGGCTGCAGTTCCGGGTCGGCGCCGTCCTCACCGTCTTCGCCGCCGTGATCTTCGTCCTCAGCGTCGTCTACACCGACAAGGCGCGACAGACGCCCACCACCGGCTCGGCCGGGCTGGCCTCGGCGAAGACGAGGCCGCTGAACATCGAAGCGACCGGCCAGCAGTGGCTGTGGCGCTACACCTACCCCAACGGGGCCTTCAGCTACTACAAACTCGTGGTTCCGGTCGACACCGCGGTCGTCCTCAACCTGGTCTCCACCGACGTCGTCCACACCTGGGACGTGCCCGACCTCTCCGGCAAGCGCGACGCTGTCCCGGGGAAGGTCAACAAGGTCATCTTCCGGGCCGACGAAGAAGGCAACTTCAGCGGCGACTCCGCGACCCTCTCCGGCCAGGCCTACGCCTCGATGCGAACCGAAGTCGAAGCCGTCTCGCCGGATGCATACAAAGCCTTCGTCCAGCAGCAGAAAGCCGATATCGAAGCGGCCCAGAAACGCGTCGTCGGCCTAATCCAGAACGGGGAAGTGCCATGAGCGAGACGCCGCGTCCGGAGCTCGTCGTCGACGGCTACCCGAAGAAGCGCCCGCGCTGGATCGAGCTGACGACCAGCGCCGACCACAAGGACATCGGCCGGATCATGGTCGCCGGCTCGCTCGGGTTCCTCTTCATCGCCCTGATCGAGATGCTGCTGATGCGGCTGCAGCTGGCGATCCCGGAGAACACCTTCCTCTCCCCGGTCGCCTTCAACCGGATGCTCTCCGACTACGGCGCCACCGCCGTGTTCCTCTTCGCGATCCCACTCGTGCTCGGCTTCTTCTACTACGTGGCGCCGCTTCAGGTCGGCGCCCGCGGCACCGCGCTGCCCCGGCTCGGGCAGATCGGCCTGGCGCTCTGGGCCGCCAGCGCGGTCGTTCTCTACGCCGGCTTCCTCTTCACTCCCTCCGAGGCCGGCGTCAACCCGCTGGCGCCGCTGACCGAGCTCGCCTTCCTCTCCAACAACGGCGTCGACGCCTGGGCCACGACCACCGGCCTGGCGACCCTCGGCTTCGTCCTGATCGCGATCGACCTCTCGACGACGCTTCGCAACATGCGGGCGCCGGGGATGGCCTGGCGCCGGGTACCGGTCTTCGCCTGGGCCGCCGCGGTCGGCTCCTGGCTGCTGCTCTTCATCGGACCGGTCCTGCTCGCCGCCCTGACGATGCTGATGATCGACCGCAATTACGACGGCGTCTTCTTCGCCGACGGTTCCGGCGGCTCGCCGCTGCTCTGGCAGCACCTGAGCTGGATCTTCTACTCCGGCGCCTACATGCTGATCCTGATCTTCGCCTTCGGCGCGATCGCCGAGGTCGTCTCCACCTTCTCCGGCAAACCGCTCTACAACCGCGGTGTCGTGATGGGGTCGCTGGCGGCAATCGCCGTGATCGGCACCCTGGCCTGGATGCAGAACATGATGACCGCGCCGATCGGCATCGGCTGGATGTACTTCGCGATGCTGATGTCGCTGGCGCTGATCGTGCCCTTCGGCCTGATCGTCTTCAACCTGATCGCGACGATGATCGGCGGCGCGCTGCGAATGCGGGCGCCGCTGCTGTTCGCGGTCGGTGCGATCTCGGCGATCTCGATCGGCCTCGGAGCCGAGATCGAGCAGTCGATGGTAGCCGCCGCCTGGCAGCTGAAGAACACCACCGACGCCACCGCCGCGACCCACTTCGCGCTTGTCGGGGGCGCTGTCTTCGGCGGCTTCGCCGCTCTCCATTACTGGTTCCCGAAGATGACCGGCCGGACGATGGGCGAGAGCCTCGCCCGCATCTCCTTCTGGACGATGGCCGCCGGGATCCTGCTCGCCTTCGTGCCGCTGTTCTTCGCCGGCGCCGAACAGGGCCAGGTGGTCGACGCCTACAAGTTCTTCGAGCACACCGGCGTCAGCGCCTACAACCTGATCGCCTCGATCGGCACCCTCGTCCTTGCCGCCGGCATCGTGATGTCGCTGGTCAACGCGATCGCCAGCCGCGAGAACGGGCCCGAGGCCGGCCACGACCCCTGGGGCGGCGACTCGCTCGAGTGGTTCACCCTCTCGCCCCCCGACCCGCACAACTTCGACGTCCTGCCGGACGTCCGCAGCGCCCGCCCGATGCGCGATATCCGCGAGGCGATCGCCCATCGCACCGGCTCCGCCGAGCGTCCCACTCGCGAGTCGCAGCCGGTAGCCTGACCGACATGGAAGCCGGCGCCGGTCACACCGCGCCCGATCTGATGGCAGCCGGGGTCGCCCCGCGCTCGGCCGCGTTCCTCGTCGTTCGCGACTACCTGACGCTGACCAAGCCAAAGGTGCAGTCGCTGCTGCTGTTCACGACGGTGACGACGATGTACGTCGCCGGCGACCCCTCGATCGGACTGATCTTCCTCACCTGCCTCGGCGGCGCCCTCTCGGCCGGCGGCGCCGGCGCGATCAACCACGCCGTCGACCGCGACGTAGACCTGCTGATGGCTCGCACCGCCGATCGACCGGTCGCCTCGGGGCGGATCTCCCCCGCTGCCGCGATCGCCTTCGGGACGCTCCTCGGCTGTGCCTCCTTTGCCCTCCTGGCGCTGACCGTGAACCCGCTGGCGGCGGCACTCTCGCTCTCGGGCCTGCTCGGCTACGTCTTCGTCTACACGCTGTGGCTGAAGCGCACGACGCCGCAGAACATCGTCATCGGCGGCGCCGCCGGCGCGGTCCCGCCGCTGGTCGCCTGGGCGGCGGTGACAGGTGGCCTCGACGGCATGGCCTTCTACCTCTTCGCGATCGTCTTCTTCTGGACCCCGCCCCACTTCTGGGCGCTCTCGCTGCTGATGAAGGACGAGTACGCGAAGGCCGGGATACCGATGCTGCCGGTGGTCCGCGGCGAGGCCGAGACGCGACGCCAGATCGTCCTCTACACCGTCCTGCTCTACGCGGTCACGCAGTTGCCCTTCTGTGCCGGCGGCCTCGGCGTCGCCTATCTGGTGCCCTCGATGCTGCTCGGCGCCGGCTTCGTCTACTGCTCGGTGAAGCTGCTGAAGACCACCGAGCGCCGCTGGGCGTTGCGCACCTATCTCTTCTCGCTCGCCTACCTGGCGCTGCTGTTCCTCTCGATGGCCATTGCGGCAAACGTCTAGGAGCGGCGACTCGGCGGTGGGGTTTGGCGTGGAGGGGTTGGGGGTCTCTCGCGCTTGCTGGGATTTTCGCCTTTGACACTCCATCTCTCGCCGACGGGCACTGCGAAAATCAGGACGC
>JADGPJ010000085.1 GCA_017882505.1 Solirubrobacterales bacterium | reverse complement strand
CGCCGACCGAGCTGAGGACCAGGGGCTTGCCGAAGGCGAGGCCGGTGTAGAGGACGCCGGAATGCTCGGCGTCGAGGTAGGGGAGGGCAATCAGATCGGCGCCGCGGAAGATTGCCGGGATCTCGGCGTCCTCGACGAAGCGGGTGACGAAGCGGACCCGGCCGCCGGCCTCGGCGGCGAGCTTGCGCAGCGGCGCCACGTCCATCCGCGGGTTGCCGACGATCCAGAGCTCGGCGCCGCGCAACCGGCGGAAGGCCTCGAGCAGGTTCTCGATTCCCTTGTACGGGCGCAGCAGGCCGAAGGAGAGGATCACCGGGCCCTCGGCCCCCTCCAGCTCGGCCGGCAGCGGCTTCTCCTCCGGCAGCCGGGTGAGGTAGTCGAAGGCCCCGTGGGGAATGACCCGCACCCGCGCCGGGTCGAGCCCGACCTCGTCGCGAAGGCGCGCGGCGCCGTGCTCGGAGTGGGCGACGACGGCGTCCATGCGGCCGAAGACGCGGCGGGCGGAGGCGACCTGGCAGCGGCTCGGCCGCGGCGGCAGGATGTAGTGGGCGGTCATCACCCGCGGGCGCAGTGGCGGCAGCAGCCAGGGGTCGAAGGCCGGCGCCGTCAGCCACTGGTAGTGGACGACGTCGGCGTCGGCGTCGCGGCGGAAGCGCAGCATGTCCGGCAGGTGCTCGGCCGCCTTGAACGGCAACCGGCCGAAGGCCTCGAGACCGCGGGCGGCGCTGCGGCGGTAGAAGCGCTCGTCGACCCGGTATCCCTCGGCCGGCGGCACCGCGCCGTAGAGGAAGCGGGTGGTGATCAGCTCGACCTCGGCGCCGGCGCGCGCCAGCGCCGCCGCGAGGGCGCGGTCGTAGGGCGGCGTGAAGGCCGACGGGTCGACGAGTTGGACTTTCATGTTCGGTGTGCAGTGTCTCCGGGACAGGGAACGGGCCGACGATTATCGTGACCCGCTTGGCGCCCACGCTCTCCTACTGCGTCGTGAACACCAACGGCCGCGATTACCTGCTGGCCTGCCTGGCGGCGATCGAGGCGACGCACCCGGACGAGATCGAGCACGAGATCCTCGTCCTCGACAACGCCTCGACCGATGGTTCGGCCGACGCGGTGAGAGCCCTCGGCGGCGACATCCGCCTCTTCGCCCTGAAGCGGCAGACCGGCAAGGCGCAGAACGACTCGACCCTGTTGAAGGAGGCGAAGGGCCGCTACTGCCTGTTGCTGAACGAGGACTCGGAGATCCGCTCGGGGGCCGCGGCGGCGCTCGTCGCGGCGCTGGACGGCGACCACCGGGCCGCCGCCGCCGGACCGCGGCTGCTCGACTCCGACGAGAACCCGGTGCCCTGCGCCTGGCGCTTTCCGGGGGTCGGCACCGCCGTCGCGGGGGCCCTCTTCCTGCACCGCCTGTTCACCGTCCAGAGCACCGGTTGGGAGACCCGCAAGGTCGAGTGGGCGCAGTCGAGTGCGCTGCTGGTCCGCCGCGAGGCCGCCGCCAGGGTTGGCTACCTCGACCCCGCCTTCTTCGTCTACTACGACGAGTGCGACTTCGCCAAGCGCCTCGCCGACGCGGGCTGGCACTCTCTCTTCGTCCCCGACGCGACGGCGATCCATCACGACCAGCTCTCGACCGACCTCGCCACCGGCCTGCCCCGGATCGTCGAATTCCACCGCAACCGCGATCGCTACATGCGCAAGCACCACTCCCGCGGCGCGGCCTTCGCCGTCCGCATCCTCACCGCGTGGTCCTACGCGGCGCGAGCGCTGGCCGCCACGGTGCTTCCCAGCCAGCCCGCCCGGATCTACTGGGCGCACGCGCGCCAGGCGCTACGGCCGGGGCGCGGCGAAAGCATCAAGGACCGGGTCGAGCGCTAGAAGCGGGCGTCGTCGTCCATCTGCTCAGCCTCGTAGGCCTCGGGGACGCGGCCGTCGACGGCGCTGGGTTCTGCGCGCAGCCGTCTGACGGAGGCGGCGATCTCGCCGGGGTGGCGGAGACGGCCCAGCCAGACACGCTCGCCGGGAGTGAAGAAGCCGCTGACGAAGAGGGCGAGGGGGTAGAGCGCGAAGAGGACGGCGCGGCCGAGCAGGCCGGTGAAGCCCGAGGTCGGCATCACAAGTTCGCCGACGCCGACAAGCACGGCGGAGGTGAGCACCACCCGGGCCAGACGGCCCCACTGGTAGGGCACCGGGAAGAGGCGCTGGGTGAAGCCGTACATCAGCCCCAGCACGACGAGGTAGGAGACGACCAGGGCCAGCGCCGCGCCGACGATTCCCAGCGGCGGCACCAGCAACAGGTTGAGGACGACGTTGGCGGCGAGCGCCGCGATCGCGGCGGGGAAGTTGAACTCGGTGCGGCCGGTGCGGCCGAGGATCACGACCATGACCATGTAGAGGGCGTAGAGGGTGACCGCGGCGGAGATCAGGCCGATCGCCTTGTAGGAGCCGAAGAACTCCGGCGCCGCCAGCGCTCGCACGATCCAGCGCGAGAACAGCCACATCCCGGTGACGACGAAGGCACAGCCGGCGACGAAGAGGGTGACGACGACGGCATAGGCGCGCCTCGCCTCGCCGTCGTCGCGGATCGAGTAGGCGAGCGGCGGCCAGGCGAGCTGGAAGCCGCGGACGAGGACGTTTACGGCCTGGGCGAACTTGACCGCCAGCGAGTAGAGGCCGGCCTCGGCGAGCCCGGCGGAGCGGACGATGATGATCCGGTCGACGAAGTTGAGCAGGTAGAGCGAGGCCTCGGCGGGCATCGTCGGCAGGCCGAAGCGCAGCAGCCGTCGCAGCAGCTCGCGGTCGAAGCGCAGTGAGAGCCGGCGCCACTGCCAGACGATCAGGCCCAGCACGAAAGCGGCGCCGGCGGCGTAGCTGCCGACCAGCAGCCCGCGGGCGCCCTCGCCGGCCCCGACGACGAGCACCACGGTCAGCCCGATCGTGACCAGGACGTTGAGGATCGTCGTCACGAAGAAGGCCCGGGCGCGCTCCTCGAGGCGAAAGAGGGTGAGCATGAACTCGAACATCGTCAGCACCCAGAGGCCCCCGATCGAGATCCGCGCCAGCTCGGCCATCTGCCCCACTTCAGCCGCGGTCTTGGGGTCGAGCAGCGCTTCGGCGATCGGGGTGGCGAACGGCAGCGCGAGGAGGGCGCCGATCGTCGCGAACCAGAAGAGCCCGGCGAAGGTGCTCTTGACGACCAGCACCGGATCCTCGCCGTCCCTGTAATAGAAGCGCAGCAGCGCCTCGATCAGGCCGAGCCGGACGACGATGCTGGCCGAGACGACGGCGGCGAACATCACCTCGGCGGCGCCGTAGTCTTCTCGGGTCAGGTACCGCGTGTAGAGCGGCAGCAGCGCGACCGCGATCAGCTTCGAGAGGATGCTCGCCGCGGTGTATGCGGCTCCGGTCGTCGCGAGGCGGCGCAGGTATCCCGACACGGCGCGAGCCTACGCCGAGTCGCGGACCGCGGGGGTGGCGGCGAGCGAGGCGCCGACCGCCAGCAGGACCCAGGTGATCGGGTCCTCGAAGAAGCCGGCGTAGGCCATCGTGTGCACGAGGAGCGCGACGAAGGCGGCCAGCACGGCGGCTCGCGCAGCGAGTGGCACGGAAGGAGGTCCCCGGATACCCGATGTCATGGTCCAGAGGGCGACGATGAGCAGGGCGACGTAGAGCAGCAAGCCAAGGAGGCCCTGCTCGGCCGCCACCGTGACCGGCTCGGTGTGGGAGATCGAGACGGGGACGTTCTTCTTGGCCTGATGGCCGCGGTAGGCGACCTGGAAGGAGCCGGACCCGTATCCCCAAATCGGCCGTTCGCCGAAGAGTTCGATGCCCCCCGAAACGAGGTTGGCGCGACCGCTGGTGTCGATGTTGATGCGGATCTTTCCCGACCCCCCGACGAGCAGGACGACGAGGATCGCGCCGACGGCGCCGACGGCGACGGCGCCGAGAGTCCAGCGCCAACTCCAGCGCAGCGCCGCGAGCGCCGCCAGCCCCGCCAGCAGGGCAAGGAAGCTGGACTGCGAGAACGTCTGCGCCAGACCCAGCCACAGAAGCGTCACCAGAACGGTCAGCAACGCGAACGCCCGCCGTTCCTTCACCCACAGCAGCGCTGCCATGGCCACCACGATCACCAACGTCAGATACCGCCCGTAGACGTTCGGATCCCAGAACACCGAGTTGACCCGGAAGTAGGTGTGGAATTCGTTCGACCGAATCACCACGTCGTTCCAGAACAAGCTCCTGGTCACGTACTCAATGGAGCCAACGAAGACGAAGGCCGTCGCCTCCACGCCGACGAGGCAGAGGACCAACGTCAGCAGCCTCCGGTCCCACTTGACGTCACTGAGCAACCCGTAGGCCACCGTGAACGGAACCAAGAAGAAGCAGACGTTCTGCAACCCCTTCGAGAAGTCCTCGGAGTACAGCGTCTGCACCGCGTAGAGGACCACCACCGCGGCGAGGATCATGGGTAGGAGCCGGGCGGCCCGGGCGGCGGGCCCTGTCGGGGCGGCATCCCCCGCCTCCCCCCCACCCGCCGGTGGAACCGTCCAGTCCCGAAACAGCACGGCGATGACGGCGCCGGCGATTACGAGGTAGAGCGGAACCAGCAGATTCGCGGTGTCTCCCCCGGCATGAAGCGGAACGCGAAAAGGAAGCGCCGCGACGATCGCCAACGGCAGCAGGATCGGCCAGCGACGGAACACGTAGGCCAGCGCCCCGACGACGACGACCCCGACGATCGCCAGGGCGGCGATCCGCGAGGTGTGATGCCGCAGGTCGACGATCTGCTGCGTGTGCCACTGGTCGCCGAGGATCAGGAGCGGGAAGAGGACGATCGCCGCCAGCATCGCCGCCGACCGGGTGCGCCCGGCCGGCAGCAGGATCGCCGATGCGCTGGCGGCGGCGGCGACGACCACCCCGGCGGCCGCCAGGAAGTCGCTCAAGGGGACTGCCTAGCGGCCGGCTTGCAGGCGGCGGTCGGTTCGGGCGGCGAATGGTGCAGGGGGATCACGCCGGGCGGCACCAGGGTGCGTTCCTGGCCCAGCAGCTTGACCCGCAGCTTGTAGCGACCCGCCGGAGCGACACCACCGCCGCGCTGGCGCCCGTCCCAGTAGAAGGTGAAGAAGTGGTAGCGCTTGAGGAAGGTGTCGCGGGCGAGGGTGACGACGACGCGGCCGCCCGGCTTGACGACCTGGACGGTGGCGTTGTCGGAGCGGGTCACTCGGAAGCGGATCCGCTCGCGGTCGAAGCGGCAGTCGCCGTTGGGGGTGAAGCTGTGGCTGCCCGCGGTCCCGAAGGTGACCTTGTCGAGGACGAGCGGATCCCGCTTCACCCGCTGTGCCCAGGCAAAGGCCGCGACGGTTGCGAGGACGAGCAGCGCGAAGACCAGTGCAGCGCCGTTGACGCGCCTAGCCCGCCGCCGCGGCATTGTCCTCGCCGACGATCACCGTGACATTGGCTTCAGCCGAGACTGATTCGATTTCCTCGGTCATCAACTGCAGCTTCTTGATCCCCAGCTCCTTGGCGACCGTCTTCGCTTCGGGCTTGTGGCCGCGGACGAACATGACGACGCTTTCGGCGTAGCTCGAGCTGCTGTTGGTGATCGCGCCGAGCTTGAAGCCCTTGCTCTCGACCTTGTTCCCGTAGCTGGCCGCGAGGTTGGGGACGGCCGTGCCGTTGAGAACGGTGACCTCGATTTCGGCCGGCTTCGTCTTCGCCGCGACCTGCTTGCCGCCCTTGCCGCTGGCGCCTTCGCCCGAGTTGTTCAGCAGGGCGTAGGCGACACCGCCGCCGATGATCAGCACGACGATGAAGATCGCGATCAGGGGGCCGGGCTGGGCGAGGCGTTCGCCGAAGCCGGAGAAGCGGTCGCGAAGGCGTTCGCCGCGGGTCATTTCCGGCTGGCCCGCCTCGCGGCGGCGACGGCGTTCCTCGCGGTGTCCGACCGCCTCGTGATCGGCGGTGCGGCTCTGCTCCAGCGCCCGCAGCTCCTCCGCCCGCTGGGCGGCGATCGTCGACGTCGTCTCCTTGCGCTCGGCGTCCCGCTCCGGCGCCGAGCCGGCCCAGTCGCGGAGGCGGCGAATGTCGCGACCGTGGGCGAACGAGAGCAGGGTGAGGAGGGCCAGGCCGAGAAACGCGGCCAGGCCGGCGAAAGCGCCGATTTGTTCGATCACCCGGACCAAAGTGGCTGCGAGAGGCTACTCGTCGTAGACGACTGTCGCGCCGTCGCCACTCGGTGAGGCGATCAACTCGACTACCCGCTTGGCCAAGTTAGCCTCATCGCCGGCCAGAACCAGCTGTTCCAGCGAGTTCAACGTCGTCTCGACCCACTCGGAGTTCAGCGCCTGCGCGCGGACCGCCCGATTGATCCGTTTCGACGCCGTCGGCTGCAGCATCTCGGTAGTGCCGAAGAGCTCCTCCTGCAGCTTCTCACCAGGCCGCGGCTTGGTGAACTCGACCGCGATGTCACGCTCCGGCTCGTAGCCCGCGAGGCGGATCATGTTGTGAGCGAGGTCGACGATCTTCACGGGCTCGCCCATGTCGAGAACGAAGACTTCACCCTTGCCGGCGCCGATGTCGCCGGCCCGGATCACCAGCTGGACCGCCTCCGGGATCGTCATGAAGTAGCGCGTCATCTCCCGATGGGTCACGGTGACCGGGCCGCCGCGCTCGATCTGACTGCGGAAGATCGGCACGACGCTGCCGGAGGAGGCGAGGACGTTGCCGAAGCGGACGGAGGCGAACCGCGTCTCCGGGTGGCTGAGGCCGGCCGACTCGACGATCCACTCGGTCATCGCCTTCGAGGCCCCCATCACGGTCTTGGGATTGACCGCCTTGTCGGTCGAGATCAGGACGAAGCGCTCGACCTTCGAGGCCGCCGCGGTCTCGGCCGTGATCCGGGTCGCGATCACGTTGTTGCGAACCGCCTCAAGTGGGTTCGCCTCCATCAGCGGCACGTGCTTGTAGGCGGCGGCATGGAAGACGACGTCGGGCTTGAAGCGCTGCATCGTCTCCAGCATCCGGTGCGGCTCCTTGCAGTCGGCGAGAACCGACTCGACGTTGGTGAAGTGGCGCTCCTCGACCATCTCGCGGTCGATCTGGAAGAGGTTGTCCTCGGCGTGGTCGAGCATCACCAGCAGCCGCGGGCCGACCCGGGCGATCTGGCGGCAGAGCTCGGAGCCGATCGAGCCGCCGGCGCCGGTGACGAGGACGATGCGATCGCGCAGGTAGGCGCCGACGCGGTCGAGCTCGACGACGATCGGCTCGCGGCCGAGCACGTCCTCGACCTGGACATCGCGCAGCTGCTTGTTGAGCTGGACGCCGCCGCGCAGCAGCTCGAAGACGGTCGGCAGGGTGCGGACCCGGATCTCGCGCTCGCGGCAGGCGGCGACGACCTGGCCGCGCAGCGTTCCCGGCGCCGAGGGGATCGCGATCACGACCTCGTCGGGCTCGGTCTCGTCGAGGATCGAGGCGATCTCCTCGGTCGAGCCGAGCACCTTCAGCCCCAGCATCCGCATCCCCCGCTTGCGCGGGTCGTCGTCGACGAAGCCGATCGCGGTGGAGCCGAGGTTGGGGTTGAGCTGCAGCTCGCGGACGACCATCTGGCCGCCGGAGCCGGCGCCGATCACCAGCACCTCGTGTTTCGGCACGCGGGCGCCGCGCGAGGGCCGCTCGACGATCAGCCGCACCGCAAGCCGGGCGCCGGCGATCAGCATCATCGTCAGCACGAAGTCGGTCACCTCGACCGCGCGCGGCAGCGTGTGGGCGAAGGGCTTGGCGACGGCGAAGAGGACGACCAGGATCGCGCTGGCGACGGCGACGGCGCGGAAGATCAGCAGGAAGTCGCGGCCGCTGACGTAGCGCCACCACTTCTGGTAGAGCCCGAAAGCGGCGAAAATGACCAGCTTGCCGACGATGACGAACCCGACCGTCTGGGCGAACAGCACCTGGTAGCGGTGCGGCCATCCGTGCGGTTCGTCGAGGAATCGCAGCTGGAAGGCAAGGAAGAAGGCCAGCGCGACGAGCACGGCATCGGCCGCCACCTGCAGGACCCGGTTGCGGTAGACCGGGTGGTTCAAGCGGCTCATCAGCTCCCGAGTTTAGGGGGGGATCGGGCCAAATGGGGCGGTTGCGCCTACGATGTGCCGCTCGATGCTCGCCCTGCTGACCCTCGCCAGCATCACCGACAAGGTGGTGGAACCGATCGTCGACGTCGCCACCGAATTCATCGGCTCGGCCGGCGTCGTCGCCGTCTTCCTCTTGATGGTCCTGGAGTCGGCCTGCATCCCGATCCCCAGCGAGGCGATCATGCTGTTCGCCGGGTTCAGCGTCTCCAACGGGGAACTGACCCTGGTCGGGGTTGTCGCCGCGGGTGTTCTCGGCAACCTCGTCGGCTCCTGGATCGCCTATGCGCTCGGCTACTACGGCCGCCTCGACCTGCTCGAGAAAAACAAGCTGATCCACATCAGCCCGAAGCACCTGAAATGGGCCGACGACTGGTTCGCGCGCTACGGCGCCGCCACCGTCTTCTTCTCCCGGATGCTGCCGATCATCCGCACCTTCATCTCGCTGCCGGCGGGCGTCGCGCGGATGCCCTTCTGGCGCTTCACGGCATTCACCCTCGCCGGCTCGATTCCCTGGGTTCTGGCCCTGGCCCTGATCGGGCGCAGCGTCGGCGAGAACTGGGAACACTGGCGCCACAACCTCGGCTACCTCGACTACCTGGTGCTGGCGGCGATCGTCGTCGGGATCGTCTACTGGATCGTGAAGCGGCGGCGGGCCGGCGGGCCCGGCGAGGACGAGGCCCCCGAGCCAGCCGACCCGAGCGGCGCTTGAGCGAGGCGGGCGAGGGACGAATCCCGGCCCGGCGCGCGGTCGCGCTGGGGATCGTCCAAGGCCCGGCCGAGCTGCTGCCGGTCTCCAGCTCGGCCCACATCGTGCTGGTCCCCTGGCTCGCCGGCTGGGACTGGGAGGCGATTGACCCCGAGCTGGGAAAGAGCTTCGAGGTGGCGCTGCACACCGGCGCCGCGGCGGCGCTGCTGATCGGCCAGCGGCGGATGATCCTCGCCGAGCTGCGCGAGTTCAACGCCCGGCGCGCGGTCCTGCTCGCGCTCTCGTTCCTGCCGGCGGCGATCGTCGGCTAC
>JADGPJ010000127.1 GCA_017882505.1 Solirubrobacterales bacterium | reverse complement strand
TCGAGGGCATGGCGATCAGCAACGACGGCAGGAGCGTCTACCTCGGGGCCGCCGTCTCCGAAGCCCTCGTCGTCCTCGCCCGCAACCCGGCGACCGGCGCCCTGGCCCAGGCGAGCGACGGCAGCGGCTGCATCGTCACCACCCCCCTCGCCGGCTGCACGACCGGCGTTCAGCTGGGCGGCGCCGACGCGGTGGCGGTCAGCCCCGACGACAAGAGCGTCTACGTCACCTCCCTCTTCAGTAAAAGCGTCACCTCCTTCACCCGCTCGAGCTCCGGCGCCCTCACCCAGAAGTCCGGCGCCTCCGGCTGCCTGGTCTTCCTCCGCTCCACCGGCTGCTCCTTCGGCCGCGCCCTCAGCGCCCCCGAGGGCCTCGCCGTCTCGCCCGACGGCGCCAGCGTCTACGCCGCCTCCTACGCCCCGGGGACGATCGCCGTCCTCAACCGCGACAAGCGCTCCGGCGTCGTCGCGCAGAAGCCGTTAAAGGCGGGTTGCGCCGGCTCCGTCCCCGACTGCTCCCCGGCCCAGGTGCTGAGCGGCCTCGGCTCCCTCGTCGTCAGCCCCGACGGCCGCTTCGTCTACGCCGCCGCTTCGAAGAGCAACGCGGTAGCCGTCTTCCGGCGCGTCACCCCGGCTGGCTAGAAAGCCGCCTGCCCCAGACCGCGCCGGTAGCGGGCCACCCTGGAGACGACTCCGTAGGGATCCTCGACCCGCTCGGCCCCGTCCGGGCGCCAGCCGTCGGCGAGGTAGAAGCGCGCCGCACCCTCGTTGCCGACCAGGACCCAGAGGATCGCCTCCTCGAAGCCGCGCTCGCGAAGCCGCCCCCGGGCCTCCTCCAGGAGCAGGCGCCCGACGCCGCCGCGCCAGCTCCGCGGCTCCACATAGAGCGCGTAGATCTCGCCCATGTCGGGCGCGTCGTCGTCCCGGCTCGGGCCGATCGTCGCGAAGCCGCCGATCCGCTCCCCGAAGGTGGCGAGGATCGTCTGCGGCGCGCCCGGCTCGGCAGAGCCGAACGAATACCGGGAAGCTCGCTCCCCGACGTCCAGCCGGTCGAGGAAGTCGTCCGGCAGCAGGCCGCGGTAGGCGGCCTGCCAGGCGCGAATGTGGAGTTCGGCCACGGCGATCGCGTCCTCCGGCCTCGCCTCGCGAATCCTCGGCATCCGGTCAAGGCTAGTGCCCGGCTTCGAGCTGGCGTCAGGCGACGCGCACCCGCTTGGACCAGTCTTTACCCAATTTTGACCTGCGGCCAAGGTTCGGGGGCGATGCTGGCGGTGGCAACCAACGGAGGAGACACGCATGCCGCAGATACTCATCGTCACCGACTCTTCTCAGGCGACCGACACGGTCGTCTACAGGGAGCGAATCGTCAGCACCGATCTGGAGTCCGACCATTTCTCCGGGCAGCTGGTCGAGCGAGTGGGCTGGGCAGTCCGCGACGCCAACGAGCTTGAGCACCGGGCCGAGACGGGAATCCGCCAGGCTCGCGAGGCTTAGGCCGGGGTCGGGCCCGCCGCGCCGGTGTCGGTCAGCAGCTCGCCGGCGCGGATCCTCGCCGCCATGTCGCTGGACTCCTCGCGATAGACGCGGCCGTCCTCGAACTCGATCACCGGGTATTTGCGCTGGCCCGATAGCTGCTCGAGCTGATCGCGCTTGCTGGGCCGCAGGGGGCCCTTGACCAGCTCGTACTCGATCCCCTGCTCGTCGAGGGCCTTCTGCACTTTCCAGCAGGGATGGGCATTGATCTTCACCCACTGCGCCGAGCAACGATGGAGCTTGACGGCCATGCCGTCGATCCTAGCGCCGGGCCTCCTATCCGCCAAACGGGGCGGAGCTACAGGAACGTGACCGTCCAAGAGACGGCCGGCTGGCGGCTCAGAACAGGTGCTGCAGGCGCCATCCGAGCGAGGGGCCGCCGAGGGACTTGGTGGCGACCACCGCGCCGCGCTCGACGCTCGCGCCGCGAACGGTCACGGTCCCGAGCCGTTGGCCGACGCTCAGCTGCCTCGCCGGCGGCCGCATCTCCACCTGGACGGGCAGCTTCATCCCGGCCCAGCCGATCTCGCGCAGCGGCGCCGCGGTCGCGGCGGTGACGCGTTCCCCATCCGCGTTTCTCGCGCTCAGAACGGCGGCACCGGCGGGCAGCGCGGTCATCACGCCGAGCGCGGCGGCGACCGAATCGCCGAGCCTGCGGGCGCTCGCCAGAGCGGCGTCGACCAGCTCCCCGCGGCGCTGACCGAGCACGGCCCCGACCACCGTCAACGAGCGCCCGCCCACGACGACCCGCCGCGCGAAGACCAGGCAGCCGCCGGCCACTTCGTCCGATCCGGTCTTCACCCCGACGAATCCGTCGGTCCCGACGAGGTGATTGGAGTTGACCGCCCTTCCCACCACCGGCAGCCGGGCCGACGGCTCGGCGACGATCGCCGCGAAGGTCGGGTCGCGCAGCGCCACGCGGGCGAGCTTCAGCTGGTCGGCGGCGGTGGAGACCGTGGCCTTGTCGAATCCGCTCGGGTCGGTGTAGGTGGTCGAGCTCATCCCGAGGTCCTTCGCGGCCGCGTTCATGCGGTCCACGAACGCGGAGACG
>JADGPJ010000126.1 GCA_017882505.1 Solirubrobacterales bacterium | reverse complement strand
CAAGCTGCGCTTCAACGGCGGCGCCAAAGGAACGCTGACCTCGCCGCCGATCTGTGGTCCGAACAAAACGGAATCGGTGCTCAGTCCCTGGTCCGGACAGGCGAACGCCACTCCGGTGAGCAGCTTCACCCTCACGTCCGATCCGACCGGGGGCAACTGCCCGACGACGCTGGCCGCACGTCTGTTCAAACCGAGCTACACGGCGAAGTCGAACAGCACTCAGGCCGGGGCCTACAGCCCGTTTGTCGTTCACATCGGTCGTGCCGACGGCGAGCAGGAGCTCAAAGCCGTCAACGTCACCCTGCCGAAGGGGTTGACCGGCAACCTCACCGGGATCCCCTACTGCCCGGAATCGGCCATCGCGGCCGCGGCGGCAAGCAGCGGCAAAGCACAGGCGGCGAGCTACAGCTGCCCGGCAGCAAGTGAAGTCGGCACGACGACGACCGCCGCCGGCAGCGGCAGCGGTCCGATCAAGATTGCCGGCAAGGCGTTCCTCGCCGGCCCTTACAAAGGTGCGCCACTGTCGCTCGTGGCGATCACGCCCGGCGTCGCCGGGCCGTACGACATCGGCACCGTCGTCGTCCGGGTCGCGCTCAACGTGAATCCGGAAACGGCACAGATCAACGCGGTGTCGGACCCGATCCCCAATGTGTTCGGTGGGGTGAAGCTGGACATCCGCTCGATCGACTTCAACCTCGATCGAACCAAGTTCATGCTCAACCCGACCAACTGCGCCGCGCAGGCGAATGCCGGCACGGTCAGCGGGGGCGGCTCGAACCCGGCGAACCCGGCGGCGTTCAGCTCCTACGCGTTCAGCGACCCGTACTCGGTCACCGGCTGCGAAGGGCTGAAGTTCCAGCCGAAGCTGCACGTCCGCCTCAAGGGCGGGACCAAGCGGAACAAGAACCCGCAGCTGCGGGCCGTCTTGGAAGCGCGCAACGGCGACGCCAACGTCAGCCGCACGGCGTTGACGATGCCGCACTCCCTGTTCCTCGACCAGAGCCACATCGGAACGGTCTGCACCCGGCCGCAGCTGGCCTCGCAGACCTGCCCGAAGGCGTCCATCTACGGCAAGGCGGAAGCGATGACGCCGTTGCTCGGCGAAAAGCTGAAGGGCAACGTCTACCTCGTCTCCTCCGACCACGAACTGCCGGACCTGCTCGCCGATCTGCGCGGCCAGGTGAACATCCAGCTCCGTGGCGTGATCAGCTCCAAGCACGGCGGGCTGAAGACGGTGTTCAACGGGGTGCCGGACGTCCCGGTGAAGAAGTTCATCCTCAACATGGACGGCGGCAAGAAGAGCCTGCTGGTCAACTCGACCAACACCTGCAAGGGCAAGCAGACGGCCGTTCTGAACATCAAGGGCCAGAACGGCAAGAAGGTCAAGGACAACCAGTTCGGGCTCAACATCGCCTCCTGCGGCGGCAAGAAGAAGTAGCGCCGCGGTCTCGTTAGCGACGTCGCTCGCACCGGCGCGGAAGGCCAACTAGCCTCCGCGCCGGTGCGTCCGTCGCTCTCAGTCCTGATCGTCGCCTGGAACAGCCGCGAGGAGCTGGGCCGGACCCTTCCCGCGGTTCTGGCGGAGCTGCGCGAGGGCGATCAGCTGATCGTCGTCGACAACCACTCCAGCGACGACTCCGCCGAGGTCGCCCTCGCGCTCGCCCCGGCCGCCCGGATCGTGCGGATGGGGCGCAACGTCGGCTTCGCCGCCGGGGTCAACGCGGGCGCCACCGAGGCGAGCGGCGACCTGCTCGTCATCCTCAACCCCGACGCGGCGCCGCTGCCGGGCTTCGGCGAGGCGATCCGCCGGCCCTGGCTCGAGGGGCGTGGCTGGGCCGCCTGGCAGGCGCTGGTCGCCGAGGCGGGGGGGACCCGGATCAACTCCGCCGGCAACCCGGTCCACTTCACCGGGATCGTCTGGGCCGGCGGCCACGGGAGGCCGATCGCCGAGGCTCCCGCCGCCGGCGAGGTCGTCGCCCTCTCCGGCGCCTGCCTGGCGATACCGCTCGCCACCTGGCGCCAGCTCGGCGGCTTCCCCGAGCGGTTCTTCCTCTACCACGAGGACGTCGACCTCTCGCTGCGCCTGCGCCTGCGCGGCGACACCCTCGGGATCGAACCGGCGGCGGTCGTCGCCCACGACTACGAGTTCGGCGCCCGCGAGCACAAGTGGCGCTGGCTGGAGCGCAACCGCCTCGCCTTCCTGATCCGCGACTACCCGGCGCCGCTGCTGATCCTGCTGGCGCCGGCGCTGCTCGCCACCGAGCTGGCGCTGCTCGGGGTCGCGAGCTCCGGCGGCTGGGGCAGGCAGAAGCTGGCCGCGAACCTGGAAGCGCTGCGCTGGCTGCCGCGTCTGCTGGCGGAGCGACGGCGGATCCAGCGCGGCCGCGCTGTCAGCAGCGCCGAGTTCGCCTCCTGGCTCACCGCGGACCTCGATTCGCCCTTCATCGCCGGCGCCGCCCGCTCGTTGCCGGTGCGGATCGCGCTGCGCGCCTACCTGCGGGCGGTGCGCATCCTCCTCGGCAGCCGCTAGACGAGGGCCAGGTCTGGTGCCACTGGCCCGGAAGCCGTCGGCGGGAGGGATCACCGAAGCTGCCCACCTTGGGAGCG
>JADGPJ010000033.1 GCA_017882505.1 Solirubrobacterales bacterium | reverse complement strand
CCCCAACCCCTCCCCACGAAAGCTCCACCCGCGCTCCCAAGGTAGGCAGCTTCCGTGGAGCGGAAATGCTTCCAAGGGACGGGAGCTTCCGTGGAGGGACCCGGTCCCCTGTCGCGACTCCCTAATCCCTTAGCTGCCGGGAGAGCCCGCGGGGGGCGTGCCGGGCGGGGGCGCCGGGCCCCAGCTTTCGCGGCCGTCGGTGGTCGAGATCGGGATCTGCGGCCCAGCCATCGCCGGCGTGTCGAGGGTGACGTCGGCGATCGCCTTGACCCGCGAGAACACCTCGCGGACTTCGCTCTTCTTCAGCTGGTAGCCGTACCTGTGCAGGTCCGAGGTGAGGCCGGTGGCGTGGATGCCGGCTTCTTCGGCTAGGAACAGAGCCCGCGGCATGTGAAACCCCTGGGTGACCACGACCGCGTCGTGGATGTCGAAGATCGACCGCGCCCGGACCATCGTCGCCCAGGTGTCGAAGCCGGCGTGGTCCTCGAAGATGTCGCGCGGGGTCACGCCGTGGCTGATCAGCGCCTTGCGCATCGTGTCCGGCTCGTCGTAGGCCCAGGTGTGGTGGTCGCCGGAGACGAGGATCTTTTCGACCTTGCCCGCATGCCACAGGCGCGCCGCGTCTCTGACGCGATCGGCGAGCATCACGCTCATCTTCCCGTTCGGCTGTACCAGCGCCCCCGGCACGATCGCCACCGGCTCGGGCGGCACGTCGGCGATCTTCGAGGTCGACTCGCCGCTGGTGCTGAGCAGCACGTAGGCGTTGGAGCCGACCACGACGAGCACGAGAATCACCGCCGCCCCGATCGCAGCCTTCGAGAGCCGCGGCCACCGCCGCAACGGATAAGTCGCCCCACGCCGGATCGATCCGAGCCCCCGCACCCCCCAAACGCTAACAACATCGGCAGCGCCACCACAAAACCGACCGAGCAATCCAAGCTAGGCGAACGAGCAGCTGCCGATCACTCCGCTACCCACGCCTGCGCCTGGGGGCGGGGAGGGGTATTGACCCCCTCCCCGCCCCCAGACCTAGAAGTGAACGATCGGAATGATCAGGATCGCGACGATGTTCGCCACCTTGATCATCGGGTTGATCGCCGGACCCGCCGTGTCCTTGTAGGGGTCGCCGACGGTGTCGCCGGTCACCGAGGCCGCGTGGGCCTCGGAGCCCTTGCCGCCGTGGGCGCCGTCCTCGATCAGCTTCTTGGCGTTGTCCCAGGCACCGCCGCCCGCGGTCATCGAGATAGCCGCGAAGAGGCCGACGACGATGACGCCGATCAGCAGCCCGCCGAGCGCGTCGACGCTGAGCAATCCGACGACGACGGGGACGACGATCGGGATCAACGCGGGCGCGATCATCTCTTTCTGCGCCGCCAGGGTGACGATGCTGACCGTTTCCCCGTACTCGGGTTTTTCGGTCCCATCCATGATTCCCGGGTGCTCTTTGAACTGTTTGCGCACCTGCTCGACCACCTGGCCGCCGGCACGGCCGACCGCCTCGATCGAGAGGGCCATGAACAGGTAGACCATCATCCCGCCGATGATCAGACCGATCAGCACGTCGGGGCTGGTCAGGTTGAACAGGCCGTTGAGATCGAAGCCCGCCGGTGCTTCTTCGGCGAGCTCACTCTTGAACGCCGCGAACAGCACCAGTGCCGCCAGCGCCGCCGAGCCGATCGCGTAACCCTTGGTGACCGCCTTGGTCGTGTTGCCGACCGCGTCGAGCGGGTCGGTGACGTTGCGAACCTCCTCCGGGAGGTCCGCCATCTCGGCGATGCCGCCGGCGTTGTCGGTGACCGGGCCGAAGGCGTCGAGGGCGACAATCAGGCCGCAGAGCGAGAGCTGGGCCATCACGGCAATGGCGATGCCGTAGATGCCAGCGAGCTCGTTGGCGCCGAGGATCGCCAGGGCGAGAACGAGCGCCGGAGCGGCGGTCGCCTGGTAGCCCTGGGCGAGCCCCTGGATGATGTTGGTCGCGTGACCGGTCTCGGAGGCCCGGGCGATCGTCTTCACCGGCCGGAAGCGGGTTGACGTGTAGTAGTCGGTGATCACGAACAGCAGCGCCGTCACGGCGACGCCGATCACCGCGCAGAGCCAGAGGTCGGTGACGCTGACGGCGTCGGCGGCGGTGCTGGCGAAGCCGAGTCGCAGCGGTTCGCTCATCAGCCAGTCGGTGATCGGGTAGAAGGCCGCGATCGAGATCACGCCGGAGACGATCATCCCGACGTAGAGCGCGCCCTCGACTTTGTCGGTTTTGGTTCTAACCGAGAGGGCGCCGATGATCGAGGCGAGGATCGCGACGCCGCCGATGATCAGCGGGAAGATCGCCACCTCACGGGCGTAGTCGGAGGTGAAGGTGAGGACGCCGAGCAGCATCACGGCGACCGAGGTGACCGCGTAGGTCTCGAACAGGTCCGCGGCCATGCCGGCGCAGTCGCCGACGTTGTCGCCGACGTTGTCGGCGATCACGGCCGGGTTGCGGGGATCGTCCTCGGGGATCCCGGCCTCGACCTTGCCGACGAGGTCGGCGCCGACGTCGGCGGCCTTGGTGAAGATGCCGCCGCCAAGACGGGCGAAGACGGAGATCAGCGAGCCACCGAAGCCGAGGCCGATCAGAGCGTCGACGGCCTCCTTGTCGGTGCTGCCGGTGATGATCAGGACGCCGTAGTAGCCGGCGACGCCGAGCAGGGCCAGGCCGACGACCAGCAGGCCGGTGACCGATCCGGCCTTGAAGGCGACGTCGAGGGCCGGCGGGACGCCGCCCCTGGCGGCCTCGGCGACGCGCGTGTTGGCCCGCACCGAGACGTTCATCCCGATGAAGCCGGTGGCGCCGGAGAGGAAGCCGCCGATCACGAAGCCGATCGCGGTCTTGTAGTCCTGGAGCAGCCAGAGCACGATCGCGAGCGGCACCGCGACGGCGGCGATGATCGTGTACTGGCGGTTCAGGTAGGCCTGTGCACCCTCCTGCACAGCGCCTGAGATTTCCTGCATCCGGTCGTTCCCTGGCGACTTCGCAAGCAGGCGTTGGGTGATGATGAGTCCGTAGACGACGGCAGCGCCTGCGCATACAAGCGCGACAACTACCCCGTAGTCGGTCAAGAAGCTGGTCAAGTTCGTTCCTCCGGTGGATTGCGCGGCGCGGGAGTTTATAGGCGGAGACGGCGTTGCCGCCCCCAGACCGGTCTAGGGGCTGTTGGCGGTCTCTCCAGCGCCGGCGTAGGTGCGTCTGGTCTCGGCCACCGCGTCGCGGTAGATGTCGTCGATCGAGATCCCCGCGTCGAGTGCCTCGCGTGCCCGCTGGGCGCCGTTGCGGTCCGGCAGCTGGACCTCGATGCCGAGTCGCGAGCGCGCCGGCTCGCTCCAGTCGAGCACCGACTCGAGCATCTGGCGCGTCTCGACCTCGACCCCGCGCCGGAAGTCGATCATCCGGCCGCTGGCGCCGTGACGGATCGCCCGCCAGAGGTTCTCCTCGATCTCGCGATCGGCCAGCGGCGCCCCCAGCCCGTCGTAACCGTGCTCGTCGTAGTCGATCGCGATCTGGGCGATGCAGGCGGCGATCAGGCCGGCCAGGGCGAACGACTCGTCGCCCCTTGTCTGGGCGTCGCAGATCCGCACCTCGACGGTGCCGAAGTGGTGATGGGGACGGACGCTCCACCAGAGCTGGGTCGACTCGACGACCGAGCCGGCGCGCTCCAGGGTTCCGACGAAGTCCGCGTAGCGCTTCCAGTCGTAGGACTGCGACGGCACCCCGCAGCGCGGGAAGGTGCGAGTGAAGATCTCGGTGCGGACGGTGTGCAGGCCGGAGTCGCGGCGGTCGAGGAAGGGCGAGTTGGCGGAGACGGCGAGCAGCAGCGGCAGCAGCTCCCGCAACCAGTCGCAGACGGCGATCGCCCGGTCGGCGCCGCGCACTCCCATGTGGACGTGGAGGCTCCAGGTGTTGTTGCGCTGGGCGACGTAGCCGAGTTCGTGCCGCAGCCGGTTGTAGTGCGGCGTGTCGATGATCCGCTGGTCGAGGTAGTTGGCCCAGGGATGAGTGCCGGTGGCGCCGAGCGTGAGACCGAGGCCGGAAACCAGCTCGAACAGCCGCGCCCGGCGCTGGCGCTGGCGCCCCACCGCGTCGGCGAAGTCCTGGGAGCGGCCCGAGCGGATCTCGATCTCGGAGGCGATCAGCTCCCCCGCCGCCGACTCGGCCAGCAGCTCGTCCTCCAAGCAGGCGGCGTAGACGTCCTCGAAGCGGTGCTCCAGCTCCAGCGTCGCCGGATCGAGGATCGCGAACTCCTCCTCGAGGCCGATCGTGAAATCGGTCGAGGACTCGAATCTCTCGCGAGCGAGGTCGAGGTCGAGGGACAAGGGACTTAGGCGAGGTAGAAGTAGAGCGCGTAGAGCAGGTCGACGGCTGGACTGGACGTGTGGACGGTCACCTCCGGCGGCACCTGGAGGAGCTGCTCGGAGTAGTTGAAGATGATTTTCACGCCGGCTTTGACGAGCCGGTCGGCGACCTCCTGGGCGGCGCCGGCGGGCACGGCGAGGACGCCGACGACGATCTCCTCTTCGGAGACGACCGCCTGTAGATCATCGAGCTCGCGGACCCGCAGGTCGCCGATCTGCTCGCCGACCACCGCGGGGTCGACGTCGAACACGGCGACGACCTGGAACCCGTGGTCGGCGAAGATCGCCGAACTGGCGATCGCCTGGCCGAGGTTGCCGGCGCCGAAGAGGGCGATGTTGTGCTGGCCGGAGGTGCGGAGGATCTTGCGGATCTCCGAGACCAGCGACTCGACGTTGTAGCCGACCCCCCGCTTGCCGAACTTGCCGAAGCCGGAGAGGTCGCGGCGGATCTGGGTCGGGTTGATGTGGGTGTACTCGGACAGCTCCTGCGAGGAGATCGTCTCGCGGCCCATCTTGCGCGCCTGCGTCAGCACCTGCAGGTAGCGCGAGAGCCTCGCGGCGACGCCCAGCGAGAGCCGCTCGCCTTCGGCTGGAAATGCCTCTGGAGCCTCGAACTCCTCGATCAACTCGACCATGCCCCCACAGTATCGAGCTTGGCCCGCACGCCGGCCCGGTCGAGAACCAGCTCCGAGACCATGGTGCCGTCGATCTCCACAACCGGGATCCGCTCCAGATGGCGGCGCAGCAGCAAGTCATCGCTCTCGATGTCAATCTCGTGCAGCTCGAAGCGGTACCCCTCCGCGTGCAGGGAGACGAGCGCCGCGATCGCCTCCTCGCAGAGGTGGCAGCCGGGCCGCGAGTAGACGACGACCTCGGTCATATGTGAATCTCGCCCTCCGCTCCCGGCGCGAAGAACCAGACATCCGCGCTTTGTCGCTCCGCGCTCATGCCGCCCGCTCAGCGGACGCGAAGGCGTCGTAGGCGAGGTAGTCCGGATAGGGCATCCGCGGGGCGAAGCGCGCCGCCGAGCCGATCATCGCGGCGTTGTCGGTGCAGAGCGCCGACGGCACCAGCTTCAGGCGCACCCCCTGGCGCTCGCAGAGCTCGGCGACGGCCGCGCGCAGGGGGCCGTTGGCCGCAACGCCGCCGCCCAGCGCCACCGCCTCCCACTCGCCCCGCTTCAGCGCCCGCTTCAGTTTCGCCGTCAGCTGCCCGACCAAGGCGGCCTGAAAGGAGGCGGCGAGATCGGCGCGGCGCTCCCCGACGCCCTCCGGGCCGAGATCGCGGCAGCGGTAGACGAGCGCCGTCTTCAGGCCGCTGAAGCTGAAGTCGAGGCCGGGGTCGCGGGTCATCGCCACCGGCATCTCGAAGGCCTCCGGGTCGCCGGCGGCGGCCTCCCGCTCCAGGGCCGGACCGCCCGGAAAGCCGAGCCCGAGCAGGCGGGCCGACTTGTCGAAAGCCTCGCCTGCGGCGTCGTCGCGAGTCTGGCCGAGGACCTCGTGACCGAACTGGTCGCGGACCGCCGCCAGCAGCGTGTGGCCGCCGCTCGCGACCAGGCAGAGGAAGGGCGGCTCGAGCGGCTCCGGCTCGAGGAAGTTGGCGGCGACGTGGCCCTGGAGGTGGTCGACCGGGATCAGCGGCAGCCGGCGCGCGGCGGCGATCGCCTTGGCGGTGCTGATTCCGACCAGCAGCGCCCCGATCAGCCCCGGTCCCGCGGTCGCGGCGACCGCCTCGATCTCGTCGAGGCTCACCCCCGCCTCGGCCAACGCCGCCTCGACCAGCGGTGCCGTCAGCTCGAGGTGGTGGCGGGCGGCGACCTCGGGCACGACTCCGCCGAAGCTCGCGTGCGCCGCGTGCTGGGAGGAGATCAGGTTGGAGAGGATGCGCGGGCCGTCGAGAACCGCCGCGCAGGTGTCGTCGCAGGAGGTCTCGATCGCGAGGATCAGTCCAGCCACATGATCAGCGCGTCCTCGCCGTTGTCGTGGTAATAGCGCGGGCGGACGCCGGCGGAGCGGAAGCCGAAGCGTTCGTACATGCCGATCGCCCCGTGGTTGGAGACCCGCACCTCGAGCGTGAACGGAAGCACTCCGCGCGCCTCCTCGAAGAGCCGCCGGATCAGCTGTCCGGCGATGCCGCTGCGCCGGCTCTCGGGAGCGACGGCGATGTTCATCAGGTGCCAGACCTGGTCGTAGCGGGAGCAGATCACGTAGCCCAGCAGCTCGTCGCCGGTGCTGGCCGCGAGGCAGATCCCCGACGGCTTGGAGAGCTCGAGGACGAACATCGCCAGCGACCATGGCGTCGGGAAGGAGCGGCGCTCGACGGAGATCACGGCCGGCAGGTCGCTGTAGGCGAGCCGGCGCACCCGGACCTCCTGGGTCAGCTCACTCGGCTCTCTGGACAGAATCTCGCTCACGCCACCGCTCCGCGTCTGGAGGTCTTAGGTAGATCGGGGCGAGCCCAGTCGAGGCCTTGCCGTCGTCCGCTGCCGCCGCGAGAGCGCAGATGTGCCGCGCGGCGACCCGGTGCACGGGATCGGCATCGTCCGCTATCCGGACGCCGTCTCGAGCCAGCTCGTGCCGAAATCGTACCGCCCCGGAGCCGGCGACCGACGGCGGAGTTTCCAACCCCGCCACGCGCTCGGCGAGCTGCTGCGGCCGACAGACCAACGGCTCCCAGATTCTCTCGCCCGTTTCGGAGTAGAGCGCGGCGAAGACCTCGCCGCGGTAGCCGTCGAGGACCGCCAGCCGCCGTCCCTCGGAGCCGGCCTCCGCGATTCCCTCGGCGATCGCGTCGAGCGTGCAGACGCCCCGCGCCGGCAGGCCGGTGCTGGTGCTCAGCCCGCGCGCCGTGGCGATCCCGATCCGCAGGCCGGTGAAGGAACCGGGGCCGAGGCCGACCGCGATCAGGTCGACCTGTTCCCAGCCCCCCGCCGCCGTGGTCGAGCGCTCGACCTCCTCGAGCAGGGCGGTCGCGTGCCGGGGCCTCCCCCCAGGAGAGAGCCCCAGCTGCGACTCGTGCAGAGCGTCGCCGTCGCGCCAGGCGCAGGCGGCGGTGTCGGCGGTCGCGGTGTCGAAGCCGACGACAACCAGCGTGACGCCGCTTCTAGCCCTTGACCCTGAAGACGAAGGTCCCGACTTTCTTGCCTTCGACGAACCAGCTGACCCGGTGCCTGCCCGGGATCGTCGAGGTGATCTTGTTCACGTACAGCGTCCCCTGTTCGGCTTTCTGGGCCTGGGCACAGAGGTTTTTCCCGCTCGGGAACTTGACGCAGACCGTGTAGTTGACGTCTGCGTTGAGACTTTTGAAGAAGGCGCCCTTCTTGCTGCCCTTCGGGCAGACGTGCGAGGGAGTGGCGTTGCGGGAGATCCCGCATCCCACGTAGTGCCTGTACGCCGCCGCCCCTGCGGAGGCCGGCACCGCGCTCGCCAGCAATCCGGTTGCCACCAACACCGCTGCAAGCGCTTTGAGTCCCTTCATTGGGTCCTTCCCTTCGTGGATCGTGTTCCAGAACGTCGATGCTACAAGTTGGGTTCTCTGTCTTCGAACACCTGCCGACCGCAGTCGCTTCGGCAGCGTCGGCTACCAGTCGATCTCGATCGTCCGTCGCTCGCCGTCGGCGTGCTCGAGCCGGATCTCCAGCGCCGGCCGTCCCAGCCTCCCAGCGCCGGCCGCCGGCCACTCGACGAAGGCGACGCCGTCACCGTCGAGGTAATCGTCGAGCAGGGCCGGATCCTCGCCTTCGAGGCTCTCGAGGCGGTAGAGGTCGAGGTGCGACACCGGCAGACGGCCGCCCTCGTAGCGCTGGCCGATCGTGAAGGTCGGCGAGGTGACCGGCCCCTCGATCCCCAGCGCCCGGCAGGCCCCGCGGATCAGCGTCGTCTTGCCGACACCGACCTCGCCGGAGACGACGATCACGTCGCCGGGCGCCAGCCGCGCGGCGACGCGTGCGCCGAGCGCTTCGGTTTCCGCCGCCGAACGGCTCTCGATTGCCTCCACGTCAGCCGAACATGTCCAGCTGGTCGGCCGGCTGCGGCGGCGTCGAGCCCCCCGCGGCCTCGGCTTCAGCGAGCTCCTCGGCGCTTGGAGCCGGCGCCGGCAGCGGCCGCGCGAGCAACTCGGGGATAGCGGCGAGGTCGCCGCGCAGGGTCTCCTTCATCGCCGGCGTTCGCAGCGCCGCCGCCGGGTGCAGGAGCGGCAGGAGGAAGACGGTGCGGCCGCCGAGTTCGTGCACCTGCGGCGTGCCGCGGACCTTGGTGATCCCCGTCGGGCTGCCGGTCAGCAGCTTGGTGGCGAAGTTGCCGAGGGTGCAGACGACCTTCGGCTCGATCAACCGCACCTGCTCGAACAGGTAGGGCTCGCAGGCCTCGATCTCGAGCGGCAGCGGGTCCCGGTTTCCCGGCGGGCGCGACTTGAGGACGTTGGCGATGAAGACCTCCTCGCGCGAGAGTCCGATCTCACCCAGCAGCAGATTCAGTAACTGGCCGGCGCGGCCGACGAACGGCAGCCCCTGGCGGTCCTCTTCGGCCCCCGGCGCCTCACCGACGAACATCAATTCGGCGTCGGCGTTGCCGGCCCCGAATACGGCTTTGTTCCGGGTCTCGTGCAGGGGGCACCTGGTGCAGGTCGAGACCTCCTTGTAGAGGGCGACCAGCCGTTCGCGGCGCTGCTCGGCGCTCAGCGTCACTTCGAGCCCTTCTGCCGGGGCGGCGTCGGGTTCTCCCCCAACGCCCGCCGCTTGCGCGACTCGGCGATCCGGTCGACCCGCGCCGCTTCGCGCTCGCCGCGGCGCGATTCGTCGGCGCGGACCGCCGCCCCGCGCGGCTGGCGACCCGGCGGCGAGACGTTCGAGATCAGGCGCCGGGTGCGGGTAGAGCCACACTCCGCGCAGGCGACGCCGGAGGCACCGGCGGCGACCAGCTCCTCGAAGCGAGCCCCGCACTCCTCGCACTCGAACTCGTAGATGGGCATCAGGACTTTCGGCTGTTTCCGGCTGTCGGGCTTTCCCCGCTACAGAGCGATCTCGACCGAGGTGAACGCCGCCTTCTTGGATGGCGCATCCGGCTCGGCTTCTGATTCAGCTCAGACGGGCCTGATTATCAGGTGATCGCCGAGGTCGGCACCGAGGGCCTCCACGACCTGCGACCTCGCCTCGGCCTCGCTCGCCGCGGGGCATTCGTACAGGATGCCCCAGTCTTGCTTCCACGGACCCGGCTCGGCCTTCCTCGGAGACAGCTGCATGCGCCACCGGAACGCGGCTCTCTGAATCCCCTTCCGCTGCTTCCGGGTCAGCTCCTTGTCGATCTCGATCTGAAACGTCGGCACTGGACAGGCATCTTCCCGCGTCCAGCGCCGCCGAGTCAAGGCCTTTGAGTCGGTTACCCGCGGACGTCACTCCTCCGGCTTCTCGGCGGGGTCGAGCCGGTCAGCGAGGTTGCTGAGAGCCGCTCGCCATTTGGAGGTCGTTGGCAGTCGGTCCGCGTGGTAGCGAGCGGTGGCCGAGATGTCTTCGAGAGCCATCTGCTCGCGCCGCTTGACCTCCGCTTTCAACATCGGTTTCGGTGCCGCCATCAGGCGCACTTCCCTCTGAGCTCGATCCGTGCCTCCAGGCTGTCTTTGTCATCGATCTCGCCGGCGATGTTTCGAGCGAGATCACTCCGGGAATTACCAAGCGATCGCAATCCAATCGGAAGGAACGGCTTGACCATCGTAGGCATTCTCATCGTCATCATCCTGGTGCTGCTCGCGATCTACCTCTTTCAGCGCGTTCGCTAGTCGTTTCGTCGCCGGATACGTTCTCTGGGGCCCGCCGCGAGGGTTCAGCGGCGGGCCCTCGCGCGGCCCTTGCGGGTGATTGAAGTGACGATCGCCCTGCCGGCGACCGTGGCCCTGCCCCTGACCGCGTCGGGCTTCGCCGCCGCCCTCCGCCGTACCGGAGACCAGAAAAGAGCTGCGATGCTGCCCCGGAAGAGTCGGGGACCGGTCAGGGAAGCCGGCGTTCCACTTCAGCTTCGGCAGCCTCAGGGCAGGGGCTCCCACTCCCAGGCCTTGGCCGACGCCAGGCTCTCCTGGTCGAGGTAGCGGCGGAACTCGTCGAGCTCGGCCGGCTCGACGCTGTAGACGTGGTCGGGTTCGGGGAAGTGACCCGACCGGACCTCCTCGCCGTAGCGCCCGACCGCCTCGACCATCGTCTCGTGGAGGTCGGCGTAGCGCTTGACGAACTTGGCCATGTGACCGGTGGTGATCCCGAGCAGATCGTGGAAGACGAGCACCTGACCGGAGGTCGCGGGGCCGGCGCCGATGCCGATCGAAGGGATGTGGAGCTTCTCGACGATCGTTTCCGTGATCGCCGCCGGGACCGCCTCGAAGACGATCGCGAAGCAGCCGACCGACTGCAGCGCCAGGGCCTCCTCGCAGAGCTTGATCGCGCTGGCGGCGGTCTTGCCCTGGGCTTTGTAGCCGCCGAGGGCGGTTGCGGTCTGCGGCGTCAGGCCGATGTGGCCCATCACCGGGATGCCTGAGCGAACGATCGCCCGCGCCCGCTCGACCGCGATCCCGCCGGCCTCGAGCTTGACCGTCTGGCAGCCGGTCTCCTTGACCAGCCGCTGGGCGCTCTGGACCGCCAGCTCGTTGCTGGCCTCGTAGCTGCCCATCGGCAGGTCGCCGACCATCAGCGGCGTCCTCAGGCCGCGGCGGACGGCCTTGCCGAGGACGACCATCTCCTCCATCGAGACCTGCTCGGTACCGGGAAGGCCGAGGACCACCATCGCCGCCGAGTCGCCGACCAGGACGACGTCGACACCCGCCGCCTCGGCCACCTGGGCCGAGGGATAGTCGTAGGCGGTGACCATCACGATCGGTTCGCCGTTCTCCTTCATCTCGGCCAGGCGCGGCAGGCTCACCGGCCGGCGCTCGGAGGGCGGCGGAGCGGTGTGGGAACGGGCACCGGAGCTCATGAGAGCAACACCTCCGGGTGGCTGTCGACGGCGATAGATCGGTTCTCCTCGTCGACGTGGACGACCAGCGGCGCGTACCGCTCGAGATCGCTCTCGTCGTAGGCGCCGAAGGAGGCGACGATGATCTTGTGGCCGGGCTCGGTCAGGTGGGCGGCGGCGCCGTTGACCTGCATCGTGCCCGAGCCGGACTCGCCGTCGATCACGTAGGTGACGAAGCGGGAGCCGTTGTCGATGTCCCAGACGTGAACCTGCTCGTGGGTGATCAGGTCGGCGCCGGCCATCAGCTCGGTGTCGATCGTGATGCTGCCGATGTAGTCGACGTCGCAATCGGTGACCGTTGCACGGTGGATCTTGGACTTCAGCATCTGCCTCTGCATCTGGCTCCCCTTCGCGGTTCGAGGTTCAGGTGTGAATCAAGACGTTGTCGATCAATCGCGCGGCGCCGACCTGGGCGGCGACGGCGACGAGGACGGGGCGACCGCCCAGCTCGGTGACCGGCTCCAGCCGCTCGGCGTCGCGGGCCTCCAGGTACTCCGGCTCTATGCCGGCGCCCGCCAGCTCGCGGCGGCCCGCGTCGAGCCCGGCCTGCAGCGACCCGGCCTCGCGGATCGTGCGCTCGACGGCGCCGAGGGCGCGCGAGAGGGCGGCGGCACGCTCGCGATCACGCGGGTCGAGGTAGGCGTTGCGCGAGCTCATCGCCAGACCGTCGGCCTCGCGGACGATCGGCAGCACCTCGATCCGCACCGGGAAGTCGAGGTCGCGGACCATGCGGCGGATCACCGCCGCCTGCTGGGCGTCCTTCTGGCCGAAGTAGGCGACATCCGGGCCGACGACGTTGAAGAGCTTGGCGACGACGGTGGTGACGCCGCGGAAGTGCCCAGGGCCGCGGCGCGCGGGGTCGCCGTCGAAGACCTCGGTCAGCGGACCGCCGACCTCGACCGCGGTCGAGAAGTCGTCCGGGTAGACCTCGGCGACGGCGGGTGCGTAGACGAAGTCGGCGCCGGCATCGCCGGCGAGCCAGAGGTCGCGCTCCTCGTCGCGCGGGTAGCGGTCGAGGTCCTCTCCCGGCGCGAACTGGGTCGGGTTGACGAAGAGGCTCATCACGACCAGGTCACACTCGGCGCGGGCGGCACGCAGCAGCGAGAGGTGCCCCTCGTGCAGGTAACCCATCGTCGGCACCAGACCGATCGTCTGCCCATCCCGTCGCGGCTGCTCGAGGGCAGCGCGAAGCGCAGCCTTGGCGCGAAACACGCTCACGGCTGCGTTCCTGGTGGGGGTATCGCCGCTGAGGAGGTCCAAATTCATCCGGTCCATGCCCTTCGGGTCACGGCCATCGGGTTCCGATTATAGGCAGTCCGGTCGCGCTGGAGAACACCGGCGTCCACGCCTACTCGGGTCAGGCGCTCAACATCGCCACCCCGTCGACCGTCGCCGCGGCGCTCTCGATCCTGACGATCGAGGCCCGGCACGCGTCGGTGGCCGGGCTGCTGCTGAGGGCGACCCCCGGGAACATCACCCCCCTCCGACGGTCCCTTCGAGACGCCGTTCACCGCCGGCGAAGTCCTCCAGGCCGTTGAAGCGACGGGCTTCCTCAGGTAGAGCCCGCGTCGGAGCCGCCGGCGAAGTCGATCTTGCGGATCGGCTTCGCCGGGGCGCCGGCGGAGATCGTGCCCGGCTCGATGTCTCGGGTGACGACCGAGTTGGCGCCGATCACGCAGCGCTCGCCGATGCTGACGCCGCTGGCGACGGCGCAGTTGACGCCGAACCAGCAGTTGGAGCCGATCTCGACCGGGCCCTTCGAAGTGAAGCCCTGCCAGGTGATCGGGACGTCCGGGTCGTCGTAGCGGTGCTCGGCGTCGCCGACGAAGCAGCCGTTGGCGAACATAGTGTGGTCGCCGATCCTGACCAGCTTCTGGGCGGCGATCATCGTGTTGCGGTTGAGGAAGCAGCCCTCGCCGATCTCGATCTCACCCTCCGGCGCCAGGGTCAGCCAGCAGCCGGGCTCGAACAGGGTGCCCTTGCCGATCCTCAGGCGCCCCTCGTCGAGCGCCTCCAGCAGCTCACCCTCGACCGGGTGGCGGATGTAGAAGCCGCCGCGGGCGGCGTGGCGGTCGATCCGCCAGCGGCGCAATCGGCGATGGTTGCGCTCGTACCAGCGCCGCTTCGCCCACCACAATCGCCAGCCCCGTAGATCGGCCACGCACCTAGCTTTCCAGAGGACCCGGCAGTAGGGTCGGCCCGCAAGGCCGTCGAGGAGAGGACGCGGGCGATGTCGAAGTTCGAAATGACCCCGGAGCAGGTCATCGAGTGGCGCCAGAAGTACCGCGACCTCGCCGCTCCGCATCTCAACGGCGAAGAGGCGATCGCGGTCGCCGCCTTCCGCCGCGGCGGCGCCGCCGCCAGCATGGTCGCCTCGAAGGCGCAGATGGGCGGCATCGTCTACGCCGGCATCAAGCTCTTCAACAAGAAGAAAGCCGGTGGGCTGCCGGAGCGGGTGATGCTGGCCCTGACCGCCGACAAGCTCTACGCCTTCAACTACGGGTTCAAGGGGCGCAACTACAAGATCAAGGACGAGGCCGCGGTCTGGGACCGAGCCGGGCTGAAGATCTCCAGCGAGCGCAAGAGCGGGATGACCGCGCTGACAATCGAATCGCCAGCCGAGGGCGAGACCGCGACCCTCGTCGGCGCCGGAGTCCAGGACGATCCGATCAGCCAGGAGCTGATCGCGGCGTTGCAGGGCACGTCCCCGGCCGGAGGGTGAGATGGCGATCCACAAGCAGCGTGGCGGCCGCTACTGGTACTACTGGGCGATAATCGTCGCCGGAACCCTCTTCGTGATCGCCTACTACGCCACTGACGGATTCGGACTGACGCCATGAGCGACGGCGCCACGACCCTGCGCGGCGGCATCGACCTCGGCGGCACCAAGATCCAGACCGCGATCGTCGACTCGACCGGCAAGGTGCTGGGGGAGTCGCGCGGGCCGACGCCAACCAGCGGTGGCCCCGAGGACGTCGCCGGGGCGATGGCCGAAGCGCTGCGCGAGGCGGCGGGCGAGGCCGAGGTCGAGACGAGCGCGCTGGAGGGCATCGGCGTCGGCTCCCCCGGCGACGTCGACGAGAAGACCGGCGTCGTCACGGGGGCTCGAAACCTTCCCGGCTGGGACGGGAGCTTCCCGCTGGGTGCGACTCTCACGGGATCCCTGGGCGCCGAGGTGCGGGTCGGCAACGATGTCCAGGTCGCGACCGAGGCGGAGTTCCACCTCGGCGCCGGGCGCGAGTTCAAGAGCCTGGTCGGCGTCTTCTGGGGCACCGGCGTCGGCGGCGGACTGGTGCTGGACGGCAAGCCCTGGCTGGGGCGCGGCGCCGCCGGCGAGGTCGGGCATATCGTCGTCAAGCGCGGCGGGGCCAAATGCCCCTGCGGGCGCAAGGGCTGCATGGAGGCCTACGCCGGCCGCGGGGCGATGGAAGCCGAGGCGCGGCGCCAGCATGCCGATGGCGTCAAGACCGACCTCTTCAAGCTGATGCGCAAGCACGAACGCGACCGGCTCACCAGCGGCATCTGGGAGCGGGCGATCGACAACAACGACCACCTCGCCGAGGACCTGATCGCCCGCGCGATCGAGGCGCTCGGCACCGGCATCGCCTCGGCGGTCAATCTGCTCGACCCCGAAGCGGTGATCATCGGCGGCGGCCTCGGCGTTCGCTTTGGCGAGCGTTACATGGAGCCGTTGACGAAGGAGATGGGCAAGCACCTCTTCCTCGACGAAAAGCCGCCGGCGGTGCGGGTGGTCACCCTCGGCGACCTCGGCGGCGCGATCGGCGCCTCGCTCCTGTTCGCCCGCTGAGGCGGCGCCCTGACCTCACACACGCGCATCCTGCACCCGGCGAACGGCATCCTCGCCTTCTACGACGGGCGCGTCGACGGCCACCGGTTCGCGCCCGGACCGAACTGGGTCGACGAGGGCGCGATCTCGCTCGGCATCGCCAGCTACGCCGTGGTCGACGGCGACGAGGCGCTCGTCTACGACACCCACGTCTCGGTCGAGCACGGTCGCCTGATCCGCACCACGCTCGAAGCGGAGGGGGTGCGGCGGATCACCGTCCTGCTCAGCCACTGGCACCTCGACCACGTCGCCGGCACCGCCGCCTTCTCCGACTGCGAGGTGATCGCCACCGCCCGCACCGCGGAGCTGCTTACGGAGAAGCGGGACGCGATCGAAGCCGGGACGCTGGAGGGGCCGCCGGCCATCGCGCCGCTGGTGATGCCGACCAGGAGCTTCGACGAGCGCCTGGAGCTCGCCGTCGGCGGGACGCGGCTGGAGCTGATCCACGTCGACATCCACAGCGAGGACGCCGCAGTCGTCTGGAACGAGCGGACCCGGGTCCTGCTCGCCGGCGACACGGTCGAGGACACGGTCACCTACGTCGACGAGCCGCAGAGCTTCCCGGCGCATCTCCGCGACCTCGACCGCCTGCTCGAGTTCGATCCGGCTCGGGTCCTGCCCAACCACGGCGATCCCGAGATGATCGCCGGCGGCGGCTACGGGCCCGGCCTGATCCGCGCGACGCAGGACTACATCCGCTTCCTGCAGCGCTGCGGCGAGGAGCCGGAGTTGCGGGAGCTGCCGCTGAGGGAGGTCCTGGCTGAATCGATCGCGGCCGGCTGGGTCAGCTACTTCGAGCCCTACGAGGCCGTGCACCGGGAGAACCTCGCTCGGGTATCGCCCGCCCGAGGCGGGTACTAGATGCGTCCCTCGGCCTGACGGCGGGACCGCGCCACCGCATCGACGATGACGGCCGCCAGCAGGACGCCGCCGGTGATCATGTATTTCACCGAAGATTCCAGCGCCAGCAGATCCATGCCGTTGGCGATCGAGCCGATCACCACCGCACCGAGCAGCGCCGACCAGACCGTGCCGCGGCCGCCGAACAGGCTCGTCCCGGCGATCACCGGACCGGCGATCGCTTCAAGCAGCAGGTTGCTGCCGCCCGAGCTCTGGTTGACCGCGAGCAGGCGCGAAGCCGCCATGATCCCCCCCACCGCCGCCATCGAGGAGCAAAGGACGAGGGCGATGATGCGAATCCGGGTGACGCTTATCCCCGCCCGCCGCGCCGCCTCGGCGCTGCCGCCGACCGCGTAGAGGTGGCGCCCGAAAACCGTGCGCGTGGTCAGCAGCTGGAAGCCGATCACGAAGGCGAAGAGGATGATCAATGCCAACGGCAGGCCGCGATCCGAGTTCAGGATCACGATCGCGACGATCGCGAACGCGGCGACCACCGCAATGCGGGCGATGATCAGCCCGATCGGCTCGGTGGTGACGCCAGCCGCCACCCGTTTGCGGTGGCCGGCGAGCGTGACCAGGGCAAACACGCTGAGCGCCACGGCGATGATCGCCCAGCTGACCCCGGGCGAGTAGAAGGTGTTGGCGAGCTTGGTGATCGGCGAGTTGGAGAGGTTCACCGTCCCGGTATTCCCCAGAACCTTCAGCAACGCGCCCTGCCAGGCGAGGGAGCCCGCGAGGGTGACGACGAAGGACGGGATGCTGAAGCGCGTGAAAAGCATTCCCTGCAGGAGGCCGATCATCGCGCCGGTGAGGATCCCGGCGGCAACGGCGAGATAGGGGTCCCAACCTTGCTGGACGTTCAGCACCGCCATCACCGCGGCGGCGAGGCCGCTGACGGCGCCGATCGAGAGGTCGATCTCGCCGAGCAGCAGCGCCATCACGACGCCAACCGAGATCAGGCCGACGGCGGTGATCTGGAGAAACAGGTTGGTGAGATTGACCGCGGAGAGGAAACGGTCGTTCTGGAGCTCGAAGACGATCCAGATCGCCGCGATCGCGAGGATCACCCTCAGCGATGCGAGGTCGCCCTGGAGGAAGCGCCGCACGATGTCCCTGCCCGAGGTCGGCTCCGCGGCCGCGTCGGCGGGTGCCGCGTAGTCGGGGTCGCCGATCTTCATCCGCTCCCTTTCTGCTCCTGGTCGTTGCCGAACTCCGCTCCGGTGATCGACCCGACGATCTGCTCCTCGGTGGTATCGCTGGTGGTGAAGACACCCGCCCGGCGACCGAGCCGGAGCACGAAGATGCGGTCCGCCACCGCGAAGACGTTCGCGAGGTTGTGGCTGACGACGATGATGCCCAGGTTGCGCTCGCGCAGTTTCTTGATCAGCCCCAGCACCTGTTTGGTCTGCACGACCCCCAGTGCCGCCGTGGGCTCGTCGAGCATCACGACCTTCGGTTCGCCCAGCAGCGAGCGGGCGACGGCCACCTGCTGGCGCTGGCCGCCGGAGAGGGTGCCGACCTCCGAGCGGACGCTCGGGATCGTGACCGAGAACTGCTCGAGCAACTCGTGGGAGCGGTGCTCCATGTTGGTCTCGTCGAGGGCGCGGACCAGCCTCCCGGGGCCGCCCACGAGCGTCTCCTGTCCGAGGAAGAGGTTGGCGACGACGTCGAGGTTGTCGCAGAGGGCGAGGTCCTGGTAGACGGTCGCGATCCCCAGCGAAGTCGCGTCGTTGGGCCCATGGATCTTGGCCGGGGTGCCTTCGAACGAAAACTCGCCGGCGTCGATCGAGTAGATCCCCGAGATCGCCTTGACCAGGGTCGACTTGCCGGCGCCGTTGTCACCGACAAGGGCGACCACTTCGCCGCTATTGACTTCAAAGTCGACGCCATCCAAGGCCTGGACCGGGCCAAAGCTCTTGGTGATCCCCTTCATCGAGAGGATCGCACCGTTCCCGTTCATCGATATCCCGTCATAGCCGAACGCCAGGGGCGGATCGCACTATACGACCCGCCCCGGGCGTGCGCTGGACTATTCGATGCCGGCTTCCTTGCAGGCGGCCTTGTAGGGCGCCGTGCAGATTTCCGCCGTGGTCCAGAATTCGTCTTTGACGATGGTGTCTTTGATGTTTTCCTTGGTGACCGCTATCGGTTCGAGCAGCACCGAGGGGACGTCTTCCAATTCGTTGTTGGTTTTGCCGTTGACGAGGCCGGACGGCACTTCTTCTTCTTCGGCGAGGGCAACCGCGATTTCAGCCGCCGCTTCCGCCTCCGGCGTGATCGCCTTGTAAACGGTCATGAACTGTTCGCCGACGAGGATCCGCTGGATCGCTTCGAGTTCGGCGTCCTGACCGGTGGTCGGCTTCGACGCCGGTTCGATCCCGGCCGCCTTCATCGCCGCGATCGCACCTCCGGCCGTTCCGTCGTTGGCCGCGTAGGTGGCCGCGAACCCGTTCTTTCCGAGCGCGGTGATCGCCTGCTGCATCTCGTTCTGGGCCTGATCCGGGCTCCAGTCCGGGGTGTCGTAGGACTTGGCGACGTTCACGCCTTCTTTTTCGAACACTTCGGTCGCGCCCTGTTTGAACAGCTTCGCGTTGTTGTCGGTTGGAGAGCCGTTGATCATGATGATCGGGCCGCTCGGGCTACCGTCTTCTTTGAGTTTCGCCGACAGCGATTCGCCCTGCAGTTCGCCGACTTTGACGTTGTCGAAGGAGACGTAGTAGTCGACCTTCGCGCCGAGGATCAGGCGGTCGTAGCTGACGACGGGGACTTCTTCTTCGTTGGCTTTCTTGACCACCGACCCGACGGCCGTCGCGTCGACCGCATCGAGGACGAGCACGTTGGCGCCCTTGGTCAGTGCCGCTTCGGCCTGGGACTGCTGTTCACTCGTGCTCTGGTTGGCGTTGCTGTAGATGATTTCGCATTCTTCGCAGAGTTCTTCGACCTTGGTTTCGAATTCGGGTCGATCATGCGATTCATACCGGCTCGTCTTCGACTCCGGCAGCAGCAGCGCGATCTTCGGACCGCTGCCTCCACCGCCGCCGCAGCCTGCCGCGATCACCGAGAGGACAATCAGGCCCCCCGCGGCGATCATTGCAAGTCCAATCCTGGATCTCCTCGATTTCACAATCCGACCTCCTGAGGTCTGGTGTCAACGTACGTTCCCGAACTGGTCGACCTACCGTATGAGGGCCCGACCTTTCGCGTTTTAAGCGTTTGCAACCACCTACAACTTCTCAGCGCGGTGGCACGCGCACATCGGGGAGGAACCCGGCGTCTCCTCCGTGGAAGCTACTTAGCGCCCGTGAGACCCTGGGCCGGCAGCCTCAGCCTCTGGATCGGGACAGGGCTAGGCGGCGACCGGGAGGCGGCGCTTGCCGCCGCGCTTGGGCTGGGCCGGCTCGACCATGCCCGAGAGGAAGCTGCCGGTGTAGGACCCGGCGACCGCGGCGACCTCCTCGGGGGTGCCGGTGGCGACCACCTCTCCCCCGCCTTCGCCGCCCTCGGGTCCGAGGTCGATCAGCCAGTCGGCGGTCTTGACCACGTCGAGGTTGTGCTCGATCACGACCACGGTGTTGCCGGCGTCGACGAGGCGACCGAGGACGTCGAGCAGGCGCTGTACATCGGCGAAGTGAAGGCCGGTGGTCGGCTCGTCGAGGATGTAGAGGGTGTCGCCGGTGGCGACTTTGGAGAGCTCGGTGGCCAGCTTGATCCGCTGCGCCTCGCCGCCGGAGAGCGTCGTCGCCGGCTGGCCGAGGCGGATGTAGTCGAGGCCGACGTCGTGCAGGGTGCGCAGACGACGGGCGATCTTCGGCACGTTCTCGAAGAACTCGACGGCGTCCTCCACCGACATCTCCAGCACGTCGGAGATGCTCTTGCCCTTGAAGCGGACCTCGAGCGTCTCGCGGTTGTAGCGCTTGCCGTGGCACTGCTCGCAGGGCACGTAGACGTCGGGCAGGAAGTGCATCTCGATCTTGATCTGGCCGTCGCCCTTGCAGACCTCGCAGCGGCCGCCTTTGACGTTGAAGCTGAAGCGGCCCGGCTTGTAGCCGCGCGCCCGCGACTCCTGGGTCTGGGTGAAGAGCTGGCGGATGTGGTCGAAGACGCCGGTGTAGGTGGCGGGGTTGGAGCGCGGCGTGCGGCCGATCGGCGACTGGTCGATGTTGATGATCTTGTCGATCTGGCTGAGGCCGTCGATGCCGTCGTGAGCGCCGGGACGCAGTTTCGCCTGGTGCAGCCGGTTGGCGACCGCGTGGTGCAGGGTCTCGTTGACCAGGGTCGACTTGCCGGAGCCGGAGACGCCGGTGACGCAGCAGAAGACACCGAGCGGGATCGTCACGTCGACGTTCTTGAGGTTGTGTTCGCGAGCGCCGCGGATCAGCAGCGCCCCGCTGGGCTGGCGGCGCTCCTCGGGGACGTCGATCTTGCGCTTGCCGGAGAGGTACTGCCCGGTCAGGGAGGCCGGGTTCTTGGCGACTTCCTGCGGGGTGCCGGCGGCGATGATGTGGCCGCCGTGCTCGCCGGCGCCGGGGCCGAGGTCGACGAGATGATCGGCGGCCATCATCGTCCCCTCGTCGTGCTCGACGACGATCACCGTGTTGCCGAGGTCGCGGAGGCGGTCGAGGGTCGCGATCAACTTCTCGTTGTCGCGCTGGTGGAGGCCGATCGAGGGCTCGTCGAGCACGTACATGACGCCGACCAGGCTGGAGCCGATCTGGGTCGCGAGGCGGATCCGCTGCGCCTCGCCGCCGGAGAGCGAGCGAGCCGAACGGGCGAGCGAGAGGTAGCCGATGCCCACGTTCTCGAGGAAGGCGAGCCGTTCGGTGATCTCGCGCACGATCAGCCGCGCGATCGCCCGCTCGGTGTCGTTCATCTCCAGGTTCGCGATCCACTCCGCCGCGGCGCGGGCGGAGAGGTCGCTGTACTCGGCGATGCTGATGCCGCCGACCTTGACCGCGAGGCTCTCCGGCCGCAGCCTGGCGCCTTCGCACTGCGGGCAGGGCTGCTCGGCCATGTAGCCCTCGATCCGCTCGCGATTGGTCTCGGAGTCGGTCTCCTCGTAGCGGCGCTGGAGGTTGTTGACGATACCCTCGAATCGGACCTTGTAGGAGCGGCGGCGGCCGAAACGGTTGGTGTAGGTGACGAGGTGGCGGTCCTCGCCGGTCCCGTAGAGGAAGGTCTCCTGCTCGGACTTCTTCAGCTTCGACCAGGGCTTGTCGGCGTCGACGCCGTACTCGTCGGCGACGGCGGCGATCAGCCGCTTCCAGTAGGCGGTGATGCCGCGGTTCCATGGCTGCAGCGCGCCCTCGGCGAGCGAGAGGGTCGGGTCGGGGACGACCAGCTCGGGGTCGATCACCCGCTGGAAACCGAGCCCGTGGCAGCGATCACAGGCGCCGTGGGGAGAGTTGAAGGAGAAGATCCGCGGCTCCAGCTCGGGGATCGAGGTGCCGCAGTTGAGGCAGGCGAACTGCTCGGAGAAGAGCAGCGGCTCGCTCTTCTTCTGGTCGAGGATCTCGACTTCGATCAGGCCGGCGGCGAGGCCGGCGGCGGCCTCGACCGACTCCGAGAGGCGCCGGCGCAGGTCCGTTTTCATCACCAGCCGGTCGACGACGACGGAGATGTCGTGTTTGAACTTCTTGTCGAGGACGATCTCCTCGTCGAGCCGCAGCAGCTCGCCGTTGACCTTGGCCCGCGAGTAGCCCTCGAGCCGCATCTGCTCGATCAATTTCCCGTACTCGCCTTTGCGGCCGCGGACGACCGGGGCCATGACCATGAATTTGGTCCCGTCCTCGATCGTCATCAGCCGGTCGACGATCTGCTCCTGCGACTGGCCGGCGATCAGCTCGCCGCAGGTGGGACAGTGCGGCACCCCGATCCGGGCCCAGAGCAGCCGCAGGTAGTCGTAGATCTCGGTCACGGTGCCGACCGTCGAGCGCGGGTTGCGCGAGGTCGTCTTCTGGTCGATCGAGATCGCCGGCGAGAGCCCCTCGATCGAGTCGACGTCCGGCTTCTCCATCAGCCCGAGGAACTGGCGCGCGTAGGAGGAGAGCGACTCGACGTAGCGGCGCTGCCCCTCAGCGTAGATCGTGTCGAAGGCAAGGCTCGACTTGCCGGACCCCGAGAGCCCGGTGATCACGATCAGCGCGTCCCGGGGCAGCTCGACGTCGATGTCCTTGAGGTTGTGCTCCCGGGCCCCCGAGATCACTATGCGCTCTGAAGCGGCCACTGGTTGCGATTCTACGCAGGCGAACAGATGTTCCCTCAGGGATGTCCCCCCAGGGCGGTCGTAGTTCCCTCCGTTATGCGGAAAGAACTACGACCGGTGCAACGCGAGACGGGGAGAGTTGCGGCAGCCGTCGCTCTTACTTCCGGTATGCGGAAGGAAGTACGACTGCACGGCGAGTTGGCTCAGCTGGCGGGGAGGCAATACGGAATCGTCTCCCACTCCCAGCTGATCGAGCTCGGTTACTCCGAGGCAGCGATCGCCAGGGGCGTGCAGTCGGGCCGGTTGCATCGGGTGCTGCGAGGCGCATATGGCGTTGGCCACGATGCGATCTCCTCGCACGGGCGTTGTCTGGCCGCGGTTCTCACCTGTGGGAGCGGAGCGCTTCTGAGCCATACTTCGAGCGGGTGGCTCTGGGGATTGACCGACTTCTGTCCAGTGCTTCCGCACGTGACCGTCCCGATCCGCGGTCACCAACGACCAGGAGTGCGAATTCATCACTCGACCATCCTCGAGGAAGAGGACCTCGCGGAAACCGAGGGAATCGCCACCACCTCCGTCCCGCGGACTCTGCTCGACATGGCGGGCGAAGTCCGAGACAGGGGGCTGAATCGCTCCGTCGAGAAGGCGGAGCGGATGGGACTGCTCGACATCGGCCCGCTCGACTCACTCCTGGTCCGGGCCGGCGGGCATCCTGGGCGGAGCCGACTCCGCAGCGCCGTCGAGCTCTACCGCGACCCGGCGTTTAGCCGGGCCCGTTCCGAGCGGCTCTTCCTCGACCTCGTAAGGAAAGCCGGGCTGCCAAGGCCGGCGCTGAACACCTATGTAGAGGCGCAGGAGATTGACGCTTACTGGGAAGCCGAGCGCTTCGCCGTGGAAGTTGACGGTTGGGAGGTACACCGGACGCGCGCCGCATTCGAGCGCGACCCGCTGCGCATCGAGGAGCTCAAGCTCGCAGGAGTAGACGCGATTCGGATCACCGCCCGCCGAATCGAACGCGAACCGGCTGTGGTCGGCGACCGACTGCGCATCCTCTTGGAGCGTCGCCGGAGCGAGCTGCGTCGCAACTCCCCACCCAGGCGCCAAGTCCGGTCGTAGTTTTCTCCGCTATCCGGAAGGAACTACGACCGCCCCTCGGGGCCCACTCAGCCGAGGGCGGCGGAGAGCTTGCGGCGGTAGTCGCGAGCCGCCGGGTCGGCGGGGTCGCCTTCGCTGAGGATGCCGACGATCGCCCGGCGAAGGAGGTCGCGGGCGTCCTCCGGCGCGTCGCCGTTGGACCCGCCGCCCACAGTCTCGAGCTCGTCGAGCAGGCCGTCCAAGGCGACGTCTCGCTCGCGGCGGTCGAGCGCGGCGAAGGCATCGGTGCCGATGCCGGCCTTGGTCAGCCGCACCCGGGCGGCGATGCCTTCGGCGGCGAAGTCGCCGGCATGGGACTCGACCGCTTCCAGCGCCTCGTCCTCAGCCCCACGCTCGAGCCGGGCGCGGCCCAGTGCGACGGCGATGTCGGCGCGGCGGGGCTCGAGTTCGGCGGCCTCGCGCAGCGAGAGCTCGTCGCCGGCCGCCAGCAGCTCGTCGGCCTTCGAGGGGACCAGCGAGTCGAAGAACGCCTCGACTTCTGCCGGCGGCAGGGCGCCGACGAACTCGCCGGCGACCTTGCCGTCCCGGAAGGCCTTGACCGCGGGGATTCCCTGCACGCCGTAGCGCCCGGACAGCGCCTGGTTGGAGTCGACGTCGACCTTGGCCAGCAGCACCCGGCCGCCGCGGCTCGCCTCCGCCGCTTCCAGCGCCGGGCTCAGGGCTTTGCAGGGGCCACACCACTCGGCCCAGAAGTCGACGACCACCGGGGTCTTCTTCGAGAGCTCGATCACGTCGCGATCGAAGGTCGCTTCGGTTACGTCGATGGCCACGGCATCAGCTTAGCCAGACGAACGAGCCGCTTCCTTGTGCGAAAAGTATCGAGAGGATAGGTTGGTTCCGGGCGGGGACAACAGAGGAGGAGAGAGATGTCGAACGTCGACAGCGCCCGTTCCGACTACCAGGCATTCGCGCGAGGCGACCTGGCCACCCTGGGGGAGTCCTCCACCGAGAACGCGATCTGGATCACCTCGGACGAGCTGCCACTCGGAGGAGCGGTCGATGAAGTACGAGAACGGCAAGACGGTGCGGGGCGAATTCTTCACCGACAGCGCCAAGGCGGCGAAGCTCCTGGACTGAGAACCGGCCCTACGCTCCGGCGGTCATCCCGTCGAGGTCGCGGCGCAGCTCTCTGAGCTCGTCGCGGATGCGGCCGGCCTCCTCGAAGCGGAGGTCGTCGGCGGCGGCGAGCATCTCCTCCTCGAGCTCGACGATCGTCCTCTCCAGCTCCTCGGGACTGGCGAAGTCGTCGCTTCTCTTGCGGCGGCGCTTGGCCGGCGCCCGGTCCTCCATCGCCAGGAATTGCGACATCTCGGAGATGCCCTTGCGAACGGTTTCCGGCGTGATCCCGTGCTCCTCGTTGTAGGCCAGCTGGATCGCCCGCCGGCGGTCCGTCTCGCTCATCGCCGCCCGCATCGCGTCGGTCTCCTTGTCGGCGTACATCAGCACCCGCCCGTTGACGTTGCGGGCGGCGCGGCCGATCGTCTGCACGAGGCTGGTCTCACCACGCAGGAAGCCCTCCTTGTCGGCGTCGAGGATCGCGACCAGCGAGACCTCCGGCAGGTCGAGCCCCTCGCGCAACAGGTTGACCCCAACCAGTACGTCGTACTCGCCGAGGCGCAGGTCGCGGACGATCTGGATCCGTTCCAGGGTGTCGATCTCCGAGTGCAGGTAGCGCACCTTGATCCCGTACTCGAGCAGGTAGGCGGTCAGGTCCTCGGCCATCTTCTTGGTCAGGGTGGTGACCAGGGTCCGGTCGCCGGATTTGGCGACGACCCGCACTTCGTTCATCAGGTCGTCGATCTGGTTCTTCGTCTCCCGCACCTCGATGTAGGGGTCGATGATCCCGGTCGGTCGAACGATCTGCTCGACGATCCGTGTCGACTCCGCCCGCTCGAAGTTGCCCGGCGTCGCCGAGACCATCACCAGGCGGTCGACGCGGTCGAGGAACTCTTCGAATTTGAGCGGCCGGTTGTCGATCGCCGATGGCAGCCGGAAGCCGAAGTCGATCAGCGTCTGCTTCCGCGATCTATCGCCTTCGTACATGCCGCCGATCTGCGGGATCGTCTGGTGGGACTCGTCGACGAAGACGACGAAGTCGTCGGGGAAGTAATCGATGAGCGTGTGCGGGGGGGTGCCCGGCGGCCGGTTCTCGAGGATCCGCGAGTAGTTCTCGATCCCCGAGGTGAAGCCGAGCTCCTTGATCATCTCGATGTCGTAGGCGGTGCGCTGGCGCAGCCGGTGCGCCTCCAGCTGCTTACCCTCGGTCTCGAGTTCGGCGGTCCGCGATTCCAGTTCGGCGCGGATGTCCTCCACCGCCCGCTCCACCGTCTCGTCTTTGGTCACGTAGTGCGAGGCCGGCCAGACGGAGACGTGGTCGATCGTGTCGAGGACTTCGCCGGTCAGCGGGTCGAAGTGCTGGATCCCCTCGATCTCGTCGCCGAACAGGGAGATCCGGTAGGCCGACTCGGCGTAGGCGGGCATGATCTCCAGCACCTCGCCGCGGACCCGGAAGGCGCCGCGGCCGAGCACCGAGTCGTTGCGGCTGTACTGCATCTTCACCAGCTTGCGCAGCACCTCGTCGCGGTCGATCGACGCCCCGACTTTGAACAGCTGCATTTTTTCGTTGTAGGTCTGCGGCGAGCCGATCCCGTAGATGCAGGAGACCGAGGCGACGATGATCACGTCGCGGCGGGCGAACAGCGCCGCCGTCGCCGCGTGGCGCAGGCGGTCGATCTCGTCGTTGACCGAGGAGTCCTTCTCGATGTACAGGTCCTGGGCCGGCACGTAGGCCTCGGGCTGGTAGTAGTCGTAGTAGGAGACGAAGTACTCGACCGCGTTCTCGGGGAAGAACTCGCGGAACTCGTTGCAGAGCTGGGCCGCCAGCGTCTTGTTATGGGCGATCACCAGCGCGGGTCGCTGCACCGCGGCGATCGTCGCCGCCATCGTGAAGGTCTTGCCGGTGCCGGTCGCCCCGAGCAGGGTCTGGAACCGCTCACCGGCTTCCAGCCCTTCGGCCAGGCCGGCGATCGCCTTCGGCTGGTCCGCGGTCGGCGTGTAGGCGGGGTTGAGCATGAATTCGGGCACGGACCTGACCTTAGCTGGCGCGCTGGTTGTGGTTTCCGCCCGTTCGGCGCTGATCCGTGCGAGCTGGGAGACTGCGCGCTCGATGAGCCGCTCGCGCGCCGTACTCGCCGTCTTCTTCGCCTACACGGGGACGATGCACTTCGTCAAACCGCGCTTCTTCGAAGCGATCGTGCCGCCGGCGATCGGGTCGCTGAAGAAGCAGGCGGTCGCGGTCAGCGGCGTCGCCGAGATCGCCGGCGCCGCAGCCGTCCTCCACCCCGCCACCCGTCGCTGCGGCCGCTGGTGGCTGCTGGGCCTGCTGCTCGCCGTCTTCCCGGCGAACATCCACATGGCGGTCAATCCCGAGCAGATCGAGGGCCTCGACTTGAAGCGGATTCCGCGCTGGGCGCTCTGGGCGCGGCTGCCGCTGCAGCCGCTGGCGATGCTCTGGGTCTGGCGCGCGACCAGATCCTGAGCGGTCGCCGGAGCGCCGACGCCTAGGGCAGCAGTTCTTCGAGCAGGTTTCGGGCGGGGCCGAGGAAGTCCTGGAAGGTGCCGATCGCCGATTTGGCGTCCTTGACGAGTTCGATCGCCTGGTCGAGCGGGATTTCTTCGACCGTGGCCCGCAGCGGACCGGCGATCAGCGGGCTCAGCGCGCCGGCCTTTTCGGCGTCGTCGACCGCCCTCAACAGCCCGGCGCGGATCGCCCTGGTCAGTTTCGCGTCATCGATCCCGTAGCGCTTGGCGAAGCGTTCCCGCGCCGCGGTCGTGGCCAGGGCCCTGGCCAGGGTCTCGCGGCTGACGCCGAGCTGACAGGCGGCGCCGTCGAGGGCGGAGATGGAGAACTGGTTGGCGATTTCGCCGAGGCTCTGGGGATCGCTCCAGGAACGGGGCTTACACGGATCCTGCGTCTTCTCCGGGGTGTACGAGGAACCCCCGGCGGCCAGGTAGACGCCGACCAGCGCCAGGGTCGCCACGATCGCGGCGCCGACCAGGATCCGCGCCCGCCAGCGCCCGTCGTTGGCGCTGGGCGCGCTCACAGATCCACCCTGCGCGAGAGCGCGATCGGGATCAGCGCCAGCAGGCCGAGCAGCGCCGCCAGCCCGAACGAGGTGCTGAAGGCGTGGGTGGCGCCGCGATCGAGCTGGTCCTGGAGTTCGCCGCGCAGCTGTTCGACTTCGGCGCGTTCGCCGGGATCCGAGGGCAGCGGGTCGAAGACGGGCCCCAGGGTCGGCACCTTGCCCTTCTCGGAGTCGAGGCGGTCGCCGATCTTCCGCGCCAGGTCGATCTTCAGCAGCGGGCTGACCGGCGAGTCGAGGATCACCGCGGTGCCGGCATCGATCGCGTCTTCGCGCTGCTGAGCGATGTCGGCGGTGAAGACCGGCGTCAGCGCGAGCAGCCCGATGACGACGCCGGCGTGGCGGGCGGAGATCGTCCAGCCGCCGTGGATCGCCTGCGGGGCGCGGCCGCCGAGCGCGGTCTCGGTCAGCGCCGAGAGCACCAGCGAGAGGCCGACGCCGACCAGCACCTGGGGTGGCACCGTCAGCGCCACCTCGGCGCTCGGCAGCAGCGCCAGGCCGGCGAGGCCGCCGGAGACGAGGATCGCGCCGGCCGCCGCCCGCGCCCGGGCGGAGGGGACGAGCGGCGCGAGGCGGCTGCCGAGGATCGCCGCCAGCGGCATCACCGAGACGACGATCGCCGCCCCGATCGGGCTCAGGCGCCAGCCTTCGATCAGCAGCAGGACCAGCAGGAAGAGGGCGGCGGCGATCGCCGCCGAGACCATCGCCAGCGCGAGGTTCGCCCAGAGGTGCGGCCGGCCGGTCCGCCGCAGCTCCGGTTCGATGATCTTGGTCGCCGCCTCGTGCCTGGCGACGGCGAGGATCGGCACCGCGGCCGCCAGCGCCACCGGCACCTGGATCAGGAAGATCGACTGCCAGGAGACCAGCTCGGTGAGGATGCCGCCGAC
>JADGPJ010000032.1 GCA_017882505.1 Solirubrobacterales bacterium | reverse complement strand
AAAGGAAAACGAAGAGATTCAAGGCCAGCCACAACGATCGCCGAAACGAGGACAACATGAATCGGCAGAAACCAAATCCCCGCCGCCGTCGACGCCAAGGCAAAGGCCACCGATCCTTCAACGCTTTTCCCAGGACCCCCGGGCCAAAGATGTCGGCCCCATAATTTCCCCACGACAGCCGCGGCGGCGTCTCCGAAAATTGCGAACCCTAAAGCGGTGAACACGATGGCCCGTCTTGGAAAGATAAGCATCGTTAAGTAACTTCCCAGCCATGTCCAGAAAACACCGGATAGCTTGTTCTTTTCCCAGTCTCGCGCGATGCCGCCGAAGTGGTCCCAAGCCCAGCGGTTGAGCGCAGGCGAACGGAAGCGACACCATTCGAGAAAAACAATCAGGAAGCCCAAGACGCCCATCATGCGAAGGCAGACCACTTTGGGAAAAAAGGCGTAGAGACCTGCGTAGATTAAACAAAGCAAGTGGAACAGCTTCCGCTTTAACTCGCTTACGATTTGTGATGCGACCATGCGAGAAGTATAAAACTTATCGCGAGCATTGCCCAATGGTCTGCGGGAAGAATCCAAAACCAGCGCGGGTGCCAGACAACTTCCTGTTGGCGGTAGCGTCGCCAGCCGTAATGCGGATTGATCATAAACCAGACGAAATCTTCAACCACCCAAAAGAGCATGAGGCTCCCCAGAACTTCGCATTCCAAGGGGACTGACCACGTCCTCATCCAAATAAGAGGCAAGTGAAAGGCAAAAGCAACGAATGAAAACGCCCAGGTATGGAAACCCGTGAGTGGGCGTCCGCCCATGAAGACGTCAAGAGCAACGACCTTCCGGGTCCCGCCGGCACCTGCAGCGGTCAGCAGGCTGCGGTGAGCGTCCTCGAAGATGACCTCTTCGGCGGAGGCGAGGACGAGGGCCGGGCGATGCTGCAGATCGTCCACGACGTCGCACCCCATGCATCGCTGGCCTTCGCGACGGCGTTCCTCGGCGAAGAATCGTTCGCGCAGAACATCGAACGGCTGGCCAGGCCGGTCGCCGCGGGGGGTGCCGGCGCCAGCGCCATCGCCGACGACGTCGTCTACTTCGAAGAGCCCTTCTTCCAGGACGGTCCGGTCGCGGCGGCGGTAAACAAGGTCACCGGCGAAGGCGTCACCTACCTCTCGTCGGCCGGCAACGACAACCTCTTCGAAGGCGAAAACGAAATCGCCTCCTGGGAAGCTCCCGAATACCGCGACTCGGGCGGCTGCCCTGCGGAAATACAGGCCCTCGCGGGCGTCAATGGCACCCACTGCATCGACTTCAACCCCGGACCGAATACCGACAGGACGTTTGGGATCAAAGTCGAACCCGAAGCGACGCTTACGATCGATCTCCAGTGGGCGGAACCGTGGCAGGGTGTCGGTACGGACCTCGATGCCTTCCTGCTCAACGCTAACGGCGAATTGGTGACCGGGGCGGCCGAAGACAACCTCGCGACGCAGCGACCGGTCGAGATCGTCCAGTGGACCAACCAAAGCGCGTCGGAAAAGACCGTGCAGCTGGTCGTGAACCGCTACTCGGGCACGATTCCACGCCTCAAGTTCGCGCTGCTGCAAAACGGCGGCGGGGTCAGCGCGACCGAGTACCCGAGGTCCGGGGGGGGCGACGTGGTTGGCCCCACCGTCTTCGGGCATGCCGGCGCCGCCAGCGCAATCGCGGTTGGCGCGGTTCCCTTCAACAACGGCACCGCGCCCGAGGAATACTCGTCGCGAGGGCCAACGACGCACTACTTCGGGCCGGTCGAAGGAGTGGCGCCAGCGCCTGCACTGCCCTCGGCCGAAATCGTCTCGAAGCCTGACATCGTGGCCACCGACTGCAATGCCACGACCTTCTTCGCCCATCGCGATGCCGGGCTGACGTGGCGCTTCTGCGGCACCTCGGCGGCGGCGCCCCATGCGGCGGGAACGGTCGCCTTGATGAGCGAGGCGGAACCGGCTGCGACGGCCGGCCCGCTGCGGGCCGCTCTGGTCGGAACCGGCACGCCGATGGTTCCGTATGGTCCTTGCGCGGTGGGAGGTGGTCTGGTCGAATCCCTTGCCGCGGCAAAAGCCGCCCACGGGGATATCACCCCCGTAGCGCCCGAACCGTGCTCGCCTCCGGGTTCAGCGGGCGAAGTGTTTGTCGCGCCCGGTGATTGGGGCTCCGAAGAACCGCCGGCGCCGGCGTCGGCGGGCGAAGCGACGATCCCAGTGCCGGGGGTGACCCTCGAAGCGCCGAGCACCTCTTTCCGGCGACACCCGCGGATGGTCGTCTTCACGCGCGGGCGCACCGCGCAGGTCGTCTTCCGCTTCGGCTCCAATCAGGCGGGCGTCAGCTTCCTCTGCAAGGTTGACCGGGCGCCCTTCCGTCGCTGCTCGGCCAGGTTCGTGCGTCGCTACGCCGTCGGGCGCCACGTCGTTCGGGTCAAGGCGCGGAACTCGGCGGGGAACGTCGACGCCACCCCCGCCCTCTTCCGCTTTCGCGTCAAGCGGGTCGGCTGACCTCTCCGTCGGTGGAGCCCGCCTGGCGGCGCACGATCCAGTTGCCGATGAAGATCAGCGCCAGCAGGGCCGCGACCGAGCCGACGACCAGGGGATCGGTGACCTTCAGGCCCTCCAGCCTGGTCCCGAAGTAGACGGCCAGGGCGGTGATCGGCATGTAGCCGACCAGGGTGGTCCAGACGAAGCGCCAGACCGGCACCCGGGCCGCGCCGGCGGCGTAACAGACGAGGCTGAAGGGGACGATCGGAATCAGTCGCAGCGCCAGCAGCAGGGGGACGCCGCCGCGCTCGATCATCCGCTCGAAGCGCTCGAAGCGCTCGACTCCGAACCAGCGGTCGAGCAGGGGCCTGGCGACCCTGGTGCCGACCGCGTAACAGAGCAGCGCCGAGAGCAGCCAGCCGGCCGTGACGATCGCCAGGGCGGGGAAGAACCCGAAGACGAACCCGGCGGCGGCGTTGACGATCTCGGCCGGGTACATCACCACCGCGTGGATCAGGGTCAGGGCGACGATCAGCAGCGGGCCGGCGACGCCGAGCTTGTCGATCTGATGGCGGACTTCGGTCGTGTCGCCGTGCAGCGCCGCTTCGACGGCGTGGCGGAGCGGGGGGAGACCGAGGACCAGCGCCGCCAGCAGCGCGATCCCCGCCAGGGTCATGCCGATCTCCAGCAGCGGCAGCTGCGGGCGCCGGCGCGCGGGGGCGCCACGCCCCTCCGAATCCCTCGCTGTCTCCTCGCCGTTCACCTGGCTCTCGCCAGGGTCCCACAACGTCGCGGCGCTAAGAGTCTGTCTCGAAACCCCCACGCACGCCTGGCGGCGGCGGCCACCGCGCGGTGCGGCGGCCTCGGTCGACCAAAATGGCTCTGCTATTCGGCCTCCCTGCGTCCTTGCCCCGCCTGGTCCGGCCGCTCGCCAGCCGCACACGTGAGCTTCGAGACCGACTCTACGGCGCGGCGCGGGCGGCGGCCTTGGCGAAACCGAGCACTTTCAGCGATCCCCAGCCGCTGGCCCAGTCGTAGCCGGGCCGCGCCCCGCAACAGCCCAGCGGGTGGCCACCACCGACGTCCTTCGGCAGCAGCGCGCCGAGGTCGTCGTTCCCCTTGGTGACGTCGCGGAAGACCGTGCGGCGGCTCTTGGCGGCGGCGCCGAAGCGGTAGAGGAGCGGGTTGGCGAAGCCGACCGCCGCCTTGCCATGGCGTTCGGCGTACTGGTTGGCGAGGGCGACCCCGGAGGCCATCAGCGGGGCCGCGGCGCTGGTGCCGCCGATCGAGGTCCAGCCCGGCGTCGCGAGCTGCGGCAGAGCGGCGCATTCGGGCGAGGTGCAGAAGAACGCGTAGCCCGGGAAGACGTCGGCGAGCGCGGCGATGTCGGGGACGATGCGACCGGTCCCGAACCGCTCCAGCCCCGGGACCTGCTGCCACCAGGGCCGCTTCGGCGAGAGCAGGCTGACCCCGCCACCGCCACCGCCGGCGAGTTCGGGCCAGTCGTTCCAGACGATCTCCGACCTGATCCGGTTCTTCGCGTCGAGTCGGAGGTTGGTGCCGCCCACCGCGGTCACGAAGGGGGAGCTGGAGGGGAGGCTGACGGTGCGCAGCGGCACCGCCGTCGTACCCGTCTTGCTGTTGACCCTGCAGCCGCTGGAGCCGGTGTCGCCGGCGGCGACCAGGGTCGAGATCCCCGCCCCGGCGGCGACCGCGAAGACGTTGTCCATCGCCCGCCGCAGGACGAGGTGGCCGGAGTATCTCGGCTCGCAGATCCCGAGCGAGATCGAGATCACGTCGGGGTGGTGCCCCCGCGAACCGAGTGCGGTGGCGGCGGTCAGCAGGATCGTCAGCGGGGTCCCGCCTCCCTCGTAGACGTCGATGCCGTCGAGGCCGGGGGCGCCGACCGAGAGCACCTCGAGGTCGAGGGTCGTCTCCGCCCCGCCGGGGTAGGGCTTGGTCAGCGGGAAGACCGGGACGACGCGGATCGGCGGCGTCTTCGCGCCGAAGCACCTGTCGAAGCTCTCGATGTCGCTGTGGTGGAAGCCGTCGACCTCGACCACGGCGACCGTCTGACCTTCGCCCCTGAGACCGCGGCCGTGCATCGAGGCGAGACCGTAGGCGCCCAGGTACTGGTTCGGCGTGAACGGTTCGTCGAGCGGAGCGCCGGGACCGGTGCGGCCGGCCGCGCAGCCGCCGCCGGTGCCGCTGTGGGTGAGGACGGAGCTGTAGTTCCCTTCCTTCTTCGCGGCGAGCTCGGCGCCGGCGCCGGTGGCGGAGGCGACGTTCTTGGTGACGGCCCGGTGGTCGCTGAACACGCCGATCGCCGTCACCGCGCCGCGCAGCGCCGCCGGCACGGCGCGGCTGACGCCGGCTGCGGCCGAGGCGCTGGCCCCGCCGCGACGGGGCAGCAACCTCTCGGCCTGGGCGGCCGCGACCGGCACCGTCACGTAGGCCCCCGTCGGCCCGACGGTCCCGTGCAGGCCGCGGGCGGCGAGCCAGGCCAGGGTCGCGTTCCTGGCGTCCTTGGGGGCGCCGAAGCGGGCGATCAGCTGCTCGACCGTGGAGTAGTCGCGGTAGCGCGGCGAGGTCGGGTCCGAGACGGCCTTGACGAATTCGTAGAGGCCACCGGGATGGCGCAGTTCGATCAGGACTTCGACCGACTTTCTCGATGCTCCGATCGCCGCCGGCGCAGTCGCGGGAAGCATCAGAGCCGTGGACGCGACGAGGAGGAGGAGCAGGCCGAGGGGTCTTCTCATTGGCGGCGAGTCTGAGGGTAGATGCCGACGGAACCCGGATCGGACGAACGTCCTGCCGGCCAGGGCTCTCAGCCGCGCAGGCGCTCCGCCAGCCCCGAGTGGCGACCGCCGCCGTCGCCGCGCTGGACCGCCGCACCGAGCGCCGCCCGGTCCCCCACCAGCACGCAGCTGTTGCGGGCGCGGGTGATCGCCGTGTAGAGCAGCGGCCGGGTCAGCATCCGCGAGTGGGAGCGGTGACAGACGCCGACGACGACCGGAACCTCGCAGCCCTGGGCCTTGTGGACGGAGATCGCGTAGGCGAGTCGCAGGGTCGCCGTCTCGCCGTAGGGGATGACCAGCGAGCCGCCGTCGTCGGTGTCGACGACGATCGCCTCTTCTTCCGGTTCGTCCCTGCGGAGGAAGACGATCGAGCCGTTCATCAGCCCCAGCTCGTGCGAGTTGCGGGTCTGGATCAGCCGGTCGCCGATCCGGAAGCGGTCGTTCAGCGCTTTCCTGCCGTCGGGGTTGAGGCGGGCCTGGAGGCGCTCGTTGAGGGCGTCGATCCCCACCGTCCCCCGGTACATCGGCGCCAGCACCTGGACGTCGCGGATCGGGTCGACGCCGAAGCTCCTCGGCGCCCGCTCGGCGACGACCTCGACCACCGTCTCCAAAGCCCGCTCGGGGTTTGGCCGGTCGATGAAGAAGAAGTCGTGATCCTGGCCCTCGGTGGGCTCCAGGTGCGGCGGGCGCCCCTGGTTGATCTCGTGGGCGGCGGTGGTGATCATCGACCGCGCCGCCTGGCGGAAGATCTGGGTCAGCCGCACCGCCGGCGCCGCGCCGGAGGCGATCAGGTCCTCGAACGGCTTGCCGGCGCCGATCGGCGGCAGCTGGTCGGCGTCGCCGACGAAGACGACGTGGGTCGACTCGGCGAGCCCGCCGAGCAGTACCTCGGCCAGTCGCAGGTTCAGCATCGAGGACTCGTCGACGATCACCAGGTCGGCTGGCAGCGGGTGCCCGGGCCGGAAGCTGGGTTCGCGCCCCGGCATCCACTCGAGCATGCGGTGGATCGTCTTCGCCTCGTGCCCGGTCGCCTCCTCCATCCGCCGGGCGGCGCGGCCGGTGGGGGCGCAGAGGGCGATCGTCGCGTTCGCCGCTTCCGCCTCGGCGACGATCTCCTTGGTGCACTCGGTCTTACCGACGCCGGGGCCACCGGTGAGGACCGAGATCCGCGAGGAGAAGGCGCCGCGCACCGCCGCCCACTGCTCGTCGGTGAGCCGGGCGCCGGGGTTCTCACCCGGGTCGTGGTCGAGGTGGGGGGGCGCCGTCGTGCGCCGCAGCAGCGTCGCCGCGACGGCGATCTCGCTTTCGCGGGTCAGCTCGCGGTAGACGCGACCTTCGTCGTCGAGCAGGCCGCGGGCCTCGACCAGCACCTCGGGGTCGGGCGCCAGCCCGATCAGCTTGGCGGTGCGCCTGGTCAGCTCGTCGAGCGGCAGGTAGCTGTTGCCCTGCTGTTCGGCCTCGACCAGGGCATAGAGGGCCGCGGCCTGGGCGCGGCGGCTCGACTCGGGCGGGACGTCGGCGGCGAGGGCGATCTTGTCGGCGCGGGCGAAGCCGACCCCTTCGACCTCGGTCAGGCGGTAGGGGTCCTCGTGCAGGATCGTCATCGAGTGCTCGCCGTAGCGGGCGTGGATCGGCGCCGCCAGGTGGGCGAGGCCGTGCGGCGCCAGCTGCACGTGGAGGTCGCGGACGGCACGGCTGGCGTGCCAGGATTCGGTCGCCGCGGCCGCCTGGTTGACGCTGACCCCGCGCAGGGATCCGAAGACTCCCTGGGGGTCGGCGGCGATCTTCTGCAGCACAGCCTCGCCATGCTCGTCGACCAGCCGTTCCGCCCGCGCCGGCCCGATCTGGCGCAGCGAGGTCAGGTAGGCGACCTGGCCCTCGCGGTCGGCGGGGTCCAGCGGCAGCGCTCCCTGGGCGCGCAGCTGGCGCCCGTAGCGGGAGTGGGTTTGCCACTCGCCGCTGACTTCGGCCCGGTCACCGGCGGCCAGGTGGGCGACAGGGCCGACCAGCGCGAAGCCCTCGCCCGAGCCGGCCTCCTGCACCTCCAGCACGGCGTAGCCGTCGTCCTCGGCGCGGAAGATGACCCCGAGCACCTCGACGGTCCCCGTGTATGAAGCGGCGTCGGCGTCGAAAAGGGTCGCGGTGGGGCTCACACGGCAAAGCTAGCCGCCTGCGAGGCGGCAGCCGGTGGCTTGCGGGCGGACATAGCATCGGCGGATGGCGAAAAACGGTATTTGCGACGAGTGCCGGCACCAGCGGCTGGTTCCCAACACGCGCGGCTCGGTCTTCTCGCTCTGCGAGCGCTCGCGCACCGACCGGCGCTACCGGCGCTATCCACCGATCCCGGTGCTCAGCTGCCCGGGGTTCGAGCGGGCGCCGGATCCGCCGGCCCCCGCGCCGCCCCGATAGCGGCGCCGATCAGGCCGAGGCCGACGATCACGGCCGCCAGCCCGATCAGGAGCCCGACGAACGGCACCAGGGCGCCGGCACGGAGGATTGCGATTCCGACCAGGAAGGAGAGGACCCGCTCGCGGGGCGGCTTCAGGATCCTCCGGCCCAGCGCCCAGGCGGCGACCGCGTATGCCACCGCTCCCAGCGGCAGCAGGGCGAGCATGGTGACGAGGGCGAGGGGGAGGCCGAGGACCGTGATCGCGGCGACGAAGGCGCCGACCGGCAGCGCGATCATCGCCGCGATACCGATCGCGATCGTCGGTCCGATCCGTTCCTGCGCCCGGGCGTGGATCGCGTCCGCCGCGCGCGGCGCCGCCAATAACAGGAGGACGCCGAGGGCGGCGATCGAGACGCTCACCGCGAGCCAGACGAGGAAGCCGCCGAGCCAGGAGAGAAGGCCGCCGAACCGCGGCCAGCCCTTCTTGCCGACGTCTCCCCGCACCCTGGCGTCGTTCGAGACGTCGGGATGCTGGCTCCCGTAGTTGACGTCGCCGGTCACTTCCGCCGAGGGGAGCAGGCGCGCCAGCCCGCCGGCGGTGAAGAGGTCGCCTTCGATCCTGCCGGAGACGGTGACGTCGCCGCTGAGCACGACCACGTCGCCGTCGACGCGGCCGGCGATCCGGGCGTCGCCGCTGGCGATGAAGACGCCACCGACCGTTTCACCACGGGCGACCGAGACGTCGCCGGTGACCACCACCACCGGGTCGCTCCCCTGGCCACCGGCGCTCGCCGCCCCCGCCGGGGCCGGAGCGGCGAGCGCCAGGAAGGCGAGCAGCGCCGCTACGGACCAGAGGTGGCGAGGCACTCGGCCAGACTAGCTTGCCGCCATCGGGTCGGGCTCGCCCAGCTTGGTCACGTCGGGCGCAACGTAGGCCTGGCCGGGAACGCCGCCGATCGCGGCGATACGGAGACCCTCGGGACCCGGCAGGATCTTGCGCTTGGCCTCGGCCGCCACCCGGACGAGTCTGTCGCCGTCGAGCGGGAAGCGCTCGCGGTCGATCTCGATCTCGCCGCCGCCGCGCATCACGACGTAGACCTCCTCCTGGCCGTCATGGCTGTGATCGTGCTCGGGGTAGTCCTCGAAGTTCGGGGGCAGGTCGATCACCTGCAGCCCGAACGACTCGACCCCGAGCTCGGCCCGGGCGCGCTTCATCCCGCCCCTGAACACGGACTCCATCTCGTCGATCTTCTTCACCGTGCAGTTGCTCATCGCTTCTCCTCAGCTGTCGTTCCCAAAAAAGGCGTGCGGCGGGCATCCTACGCGATTCGCACGAACGTTCGTGCTTTTTGTAGTCTGGTCCGGTGAACGCCACCGCCGAGCAGGCATCCAAGGGCGCCCAGACCCGCGCCGCGATCCTCGACCGCGCCGTCGACCTCGCTTCGGCCGAGGGGCTCGAGGGACTGACGATCGGGCGCCTCGCGGCGGAGCTGGGGATGAGCAAGAGCGGCCTCTTCGCCCACTTCGGCTCCAAGCAGGAGCTGCAGCTGGCGACGATCGAAGTGGCGGCCGAGCGCTTCGTCGCAGCCGTGATCGTGCCGGCGATGAGCGCCCCGGACGGCGCCCCGCGCCTGCGGGCGATGGGGGAGCGCTACCTCGACCACCTCGACCTCTACTCCGGCGGCTGCTTCTGGGGCGCGACCTCGGCCGAGTACGACGACCGGCCGGGCCCGGTCCGCGACGCGGTCGCCGCCGCCCTCGACGCCTGGATGGCCGAGCTGGTGCGCCAGGCGGCGATCGCCGGCGTCGAGAACCCGGAGCGCTTCGCCTTCGAGCTATACGCCGTCGTGATGGGGGCGAACTCGCGCTACCGGCTCAGCGGCGACCGCCGCGTCTTCGAGTACGCCCGGGCCGCGCTGGAGCGGCTCGAAGCGGAGCTGCCGGCTTGAGCGATGCCGCTGACTTCGTCGAGCGCTTCACGGCCTACTGGCGGACGCCCTCGATCGAGGGGCCTGCGCCGCTGAACGCCGGCGAGTGCGCCGCCGTCCCCCTTGCGCGCGGTGGGTGTTGACTGTTACTTTACGGCGCATTACTTTTCGTTCTTCCCTGGTCAACACCGCGGGGCCCGCGGGCCCCGTTGGCTAGGGTTCGAGCGACCCGACCCCTACCGCAGGAGGAGCCCAGATGGACGTCGCGATCGGTCTTCCCAACGCAGTGCCAGGCACTACTGGCAAGCAGCTGACCGAGTGGGCCAGACGCGCTGAGGCGCGGGGCTTCTCGAGCCTCGGCACGATCGATCGGATCGCCTATCCGAACTACGAGGTGCTCACCGCCCTGTCGGCCGCCGCCGCGGTGACCGAGCGGATCGGCCTCTGCACCTCGGTCCTGCTCGGCCCCCTGCGCGCCAACGCCGCCGTGCTCGCCAAGCAGGCGCTCAGCCTCCACGCCCTCTCCGGCGGTCGCCTGACGCTGGGGATCGGCCTCGGCGGTCGCGACGACGACTACGAGCTGGCCGGGATCGAGATCGGCAATCGCGGCGAGGAACTCGACGCGATGCTGACCGAGATCAAGGAGCTGTGGGCGAGCGGCAAGATGGGGCCGAAGACCGACACGCTGCCCTCGCTGATCGTCGGCGGCGGTGTCGATGCCTCCTTCACGCGCGCCGCCGAGTTCGGCGACGGCTGGATCGCCGGCGGCGTCCCGCCGGAAGAATTCGCCGGGATGGTCGAGAAGGTCAAGGCCGCCTGGGCCGCGGCCGGCCGCGACGGCGAGCCACGGATGATGGGGCTCGCCTACTTCGCGCTCGGCGATGGCGGCGAAGAGAACGCCAACGCCTACCTGAAGGACTACTACGCCTGGCTCGGCGAGGAAATCTCCGGCTACATCGCCGGCAGCGCCGCCAAGGACGCCGAGACGGTGAAGCAGTATCTCGCCGCCTACGAGGACGCCGGCTGCGATGAGCTGATCCTGTTCCCCTGCTCCAGCGACCCCGACCAAGTCGACCAGCTGGCCGACGCGGTCGGTCTCTAGGCAGGTAGCGGGGCGGTTGGCCGAGGCGCGGATCGCGGTTCGGCTCCGCCCCCGCGGCCGCGCCGACGAGCTGATCGGGGTCAAGGACGGCGTCCTGCAGGCGCGGGTCTCGGCGCCGCCGGTGGACGGCAGGGCCAACCGGGCGCTGTGCCGGCTGGTCGCCAAGCGTGTCGGCGTTGCGCCTTCGCGGGTCAGTGTCGTCCGCGGCGAGAAGTCACGCGACAAGCTGCTGCGGGTCGAGGGTGTCGAGGAAGGCGCCCTGCTCGAAGCGCTGTGGGATTAGCGCGAGAATCCGCCGATGGCCGCCGAGCTGCCGATCCTCCTCTTCGCGACGCCGGCTGACCTCGAAGCGTGGCTGGACGAGAACCACGCCGCCTGCGAGGGCATCTGGCTGAAGATCGCCAAGAAAGGGGGAAATGGTCGCGGATCAGCGACAAGGCCGAAGCGCTGATCGGGGAAGGCAAGTTGCGGGCAACCGGCCTGGCTGCGCGGGAGTTCTTTGCCGGCCTCGACGGCGCCAACCACAACTGAGTCGTCGATCCGTCGCCGTCTTGGTGCGACACTCCTGACTTGTCCCGTTCGCGTCGAAACGTTCGCCGTCTCGTCTCAGCCGCCACCGTCGCCCTCCTCGCGGCGGCCTTCGGTGCTGCCGGGGCTGGCGGACAGACCGCGCCGAGCGCCGACGGAGCGCTGGCGCGGGCGATGAACCGACTGGTCGCGATGCCGGGTGGACCTCCGGGCGTCGCGGTGATCGTCCAGCGCGGTGAGCGGCGCTCCTTCATGACCGCCGGGGTCTCGAGCGTCGACGGCGGCGGTCGCTGGCGTGTCGGCGACCATATGCGGATCGCCAGCGTCGCCAAGGCGTTCAGCGGCGCCGCGGCGCTCTCTCTCGTCGACGACGGAGAGCTGGCGTTGAGCGACAAGATCCGCACCCACCTCCCCTGGCTGCCGGCGGCGTGGGGAGAAGTCACCCTCGCCGAGGCGCTCCACCACACCAGCGGGCTGCCGGACTACTCGCAGGCGAAGGCCTTCCAGGAATTCTTCGCCGGCAACCTGCACGCCTACCTGCGGCCGCGGGCGCTGGTCGAATTCGTCTCCGCGGAGCCGCTCGGGTTCCGTCCCGGCTCCGCCTACGAGTACTCCAACACCGACAACATCGTCGTCGGGTTGATCGCCGCCGAGGTCAGCGGCACCACCTACAGCCAGGTGCTCCGCAAGCGGGTGCTCGATCCGCTGGCGATGCCGCGGACGACCCTGCCGACAGGGTTCCGGCTGCCCGCTCCTCACGTACACGGCTACGTGCTCTCGCCGCCCGACCCCCCGACCGACGTCACCACCCTGCTCAGCATGTCGGGTGCCTGGGCCTCGGGCGGGATCCAGTCGACCGCGGCGGACCTCAACCGCTTCATCCGCGGCTACATCGGCCGCGCGCTGTTCGATCGCGCGACCCAGCTCCAGCAGTTCCGGTTCGTCAAGGGCCACTCCGAGCCCCCCGGACCCGGGGTCAACTCCGCCGGCCTCGGCGTCTTCCGCTACCGGACCGGCTGCGGAACCGTCTACGGCCACACCGGCAACCTGCCCGGGTACACGCAGTTCGCGGCGGCGACGCTCGACGGCCGGCGCTCGGTCACGGTCTCCGCCAACGCCCAGGTGGTGCCGAAGTCCAAAAGCCCGCAGGTTCGGGCCGGCTTCGCGGCCCTGCGCCGCGTCGACGCGCTGGCGGTCTGCGCCGCGCTCGCGGCTCGTTAGATCCGCCTCGCGCTCGCGGCACTCTAATCTCGGCCGGTGGACCGCCTCCTGCTCGAGCAGACCCTCGCCGATTCCGGCGAGCCCTCATACCGCGCCTCCCAGGTGTGGGAGTGGGTGGCGCGTGGTGTGGGCAGCTACGAGGAGATGACCAACCTGCCGGGGACGCTGCGCGACCGGCTCACCGCCGCGGTGCCGCTCTCGACGCTCTCGGTCCAGGCCGAGGCGAGATCCGACGACGGCACCGTCAAGACCCTCTTCCACACCGCCGACGGCCGCCCGATCGAGGCGGTGCTGATGCGCTACCGCGACGGGCGCCACTCGGTCTGCGTCTCCTCGCAGTCGGGCTGCCCGCTCACCTGCAGCTTCTGCGCCACCGGCCAGATGAAGTTCGGCCGCAACCTCAGCGCCGACGAGATTCTCGACCAGGCACTGCACTTTCGCCGCCTCGAAGCGATCGACCACGTCGTCTTCATGGGGATGGGGGAGCCGACGATGAACATCGACGCCGTCCTCGCCGCCTGCGAACGGTTGCCGGACCTCGGCGTCACCAACCGCCGCACGGCGATCTCGACCGTCGGCTGGGTGCCGGGGATTGACCGCCTCGCCGAGTGTGAGCTGCCGGTCAGCCTGGCGCTCTCCCTGCATGCTCCGAACGACGAGCTGCGCTCACGGCTGATGCCGGTCAACGACCGCTACCCGCTGGCCGAGGTGCTCGCCGCCTGCGACCGCTACCGGGCGAAGCGCCGGCGCAAGGTCTTCGTCGAGTACGTGATGCTCGACGGCGTCAACGACCTGCCCGAGCTCGCCCGCGAGCTCGTCGCCCTGCTCGATCCGCGCGTGTACAAGGTCAACCTGATCCCTTACAACCCCACGGGCGCCTACGACGGCTCATCCCCGGAGCGGATCGAGCGCTTCCGCGCGATCCTCGCCGAGCACAACCTCACCGCCACCGTGCGCCTCACCCGTGGCCGCGACATCGACGCCGCCTGCGGCCAGCTGGCGGCCTCGGCGTCGGGCTGAGGAAAACTGGCTGTCCAGCCAATTATGATCGCCGCGATGGCCACCGTCGACACCTCAGCACCGGTTTCGAGGCCGCCGCAGATGTCCGCGAACCCGGTCCGGCGCGTGGTCGAGGACGTCGCCTCCGAGTGGCGTGGGCGTGGCAAGTTCCCGCCGGGGCCGAAGGACTTCAGCTTCGTCCGGACTCACCAGATCGCCCACGACCCGCTGCCGCTCCTGCTCGGCGCCTACGAAGAACACGGGCCGATCTTCAGCATGCGCCTGCTGCACACCCGGGTCATCTTCATGCTCGGCCCGGAGGCCAATCAGTTCGTCACCGTCGGGCACCCGGAGAACTTCCACTGGCGCGAGTCGAGCTTCGGCGACCTGATCCCGCTGCTCGGTGACGGCTTGTTGACGGTCGACGACGACTACCACGACCGCGCCCGGGCGATCATGATGCCCGCCTTCCACCGCGAGCAGGTGACGGCGTCGACGGCGGCGATGGCGGCGGAGTCCGAACAGGCGATCTCGGCGCTCGTCCCTGGCGAGGTCGTCGACGTCTACGACTGGATGCGCAACCTGGCGATGCGGATCGCGATGCGCGCCCTGCTCGGACTCGATCCCGACGTGGCCGGCAAGGGGGCGGCCGCGGCGGACCATTTCGAGCGCGCTCTCGGCTACTACGGGATTGACTACGGCCTGCGGCTACTGCGCGGGCCGGGCTCGCCCTGGCGCAAGCTCGTCGCCTCGCGGCGCGTGCTCGACGAGATCGTCTTTGGCGAGGTCGCCCGCTCCCGCGCCAACCCCGATCCCAGCCGCCACGACATCCTCAGCCTCCTCGTTGGCGTCAGGGGCGAGGGGGGCGAGTCCTTCACCGACCGCGAGATCCGCGACCAGGTGATGACGCTGATGTTCGCCGGCCACGACACGTCGACCTCGACCCTGACCTTCATGCTGCACGAGCTCGCGCGCCACCCCGAGGTCGTCAACCGCCTTTGCGTGGAGCAGGACCGGGTGCTCGCCGGCGCGACCCCGACGATCGACCAGCTCGAGCGCGAGATGCCCTACCTGGACATGGTTCTCGACGAGGTCCTGCGCCTTTACCCGCCCGCCTGGATCGGGCCGCGCCGCGCCGTTCGCGAGTTCGAGTTCGGCGGCTACACGGTGCCGCGCGACGCCTATGTCAACTACTGCTCCTGGGCCAGCCACCGGATCCCCGAGGTCTTCCCCAACCCGGAGGCGTTCATCCCCGAGCGCTTCACCCGCGAGCGCAAGGCCGCCCTGCGGCGCGGCGCCTACGTTCCCTTCGGCGGCGGCCAGCGGATCTGCATCGGCAAGCGCTTCGGCCAGACCGAGGTGAAGCTGGTGGCGACGATGCTGCTCCAGCGGCTGCGCTTCGACGCCCTGCCCGGCCGCACGATGACGGTGCGCCAGATGCCGACGCTCTCGCCCAAGGGCGGGCTGCCGATGCGGGTAGGCCCGCGCGCCTAGACTCGGCGCCTGCCGATGCGCGCGCTGGTTATCTCCGACACCCACTTCGGCGCCTGGACCGGCCGTGACCTGCTGCGGGAGGAGTTCTTCCTCGAGCGGCTGGCACCGCGGCTGGAGGGGATCGACGAGCTGATCTTCCTCGGCGACCTCTTCGACTTCCTCTTCGGCTCGGTCGAGGAGGCGGTCGACGCCGCCGACGGGCTGCTGGCGCTGATCGCTGAGCGGATGGGCGGTAAGCGTCTGGTCTTCCTCGCCGGCAACCACGATCATCACCTCGTCCACCGCGACGAGGAGAGCCGGCTCGAGGCCCGGCTCGCCGACGGCGCCGGCGCGCCGACCGCGGCCGCCCCCGGTCCGGGCTTCTTCCGTGCCTTCCTCGAGCGCCGGCTGCCCGGGGTCGAGGTCGAGATCGCCTATCCCACCTACAGCTTCGCCGGCGTCCTCTGCACTCACGGCCATTACCTCGACCCGCACGCCCGCCTCAGCGGCTCCCGCGCCGACCGCCTGCTGACCAGAACTCTGTGGGCGATCGCCGCCGGCGGGCCCGAGGAGCCGACCTGCGTCGAGGACTACGAGTCGGTGACGACCCTGCTGACCGAGTGGCTCTACATCGCCGCCCAGATGCCGCACGGCACCCACGCCCAGCAGAACGTCTTCCGCGCCGCCCAGCGGGCGGGCCGCCTCGTCTCGACCCTCAGCGCTCCGGTCAGGGGTGCGAAGCGGCTTTCAGCCGAGCTTCGGGACCGCGGCTTCGGCGCCGGCGGTGGTGCCGACCCCCTGCCCAGCGAGGCCCATTTCGACGCCGTCATCCGCGACGAGGCCCGGCGCCAGGCGCGGGAGCAGCCGCTCTCCGGGCCGCCCTTCTCGCGGCCGCTGTATCCCGAGCCGACCGTCGTCTCGCGCAGCGACCCCTCCGAGCGTGCGCTCGAAGCCTTCGCCCAGGTGACGGCGAACCTCGGCTGGGACGGCGAGGCCGGGAAGATCGTCTTCGCCCACACCCACCAGCCACTCGCCGATGTGCGCTCCGGCCAGGGCCCGACCCGTTACTGGAACACCGGCTCCTGGATCTACGAGCCGGACCTCGGCTCGCGCCAGGCCTACGCCCGCTACCTGCGCTACGCCTGGCCGGGGACCGCGGTCCTGATCGACGAGGACGAGCCGCAGCCGCGCCTGCTGGCGATGCTCGACGACCTCAACCCGCTACACGGCGGCCCGGGGCTGCCGCGCGCATGATCGCCTTCGCCACCGAGGCCTGGCCGGCGATATTCGGTGGCTTCATCCCGATCCTCGGCCTCGCCGGAATCGGCTACATCATCTACCGCGCCGTCCAGAACGACGACAGCAACGACGACGAGGACTAGAAGCTCTGGAGAAGGAGAGGCCCTGAAGAGGGCCGGTTAAGCGAAACCCCTGCCGGGACCGGCCCTCCCCTCCGCTACTTGATGAACAGCATCTCCTCGTACTTCGGCAGCGGCCAGAAGTTGTCGGCGACGACTTTCTCCAGCTTGTCGGCCGCCTCGCGAACCTTGCCCATCGCCGCCAGCTGGTTGTCGCGGGCGTAGATGGCCAGCTCCAGACCCTCGAGGTCCGCCGGGTAGGAGTTCGCCGTCTTCAGCTCTCCGAGCGCGGCGACGAGCTCGTCGACCAGCTCGCGGACCTCGCCCTCGAGGCTGGAGACGCCGGCCTCGGAAATCAGCGCCAGGTGGCGCAGGCCCGCCGGCAGGATCATCGTCTGAGCGATCGCGAAGGTCTCCTCGGCCTCGATGTTGGCCCGGATCGAATACTGCTCGATCCAGACCTCGTAGCGGGACTCGAGCTCGCGCTCGGAGAGCACGTGGTACTTCTCGAATGCCGCGACGGTTTCATCGGCGAGCACTTCGTTCAGAGCGTCGGGCGTCGTGCGCAGGTTCTTCAGCCCGCGCCGCTCAGCCTCCGCGTGCCACTCCTCGGAGTAGTTGTCGCCGCCGAAGCAGACCACCTTGTTCTCCAGGTAGGAGTCTTTGACGATCTCCATCACCGCCTCCGGCATGCCGGTGCCGGTGGAGATCTTCTCCTCCAGCTTCCCGGCCAGCTCGTCGATCGCCTCGGCCGCGATCGTGTTGAGGACGGTGTTCGGGAAGGACAGCGACATGCTCGATCCCAGCGCCCGGAACTCGAATTTGTTGCCGGTGAAGGCGAACGGCGAGGTCCGGTTACGGTCGCCGCCGTGCAGCGGCAGCGGCGGCAGCACCGTGGTCCCGAGGTCGAGGAAGGAGGCCGGCGTGTTGGGATCGCCTTCGCCGGTCGAGATCGCCTCGAACACTTTTTCCAGCTCGGCGCCGAGGAAGATCGAGATGATCGCCGGCGGCGCCTCGTTGGCCCCGAGCCGGTGATCCTGGCCGATGTTGGCGACCGAGGCGCGCAGCAGGCCCTGGTGCTTGTTGACCGCCTGGATCACCGCCGTGCAGAAGAACAGGAAGTGGATGTTGTCCGCCGGCGTCTCGCCCGGGTTGAGCAGGTTGCTGCCGGTGTCGGTCCCCATCGACCAGTTGTTGTGCTTGCCGGAGCCGTTGACGCCCGCGAACGGCTTCTCGTGCAGGAGGCAGACCAGTCCGTAGCGCCGCGCCACGTTTTCCAGCGTCTGCATCAGCAGCTGCTGGTGGTCGGAGCCGACGTTCGAGTTCTCGAACATCGGCGCGATCTCGTACTGGGCGGGTGCGACCTCGTTGTGGCGCGTCTTGACCGGGATCCCGAGCCTGCGCATCTCCTGTTCGGACTCCATCATGAAGGCGAGCACCCGCTCCGGGATCGAGCCGAAGTAGTGATCGTCCAGCTCGTGCCCCTTCGGCGGCTTGGCGCCGAACAGGGTGCGGCCGGTGCTGATCAGGTCGGGACGCTCGAAGAAGTACTGCTCGTCGATCAGGAAGTACTCCTGCTCGGGCCCGACCGTGGTGAAGACCTTCTGGCTCTCCTCGTCGCCGAGCAGCCGCAGAGCCCGGAGCGCCGAGCGCGAGAGCGCATCCATCGAGCGCAGCAGCGGGATCTTGCCGTCGAGCGCCTCGCCGGTCCAGGAGGCGAACGCGGTCGGGATGCAGAGCAGCGTCCCGTTCGGGTTCTCGAGGATGAAGGCGGGGCTGGTCGGGTCCCAGGCGGTGTAGCCGCGGGCCTCGAAGGTGGCGCGCAGGCCGCCGGTCGGGAACGAGGAGGCGTCGGGCTCGCCCTGGATCAGCTCCTTGCCGGAGAAGCCGGCGAGCACCTTGCCGTCGCCCGAGGGCTCGAAGAAGGAGTCGTGCTTCTCCGCGGTCGAACCGGTCAGCGGCTGGAACATATGGGTGTAGTGGGTGGCGCCGTTCTCCAGCGCCCAGGCCATCATCGCCTCGGCGACGGAGTCGGCCAGGCTCGGGTCGAGAGCCTCGCCACCGGCGAGCGTCGCCTGCAGCTTCTCGAAGACGTCCGCCGGCAGCCGGTCGCGCTGCTCGGAGGCGTCGAAGACGCTGGCGCCGAATTCTTCGTTCTCGGGAAGGGTCAGGTCGAGCGCGCCGAGGGACTCCCCGTTGGAGCTCCACTGCGCTGCGGTCACGTTCTGCTGGCGGATACGAGTCATCGCTTGGCTTGTCCCTCGCTTGGCGGCGCGCCCAGTCGCTGGGCGCGATCGATTATGGGTCTCACCCCCTCTTGAAGAGCCAAAAGAGCCTAACGGCGGTTGCTTAAGAGCGGCTTTGTACCGCCGTACAGCGTTGGCGCTCGGCGGTTATCCCTGGTGTCGCGCTGCCGGCGGGTGGTCGCGTCGGCGGTCATCGCCCCCAACCCATTCGAGGGTCGCCCGCCGCGGGCAACCGGATAGCCTGGGTCGAGCGGCGCACGCCGCATCGCCAAGCCGAAACGGGAGGATTCACCCGCAATGTTCGTTTCCAAGGCCGCCGTCGTCGGCGGAGGCACGATGGGCGGCGAGATCGCGCAGGCGATCGCCGCCGCAGACATTCCAGTCGTCGTCAAGGACATCGACCAGAAGTTCGTCGACGCCGCCGTCGAGAAGGCCCGCACCGTCACCGAGGGCCAGCTCGCCCGCCTCGTCAAGAAGGAGAAGCTGACCCAGGAGCAGGCCGACGCGCGCCTGGCCGAGGTGATGGGCCAGATCGTCGGCACGACCACGTACGAGGAGTTCGGCGACGTCGACTTCGTGATCGAGGCGGTGCCGGAGAAGATGGCGATCAAGCAGGCGGTCTTCCGCGAGATCGACGCCGCCACCCCCGGGCACGCGATCCTCGCCTCCAACACCTCGGCCCTCTCGGTCACCGAGATGGCCGAGACGACGCTGCGCGCCGACAAGGTGGTCGGCTTCCACTTCTTCTACCCGGCCTCGGTGATGCCGCTGGTCGAGGTCGTCGTCGGCGAAGAGACCTCGCAGGAGACCGCCACCGCCGCCTACAACTTCGCCCAGGCGATCAAGAAGCAGCCGATCGTCTGCGGTGAGATCCCCGGCTTCGTCGTCAACCGGATCCTGATGGCGACGATCGGCGAGATCTGGCGCGCCCAGGAGGACCAGGGCCTCTCGCTGAAGGCAATCGACGAGGCGATCGCCGCCGCCCAGGTGGCGCCGATGGGCCCGTTCTTCCTCACCGACCTGCTCGGGCTGGACACGGTCCTGCACGTCGCCGAGCACCTCAACGAGTCCTACGGCGAGAGCTTCTACGTCCACCGGGGCCTGAAGCAGCTGGTCGCCGACGGCAAGCTCGGCGCCAAGAGCGGTGGCGAGGGCTTCTTCAAGGACGGCGAGCAGACGATCCCCGGCGATGCCGAGCCCGACGCCGAGGAACTCGTGGCGATGTTCACCTGCCGCGCCCTGATCGAGGCCTGCCTGCTGGTCGAGGAGGGCATCTGCTCGGTTCGCGACATCGACCTCGGGATGATGGCCGGCGCCGGCCTCGACCCCCGCCGCGGGCTGCTGCCGCCGTTCTGGAAAGCCGACGTCGAAGGCCTCGACAAGGTGCTCGAGAAGATCGAGATGCTGGAGGAGAAGCACGGCGAGCGCTTCGCGCCGCCGGTCACCCTCAAGCGACTCGTCGCCCAGGGCCGCCTCGGCCTCTCCGCGGGCCAGGGCTTCTACCCCTACGCGCAGCCCGACGAGGGCGAGCAGGCGGAGACGGTGAAGCTGGAGACCCGCGGCAAGGTCGCGATCGCCTGGCTCGCCAACCTGCCGATGAATGCCGTCTCGCCGGACGTGATCCGCGACCTCGGCACCGTCTGGGAGCGGGTCAAGGCCGCCGATGGCGTCGGCGCGATGGTGATCGCCTCCTCGATCCCGGTCGTCTTCTCCGCCGGCGCCGACATCAAGGCGTTCACGCAGATGGACGAGAAGGCCGGCGCCGAGCTGATCCATGCCGGCCACGCGCTGCTGCGCGACTTCGGCCAGGCGCCGGTGGCGACCATCGCCGCCGTCAACTCGATCGCCTTCGGCGGCGGCTGCGAGGTGGCGATGGCCTGCGACGTCAGGATCGCCGCCGAGGCCGCCGTCTTCGGCCAGCCGGAGATCAAGCTCGGGATCATCCCCGGCTTCGGCGGCACCCAGCGGCTGCCGCGCCTGGTCGGCGCCAACAAGGCGCTGGAGATGAACCTGGTCGGCGACGCCGTCCTCTCCGAGGAGGCGCTCGAACTCGGCCTCGTCAACCGCGTCGTCCCCGACCACGAGCTGCTGGAGACGGCGCTGATGTGGGCTCGCAAGCTGGCCGCCCAGGCGCCGGTTGCGGTCGGCCAGGTCAAGTCGGTCTCCAACAAGGGGGACCTCGATGACGGCATCGAGGCCGAGAAGCACGGCTTCGCCACTGCCTTCAACAGCGAGGACGCCAAGGAGGGCATCAGCGCCTTCCTCGGCAAGCGCAGCCCCAAGTGGAGCGGCAGGTAGCCACCCTCGCGGAGCTGATCGAAGGGTCGGCTTGCACGGTTGCGTTGACGGGGGCGGGGATCTCGGTGCCGTCCGGGATCCCCGACTTCCGCACCCCGGGGACCGGTCTCTGGGCAGACGTGGACCCGATGGAGGTCGCCCACATCGACGTCTTCGAGCGCGACCCAGCCCGTTTCTGGTCCTACTACCGGCCGCGCTTCCAGACGCTCGGGGACAAGCGGCCCAACCGCGCCCACGAGGCGCTGGCGGAGCTCGAGCGGCGGGGCCTTCTCGAGGGCGTGATCACCCAGAACATCGACCGCCTCCACCGCGCCGGCGGCTCCGAGAACGTGGTCGAGGTTCACGGCTCGATCGAGACCTCCTCCTGCCGGCGCTGCGCCACCTCGTTCGAGCTCGAGCAGGTCGAAGGGCTCTTCGACGAGCGCGGCGTCGCCGTCTGCTCGAGCTGCGGCGGCGCGGTCAAGCCCGACGTCGTCCTCTTCGGCGAGCTGCTGCCCGAGAGCGCAGTGGCGCGGGGCCGGGACCTGGCCGAACGGGCCGAGCTGATGGTCTGCATCGGCTCCTCGCTGATCGTCCACCCGGTCGCCGGCCTGCCGCAGCTGACCCTCGAGCACGGCGGTCGCCTGGCGATCGTGACCAAGGGCGCGACGCCCTATGACGATGATGCCGAGCTGAAGCTCGGGGGCGAGGTCGAGGACGAGTTGACGGCGCTGCTGGCGGCGCTGGGCTAACCCCACCGCAGCGGGGTCAGAACTTGATCCCGCGCTTTTCGCACTCGGCGACGATCGTGTGCGCCCGTTCGTTCTCGAAGGTCGTCGCGCGGGCACAGATCTTCTGCGCGTCCCTGCCGCAGCCGTGGATCTGTTCGCCGCCGACGCGGCCGGCGACGTTGGTGCGGATGCAGCCCGCTGCCGGCGGCGGCTGGCTGTCGCCGGCGGTCGCCAGGATCAGCGCCAGGATCGCGACGACGGTCACCGTCAGGCCGGCGATGACGACGTTGCGCTCGCGCGGCGTCAGCCGGCGCAGCGGCGTGTTGACCTTGCGGTAGTGGTCTTCGAGCGGCATCGCGGCGCAGCTTAACGGCTGCTCGGCCCTCTGATTCCGACAATCGGGCGAACCCCTTGGCCCGATCTTTGGACACTCGTACGTAGAGGTCGGGAGCCGGCGACGACAGGCTTCACCCAAGTCCAGATGGGCGAAGTGCGCCGGTGGGGAGTCGTTTCTCAGGTGTCCGGCGGCCCGAAAAAATCACGAAAGGAAACACCGGATCTATGGAATGGTTGAGCGAAGGCGCCAACTCTTGGCAGCTCACCGCCGCAACCCTGGTTGGCTTGATGAGCATCCCGGGCCTGATGGTTCTGTACGGCGGCGTAATGCAGAAACGCTGGTCGGTGAACTCGATGATGATGGCGTTCGTCGCCTTCGCGATCGTGCTGATCCTCTGGTGCCTGTTCGCCTTCAAAATGGCTTTCGGGAACCCGATTCACATCCTCGGCGCGCATAGCGGCTTCTTCGGGAACATGTGGGGCCAGCCGGGCTCGATCTTGAGCAGTCACGATCTGCTCGCGCAGGCGCATATCCCCGAGTACGAAGAATTGGAATTCGCCTTCCCGACTTCGACGCTCGCCTATTTCCAGATCGTCTTCGCCGCGATCACCCCGCTGCTGATGTTGGGGTCGGTGCTCGGGCGGATCAACTTCAAAGCGTGGATCCCGTTCGTCGCGCTCTGGACCGTGCTCGTCTACACGATCAACGCCTTCCTGATCTGGGGCGGTGGCTTCTTCGCCCAGCACGGCGCGGTCGACTTCTCCGGTGGTTACGTGATCCACCTCGCCGCGGGCGTCTCGGGATTCGTGGCGGCATGGGTGATCGGACCGCGCCTGCAACGTGATCGCGAGGTCGACGCCCCGAACAACCTGGCGATGGTCGCGGTCGGGGCCGGTTTGCTCTGGCTGGGCTGGAACGGCTTCAACGGCGGTGACTGGTACGAAGCCAGCGGCATCGCCTCGGCCGCCGTTCTCAACACCAACCTCTGCACCGCCGTCGCCCTGATCGTCTGGGTCGGCTGGGACTACCTGACCGGTCGCAAGCCGAGCCTGATCGGCAGCGTCAACGGGATGATCGTCGGCCTCGTCGCGATCACCCCCGGCGCCGGCTTCGTCAACGGCTGGGGGGCGATCATCATCGGCGTCGCCGCCAGCACCCTGGTCTACTTCGCGCTCAACTACCTGAGTCGCGTGCGGCCGTTTCGCAACGTCGACGACACCCTCGGCGTCATCTACACCCATGGATTCGCCGGCCTCCTCGGCGGTCTGCTGGTCGGCATCTTCGCCAACAAGGCGATGGCCGAAACGGCGCTCGCCGGCACCATCTCAGGCGGCGGCCTGCACCTGCTCGGTTGGCAGGCGCTGACCGCCCTCTGGGTGATCGTGTTCTCCTCGATCGGCACCTTCATCCTCCTCAAGCTGGTCGGCTTGGTCGTCCCGCTGCGGATGAGCGACGCCGAAATGGAGGAGGGGGACATCGCCGTTCACGGGCACGAGGTGTACCCGTCGGACGTTCCCTCCCTCGGGTTCCCCGACGGCTATCCGCCGGCCCCGGCGACGGCACCGGGAGGCGCCGCCTAGGGCAGCGCCGGAAGCCGCACCCCGATGCAGTCCACGAAACCGCCCCCGATCTCCTCCCCGGGGGCGGTTTCGCGTTACGGGGTGCTCAGCTCAGGCCGGTGCGTCGCCCGACGGATGGGAGGCCTGGCGCAGGACGTCCAGCATCGTCGCCACCGCCGGCGTCGCCGCGGCCGCCCGGGGGGTCGCGGCGAAGATCTTCCGTACGGGGCTTTGAGGATGCAGGGAGCGAACGCGAATGTCGGGCCTGACGGCGGGAAGCGCCAGTTGAGGTATCAGCGCCACGCCGACCCCGGCGGCGACGAGGCCCTGAACGGTCTGGTAGTCGTCGCTCTCGAAGGAGACCGTCGGTTCGAATCCCGCCGCGTGGCAGGACCGGATCACGTGCCTGGCACAGGGACTCGCCGCCGAGGTCTGAACCCAGGACTCCTCGCGCAGGTCCTCGAGCCGCAGCCTCTTGCGCTCGGCGAGCGGGTGGTCATGACGCATCGCCAGGTGAAGCGGGTCCCCGAACAGCTCGAAGCGCCGCATGCCCGCCCCGAGCCGCTCGCCTACTCCCTCGAATTCGAACAGCAGCACGAGGTCAAACTCTCCCGCCCGCATTCGCGGGGCGATCTCCTCCGGCTCGCCCTCGGCGAGGGTCAGCTCGACGCCCGGGTGGGAGGCGCGGAAGCCGGCTATCGCCTGGGGCATCAAGGTCGCGCCGGCAGTGGGGAACGACGCGGTTCGAAGCCGGCCGCCGTGGCCAGCGGCGATCGCTGCGATCTCGGTCTCGGCGGTCTCCATCTGGGCCAGGATGCCGCTGACATGCCCGGCCAGCGCGGCCCCGGCGACGGTCGGGCGGACGCCGCCACGGCTGCGCTCGATCAGCGTCGTTCCGGCTTCCCCCTCGAGCGTGGCAATCGCCTGCGAGACCGCCGACTGGGAGTAGGAGAGAGCGTCGGCGGCGTCAGAGAAGGAGCCGCTGGCGATGACCTCGCGGAAGACATTTAGGCGGCTGATATTGAACATAAGCAAATCTGATTCTACATATAGGCAATGGCAGTTGTGCTTATGTCATCTGGGTGCAACCATCGATCTCGAACTTCGCCCAATCAACTCTCAAGGAGGCAACTCATGGCACTGAAGATCATCGTTTCCTACGACGACACCGATCACGACCGTGACGCGCTCGCGCTCGGTCGCCTGCTCGCCTACTCCGGCGCCGAGCTCTCGCTCGCCTACGTCCGTCATTCCTTCGGCGACGGGGCCCTCGGCGAGAAGCAGGCCGAGGAGCTGCTGGAGCGAGGCGCCGCCTCAGTCGGCACTCCGGACATGCCCCGCCACGTCGTCGTCAATCCGGCGACCAGCGTCGGCCTGACCGAGCTGGCCGAGAGCGAGGGCGCCGACGTGATCGTCTTCGGCTCCGAATACCGCACTGCTGCGGGCACGGTCAAGCCGGGCATCTCGGCAGCCAAATTGCTGCTGGGCGGGCCGGCGGCGATCGCCGTAGCCCCTGCTGGGCTTCGCTCGAACCCGGCGCTGAGCGTCAACACGGTCGGCGTCATCGACGAGGGTGACGAGGCCGCAAGGGCGACCGCGAACAGCCTCGCCGCCGCTCTCGGCGCAACCGTCGCCGAGCACGGCTCCGGACCGGTCGACCTGCTTGTGGTCGGCTCTCGTCCCGAGGCGCCGCAGGGCAGGGTCGTCCTCAGCGCGAAAAGCGACTTCGCGGTCGAGGCCGCGACCTACCCGGTCCTGGTGGTTCCGCGTGGCGTCAGCCTCGGCTTCGAGTCTTCCGAGACTCCGGCGCCGGCTGGCGCCTAGGGCTCTGGGCGTCTGACGACGAGGATGACGGCCGCGATCTTCGGGTCGCGGCCGTCGAGCTTCTCTCTCGCCTCGCCCCAGTGGATAGCCCGCAGGTCGTGGCCATCCATGAGCTCGGCGGTGACCGCCTCCGGCGTCGGCGTTTCGATCACGAAAGCGTCGGGCGTGACCGGCGGCGGCGCCTGCTGCAGCAGGTCGTGGGTGACAGCCTCCGAGGCCCGCTCGGCGTTCGCCCAGCCCTGACCGAAGGACAGGTCCCGGGTATCCATCTCCGGCCCCTCGAGGATGATCAGGCTGCTCTTCCGCGGTTCCCACTCGCGGTCGCCCATCTCGATCTTCCTGTCCTCCAGCCAGGGCCCGACGACCTTCGCCATCACGTCCTCGCGATTGAGGTTGAAGACCCGGGCCCGGTGGAAGCCGGCGCTGAGTTCGACGTGGAAGGACATAGTCAATTTTCTCATGCAAATCGATCCGGACTCGAATAACCGGCTGCCACCGGAGCGATTCACGTTCGCGCGAAGCTAGCGCTTTCGCCCGAGCCGCGGCGAATTGGAATGATCCGGCGATGAACGTGAGCCTGCCCGACGCCGTGGTCTTCGACAACGACGGCCTCCTGCTCGACACCGAGTCGGTCTGGACCCGGGCCGAGCAGGATCTCTTCGAGCGCCGGGGCAAGGAGTTCACACCGGCCGACAAGCGCGAGCTGGTCGGGACCTCGGCGGAGATCGCCGGCGTGGTGCTGGGGCGGCGCCTCGAAGAACCCGGCCGGTGCGACGAGCTGATCGAGGAGCTGAACGCGCTCGTCGTCGCCGAGCTGGAGCACGGGGTCGAGACGATGATCGGCGCCCGTGAGCTCCTGGCGAGGCTGAGGGAGCGGGGCACGCCGATCGCCCTCGTCTCCAACTCGCCGCTCGCCTTCGTCCGGCGCTCGCTCGAGCTGGCCGGCTTCGAAGACCACTTCGACGTGGTTCTCAGCGCGCACGAAGTGGCGGCGCCGAAGCCGGCGCCCGATCCCTATCTCGAGGCCTGCCGCCGGCTCGGGGTCGAGCCGGGGCCCTCGGTGGTCGCGCTGGAGGACTCGCCGGCCGGCGTCGCCGCGGCCCGGGCTGCCGGCCTGACCGTGATCGGGGTGCCCTCGGTCGAGGGAATCGCGCTCGAGGAAGCGCATCATCTGGCCGAGTCGCTGCTCGACGAGATCATCGTCAGTCGCCTGGCGCTCTAGGTAGGTGCTCCTTGCTGGGCACGGGGCCGTGAGGGAGGGTCGGGTGCCCCTCTACCTTCGCTGGGGTTTTCGCCGGGAGCCTCGCATCTCTCGCTGACGGGCACTGCGAAAATCGAGGACGCCGCTCGTACGAGGGGCACCCCAACCCCTCCGCGCAAAACCCCAACCACGAGCCTAACCCTCAAGTTCAGGCTTAGACCCACACCTACCCCCGCAAGATCCGCCGCCGCCGCAGCACCCGCTCGCAGATCTCGAGCAGCTCGCGGACGCTGTGGGCCTGCGCCGAGGTCAGCTCGCCGCCGAGCGCCGCGTTGGCGGCGTCGCCGGCCTCGTGCCGGCGCTCCTGCAGCGTCGCCATGTCCTCACCGTGGTCGGGGTCGGCGAGGCCAGTGCGAAGCTCGACCAGCAGCGCCTCCAGGCCGACCCGCAGCTGCAGCGCCGCCTCGCGTTCGCGGCCGGCGTCGAGGTCGGCGCGGGCACGCAGCAGCAGCGTCTCGCAGGCGTCGATCCGCTCCCTGCCGCCGAGCACGGCGGCGACCCGTTCCTGCGGCCGCAGGTCTTCCTGGCGGCGCCGTCGCTTCGAGGCACCGCTGGCCCAGACGTCGACCTCACGGGCGGAGGTGAAGTGTCCGTCGGCGGTCTCCTCGCCGCTGCCGTAGCCGATCCGCACCGCCACCGCGCGCTCGGGGGTCAGCTCGTGCGCGTGGGGGTCGGCGCCGGCGACGGCGTGGACGTGAAGGGCTCGGTTGAGGAGTCCGATCCCCTCGGCGACGAGGACGTCGGCGGTGTCCTCGGCCTCGGTCGCCTCGTCGAGCCAGCGGGCGGCGGCGTCCTCGTCCTCGAAGGGCGCGAAGGCCCGGATCGCGGTGGCGCGGGCGAGTGGGAGGGCGGCTGGGGCGTCGTCGGACTGCGCCTGCCGTGCCCGCCGGCGTCGACGAGACGGTGGCGCCGGCGCCCCCAGAGTCTCGACTACGAGAACGCTCTCGCTCTCGTCGCTCGTGCCCGCCCGGGCCAGATAGCGACCGTCCGCCAGGGGCAGCGGGCCGGCGAAGTCGAACTGCGCGAATCCGAATAGCTTTGCCAGAGGGCCGGGATTCTCCCGGTCTAGTCTTCGCCGGCCGGACCACCGCCAAGGATGCCGGCGGGGGCTTCCTTTTCGTCGGGCAGGGAGTACTTGGACGGCCCGACCGGGACTTCCGGGTTTTCGATTTCGCCCAGACGGCCGATCAGGCGCTGCCACTGCGCCGGCTTCAGCAAGGTCGAGAATTTCGATTCGAGCGGAGTGGCTTCGGTCGCCACCGCGTAGTAGCCGATGTGGACGTGGTCGTAGTGGTCGGACAGGGCGAAGCTCGTTTCTCCCGGAAGGTCCTCGAGCGAGATCACCTGGTGGGGATGCATCGTCCCCTGCAGGGCGAGGACGTCGCGGATCAGCTTGTCGACCAGCGTGCCGGGTCCCTGGTGACCGGTCACCGGCACTCCGTCGATCGCGGCGATGTCGACCGCGTCGCCGGTGCTGTGCTCGGAGACGTTGCCGGAGGTGGTGAGGATGCTGTGCCCGCACTTCAGCGCCGTGATCGTCAGCGTGAGGTCCTTCGAGCGCAGGTACTCGAGCACGGCGAGGACGCGGCGGTCGATCTGCCCGGTTTCGATGTCCTGGCGCCCGCATTCGTAGATCGAGAGCCCCTTGTCGTTGAGGACGCGCTGCTCGAGCGCGTCCTTGGAGAGCAGCAGCACGCCGGCGCCGCTGAGCTGGGACTTGAACGGATCCTTGCCCTTGGCCCGGTAGATCGCCGTCGCTTCGAGCAGCTTCCAGCCGTCGAGGATCGGCTTCGGGTCGATCCGCGGGGCGCCGCGGCCGGCGGGCCGGATCGAGAAGTTGATGTGAGGGTCGACGGTGCCTTCGCGTCCGCCGACTCGGCCCAGGACGGTGTCGGCGATGACTTTCGAGCCGACCCGCAGCGAACCGTCGACCGGGGCGGTGCCTTCGCGTCCGCTCCCGCCGCTCGCCCCTTCGCCCTCGGGAGCCCCGCTTTCGTCGGTCCGTTCGGGCAAGGCGCGCAGCCGTGGCCGCAGGTTCTGGCTTTCGACCGGGAGCCTCTTTTCGTTGCCGGTGGGCGTCACCACCATGCGGTGGTCGCGGACGATCTTGCCGAGCTCCGCGTAGGTGTAGCGGTTGCCATAGGTGTCTTCGAGGACGACGAACTTGCCGAGCTTCGGGTTCTCGCCCAGCTTGCGGATGACGCCGTCGTTGACGGCGACCACCGGAGCGCCTTCGGCGGAGAAGATGTTGATGCCCCTCGCCGTCGGCGAGGAGGAGATCACTTCGGCGGCGTTGCCGGAGGAGATCCTGGCG
>JADGPJ010000125.1 GCA_017882505.1 Solirubrobacterales bacterium | reverse complement strand
GATCGTCGGCGAGTCGGCGGGCGGTGGTCTGGCGGTGGCATTGCTCAACGTTCCGCCGCGCAAGCGTCACCCCGACAAGTCCGCCGATCGCGCGCAGCAGCGCGCGACGGTTCAGCCGCGGCTACGAACGACGCTCGAGGGGTACATCGAGCAGACACGCCTCTCGTTGCGGCCCGCGACGATGGTCCGCGTCGAGGCGGTCCTGCGCGAGTTCGCCGTCTGGCTGACCGCGGACGCACCCGAGGTCGCTGCGGTCAGGAATCTTCAGCGGGCTCACATCGAGCGCTACAAGCGTCACCTCGCGCAGAGGCCATCGGTCCGTGGCGGCGGGCGGCTCTCGACCATCGGCCTGGCCGAGCAGCTCGGCACGCTCCGTGTCTGCCTGGAACGACTGAGCGAGTGGGATGGCGAGGACGCCCCGGCGCGCGTGCGGATGTTCGCCGGTGACATCCCCCGCCGCGATCAGCCGCTCCCCCGGTTCATCGACGACGCCGACGAGGTCGAAGGCGTCCAAGGGATCGACGAGAAACAGCTCGAACGAGTCCGCGCCGATCTGTCCGAATATGGACAGGTCGGCGTCGGCTGGGCAGACCCTGGGAAAGAGCGAGCCGAGCCTCTAACGTTGCGGCCTCGATGAGCGAGACCGACCCGACCGGCGCCGCGCCGGCCCGCCCCCCGGTCGCCGGCGAGAGCGACGTCACCTTCCCGCGCCTGACCGAGGCGCAGATGGCGACGATTGAAGCCGCCGGGCGGCGCGAGCAGGTGAGCGCCGGGCAGATCCTCTTCTCCCCGGGCGACCTCGACCTCGACCTGATCGTCGTCGCCAGTGGCTGCGTCGAGATCATCGACGCCTACGGCACTCCCGGTGAGCGTGTCATCGTCAGCTACGGCCCGCGCCAGTTCGCCGGCGAGCTGAACCTGATCACTCTCGAACCGACGCTGCTGACCGCGCGCGTCGCGGCCGCGGGCGAGGCGATCTTCGTCAGCCGCGAGGCGCTACGCGCCGTCATCTCCCACGACACCCGGCTTGGCGACATGATCATGAACGCCCTGGTCAGCCGGCGGGCGATCGTCATCGAAGCCGAAAGCGGCGCCCGGCTGATCGGCCACGGCGGCGACCCGGGGACGCGCGAGCTGCGCGAGTTCCTCACCCGCAACCGGGTGTCGCACCGCTTCATCGACCTCGACGGCTCCGACCTGACGGCGCCGACGCCCGACGGTCGGCCGCTCGCCGAGGACGACCTGCCGCTGCTGATCGGCGGCGACAAGATCCTGCGCGCGCCGACGATCCTCGAGGCGGCGACCGCGCTCAATCTGCGCGCCCCCAACAAGACGGCGAAAAAAGCCTGGGACACGCTGATCGTCGGCGGTGGCCCGGGCGGCCTCGGCGCCGCCGTCTACGCGGTGACGGAGGGGCTCTCGACGATGATGATCGACTCGACCGCGCTCGGCGGGCAGGCGAGCACCTCGTCGCGGATCGAGAACTACCTCGGCTTCCCGGCCGGCATCTCCGGCTCCGAGCTGGCCGAGCGGGCGATCGCACAGGCGCGCCGCTTCGGCCTGCGCACCGCGGTCCCCGAGCGCGCCCTCAGCCTCCGCCACGAAGACGGCCGCTACGTCGTCGCCCTCGACAGCGGCGACGAACTGGCGGCGCGAACCGTCGTCCTCGCCACCGGCGCCAGCTACCGCCAGCTGCCGGTCGACGGCTGCGCCGAGCTGAACGGCGCGGGGGTCTTCTACGCGGCGACGCTGGTCGAGGCGCGGATGTGCGGGAGCGGGGCGGTGGCGGTGGTCGGCGGCGGCAACTCGGCCGGCCAGGCGTCGATCTTCCTCTCCGGCACCGCCGAAAAGGTCTTCCTGCTGCTGCGCGGCGGCGACCTCGGCGCCTCGATGTCGCAGTACCTGGTCGACAAGATCGAAGCGATCGAGAACATCGAGGTGCTGCTCCACACCGAGGTGCGCGAGATCCACGGCGACGCCGTCCTCGCCGGGCTGACGGTGGAGGACAAGCGCGCCGGCGAGCGCCGTGACCTCGACGTCGGCGGCCTCTTCATCTTCATCGGCGCCGACCCCTGCACCGAGTGGCTCGACGGCCAGCTGGCCAAGGACGACGACGGCTTCCTGCTCACCGGCGGCGAACTCGACGTCACCCACCTCGACGTCGACCCGATCAACGGCGGCCGCCCGTCGATGCCGCTGGAGACGAGCCTGCCCGGCGTCTTCGCCGTCGGCGACGGCCGCACCGGCTCGATCAAGCGCGTCGCCTCGGCGGTGGGGGAGGGCTCGATGTCGGTGCGCCTGGTCCACCAGTACCTGGCGAGCCAGGCGGCCCTCGGCCGCTCCTAGGTTCTCGGCCGCGCTCGGCGCTGCGACCCGGCTGGCGCCGCGACTACCCCCGGACGCAGAACGACCCCGAGAGGGTGGCCCCGGGGTCTGCCCGCAGTCGGCGTCGAGTCCGAAGGACGTCGCCACGGAGGTGAAGAACGTCACGTCGAAGGAGGTCCACTACTTGATGCGCACGGCGCTCACGACCGAGGTCCGACGTGTGAGCCAGACCAGCTGACCCAGGCTTCACGCCGCCGTTCTGACGCCGAGGCGGGACTCTCTCCCCGTAACTGCCGCTCACCGCCGTATCCAGAAACCACCAAGGTTGCCGCCCGGAACGCCTGCGGTGAGACAAAAGCAGGGCCCGAGC
>JADGPJ010000084.1 GCA_017882505.1 Solirubrobacterales bacterium | reverse complement strand
TGAGCAGGCGCGACCGCCTCGGCGGGCTGATCCACGAGTACCACGCCGCGGCTTGATCGGGTCGACCGCGAGCTCGCGGCATACTGGCCGTAATCGAGTGCACTCTTCAGGGGTGTCGGCTGCCTCGCCAGGCGCGGCTCGCCACCGCCGGGACCGGCAGTCAGGTCCAGGCAGGGCAGGATTCCCTCGCTGGCTCGGCGGGAAGCGCGCCGCTTGCTCTGAAGCGCCTTCCTCTGGCCGGAATCGAGTTTGCGCACCCCACAGGGCGGTTGCCAGACATCTCCATGCACGACGGGACGCTCCGTTCCTTTGCCCACGTCGCCCAAGGACATCAGCCAGACCTGGACCCCGTCCTCGGTCCCGCGGAAGGGCTTCCTCCGGGATCATCGACGCTCTCGCCGGGCTGAAGGGCGACGGCAGCGTCCTCCTCTCCCTTGACGCCCTTCCCGAATCCGCGGATCGATTTGCCCAGCGAACTGCCCAACTCGGGTAGGCGTTTCGGCCCGAATATGACCAGGGCGACAATCAACACCACAGCGATCTCCAGCGGACCGATATTTGGAATCATGGATTCAGTGCACCTTTCGGAGGTTGCGACACCGGGCATCTACCGGCGGTCGGCGTAGGAAATACTTAGAAGTTCACCGCCCCGGCCGGCTCACGCGGAACTCTTGTCGGATGCACTCGAAGCGTCAGCGGCCGCGGCGGGCAGCGCCTTGGCGCTTGGCACTCGGAGGCGGTAACCGACCGGCATCAGTCGCAGGTTGAAGCGATCAGCGATCGTTCCCCAGATACCTCTTGGGAAGACGAGCACGACGAGAATTGCGAAGACCCCCAGGCCCGCGAGGTACCAGACCCCCTGATCGGCGAACTGTTCCTGGATCCCGAACAGAATCACGGCCCCGACAATCGGCCCCTCGAAGGTGCCGAGGCCGCCGATCAAGACCATGAAGATCATCAGCGCGCTGAATTCCACCCCATAGATCGAGTTGGGCGTCACGAAGAGGGTGTTGGCGAGGATCAATCCGCCTGCAGCGGCGCAGCCGAGCGCAGCCAGCACGAAGACGACGCGTTTGGTGTTCTGGACCCGCACTCCGAGCGAGGCCGCTCCCTCCTCGTCATCGCGGATCGCCCGTAGGGAAGCACCGAGACGGCTGCGCAGCAATATGAATACGGCTCCGAGCAGCACAACCATCAAGGCCAGCGCCATCCAGTAGGTGAGAGCCTGACGGGTGGCGGGTTCGTAGAAATTGAGCGCCGTCAGTGAGTGGCCGGTTCCCCCACCCACCGAGTTGGTGTTGATGGTTACCAGGCGGAAGACTTCGGCCACGACCCACATGGCTATCGCGAACTGACCGCCGCGCAGCCTGAAGACGAGAAACGACACCGGTAGCGAGATCGCGCCCGCGATCAGCGCCGCCAGTGCAATGGCGGGATAGCCACCGACTCCGTGATCGGTGAGGATGATCGTCATGTAGGCACCAAATCCGATGAAGGCCTGCTGGCCGACGGAGACCATGCCGGCGTAGCCGGCAAGCGCGTTCCACATCGTCGCCAGGATGATCAGGCCGAACAGAGTCGTGGCTTTCGAGGTGAAGTCCGGGGTTGCTGCGAACGGCATGAGTGCCAACCCCACGACGAGGATCGCGAGTATGAACATGAAGGCTCGGGCGGCAGGGGTCCATCGCTGGATTTGGGCCTGTTCGGCGATCTCGGTCACGCCCGAGCCGCCTGCGTGGAGATGATGCCCTGCGGCCTGAAGGCGAGGATCAAGAGGAACATGAAGTGCCCCGCGAGGATCGAGTAAGAGGGATCGATCTGGCCGGCGACGGTCTGCGTCACTCCGAGCACTATGCCCCCGATCAGGGTCCCCCACAGCGAGCCAAGGCCGCCGATCACCACCACCTCGAACGCGAATATCAACTGGGTGGGACCGCTGCTGGGTTCAAAGGTCGACCGCATCGCGAAGAAGGTTCCCGCCAGGGCGGCGGTCGCGACAGCGATCGCGGTGGCCTTGGCGTAGATCGCCCTAGCGTCGATCCCGACCAGACCCGCGGTGTCGGCGTCATCGGCCGTCGCCCGCATCGCCCGGCCAGTCCTCGCGCGGGAGAGAAACAGCTGCAGGCCGCTGATGACGAGGATCGCGACCACGAAGACCATCAGCGTGAAGACGGGGATCGAGATCTGAGTACCGATCTTCCAACTCGCCGTTCCCAGCGATCCGGCGCTGAGCGACTTCGTGTTCGCCGAGAAGATCTCCAGCAGCATGCTCTGGATCACGATCGCCAACCCAAAGGTGACCAACAGTGGTGCCAGCTCTCCCGATTTCAGACTGCGATCGAGGATGAACCGCTGCAGCAGCCAGCCGACGACCGCGGCCAGCGGCAGGACGATCAGCAGAGCCACATATGAGGAGATCGCCAGGGCGCTGACCAGAACCGAGATCATGTACGCGGCGAGGACCGCGAGGTCCCCGTGTGCCAGGTTGGCGATCCGCATCACTCCGAACATCAGCGAGAGCCCGCAGCCAAACAGCGCATAGAGGCCCCCGAGCAAGATGCCCTGGATGATGGCGTTTACGTATTCCATTACCGGCCCGCTCCGCTCTGGCTCGGCAGCGAGAAGAAAGCGTCGGTGACCTGGTCGCGGGCCAGGCTGCGCGACTCGCCTTCGAGCACGACCAGCCCCTCCAGCATGCAGACCACCCGCGAAGCCGTACTCATGGCACGGTCGAGTTCCTGCTCAACCAAGACGATCGTGGTGCCGGTTTGGATCACCTGTTGGAGCGAGGCGTACAGCATGTCGACCACCTTCGGAGCGAGTCCAAGCGAAACCTCGTCGAGCAGGAGCACTCGCGGGTTGCTCATCAACCCGCGGCCGATTGCGGTCGCCTGCTGCTCCCCGCCCGAAAGATTCCCTGCCTTGCGGCCGCGGACCTCGGCCAGTATCGGGAAGGCCTCGAGGACGGTCGCCATGTTCCAAGGCCCCTCGCGCCGATCGTCAGCGACCATCAAGTTCTCCTCGACCGTCAGGCTGGGGAAGAGGCGGCGACCCTCGGGGACCAGGCTGATGCCCAGCTTGACGCGGCCGTAGGCTTCGGTCGAGGTTACGTCGTCGCCATCGAGAAAGATGCGCCCGTCCGGTGGCGGTCCGGCCCCGGCGATTGCTCGGAGCAGGGTCGACTTGCCGCCTCCGTTCGCCCCCACGAGCGCGATCGTCTCGCCCGCGTCGATTTTCAACGTCACATCGCGTACCGCGTGCAGCAGCCCGTGGCGAACGTTCAAGTCCTCGATCTGTAGCAGCGTCATGCTGCCGCGCTGCCGAGGTAGGCCTCGATGACAGCGGTGTCGGAGACCACGGCCTCGGGCGCTCCCTCTGCGATCACCCTGCCCGAGGCAAGGCAGAGCATGCGGCCGGCCATCCGGGTAAGCAGGCGGACGATGTGCTCGATCCAGAGAATCGCCATACCCCCGGCCCGCAGCTCGGCGATCGTCGCAACCAGTTCATCGGTCTCGGCCTCCGTCAGGCCGGCCGCGATCTCGTCCAGCAGGAGGACCGATGGATCGCTCGCCAGCGCCCGTGCCAACTCCAGCCGCTTGCGATCGAGCAGGCCCAGCGAGCCGGCGGGACGGTTTGCCTTGTCGAGCAGATCGAAGCGGGCCAGCACTTCGATCGATCGATCGCCCGCGTTGCGCCGGTCGAGACCGGCGCCGGCCATCGCCCCGACCAGGGTGTTTTCGAGCACCGTCATATCGCCGAATGGCCGCGGAATCTGGTGCGACCGACCAATCCCCATCCGGCAGCGCGCGCTCGCTGAGCTGCGGGTGACCTCACGACCTCCGAAGATCACGCTGCCCTCGCTCGGCGCTTGCGCCCCCGAGAGAATGTCGAGCAGAGTCGACTTTCCGGCACCGTTGGGGCCGACGACCCCGAGGATCTCACCGCGACGAACCTCGACATTCACACCGTGGAGGACGACAAGCGCTCCGAAGCGCTTGTCGACCCCGACGGCTGAGAGGAGAGTCGAACCATCGTGTGAGGAGCTCGGTTCCATCGCGATACCGAGACCGCGTCCAATCAGTACGGCTTCAGCTTCGCCGCAACCGGAACCCTGGGGTCGTCAGCGTTGTCGACGATGATCAGGTCGAGTGGGAATTCACCGGAAGTCGCCTTGACCCACTGAGCGCTGATGATCGGCGTGTCGGAGACGTTCGGCACGGGACCGGTCTTGAAGTTGACCGGCCCACACAGGCTCGTGTAGCTGAGCTTGCTCAGGGCCTTCGCCGTCTTTTCATGGTCCTTTGGGTTGGGGCTTGCTTTCAGCATCTCTATGCCGCCGTCGAGCAGGGCCATCGAGGCGCCGACCTGCTGGTTCCACTGCTTGCCGGTTTTTCCCGTGTAGGCGTCGGCGAGTTCCTGGGAACTCTGTTTGGTGACTATTGACTTGTAGGGGAAGGTCGGCGTCCAGTACGCGGCGGTCGCCAGGTTCGGGCCCTGGTTGCCGAGCGCTTCGACCTGTGACGGAAAGAGGCCGGTCTTGGCGATCTGGGCGATGATCGGACGGAAGCCCTGCTGAGCAGCCTGGCGCCAGAAGGTCGCGAAGTCGGGCGGAAGCGCGAAGCTGTTGATGATTTGGCAGTCTTCAGCCTTGAACTTCGAGATCTGAGACGAGAAGTCGTTCAACCCGTCTGGGAAGGCTCCCGGGTCGACAACCGCGTAGCCGCCTTTTTCCAGGAGTGGGCCAAGGCTTTCCCGGATCGCGTTGCCATCGGCGTCGTTCGGCCACAGCGCCCCGACCTTCTTGTTGGTCTTCAGCTGGTTCCACATCGCCAGGTAGGAGGTGGCGAAGTCTTCGGTGCCGAAGCAGAAGACGTAGGTGTACTTGAACGGTGAGGGCTTGCCGGGTTCCGCGCCCCGTCCGAAGTAGAAAGCCTCCCACGGTACGGTGGTTGCCAGGCACGGCACGTGCGCCGCCTCGCAGGCATCGGCGACCGGATTGGTCGTCTCCGGAGTCGAGGTGGTGAGCATGATGTCGACTTCCTCGCTGTTGATCAGTTCGTTCGCGACCTGACCCGAGCGCTGTGGACTGGACTCGCCATCCTTCTGGATGATTTCGACGTTGTATTCCTTGCCGCCGATTTCCAGACCACCCTTGAGCGCTTCTTCGACCAGACCGATAACAAAGCTGTCGCCTTCGCCGAACCCGGCGGCGGGACCGGTCACCGGACTCACGAACCCGATCTTGATCGTGCCGCTGCTGCTGCCGCCGCTGTTCGACTGAACGCCGCAGGCCGCCAGCAGGCCGCCAGCAGCGAGTAGGAAGCTTCCCTGGCCCGCCTTGACGATCAGATCGCGTCGTCGGAATTCACCCCCTGGGTCCAGACCCAAGTCCTTCTCCTCAGTCATCTCTCCTCCTCGGTCCACCTGTATTTCAAGAGCACGGAGCGCTGTGCTCAAACACGCTCAGATCCGATTCCTTGCTGTCGATAACCCCAGATGAGTAGATGTTCGGATATCGAACGTCTGTTCACCTGGAAGACTAAACCCGAGTCGGGCCGCATGTCAAGTCGGCTGTCGCCCACCCGACTGGCGGCCTCAGCGGCCGCTGTCGAGTCCAGCGGCGGCGAGACCTCTAGATGCGCTCGATGCCGACGTAGTTCTCTGCCAGCGAGCGGGCCGCGGACTCCGAGGAGCACACATACGCGAGGCGCGCAAGCTGCAGGCGACGGCTGTAACCGCCCGGGTCCTCGGGCTCGGCATGCAGCATCGTCGTCATCCAGTAGGAGAAATCCTGGGCGCGCCAGACCCTGCACAGGCAGGTGTCGGAGTAGGCGTCGAGCAGCGAGTCGTTCCCCTGCTCGAAAGAGGCGAGAATCGCCTCGCCGAGGATGTGGACGTCCCAGGCGGCGAGATTGAGCCCCTTTGCACCGGTCGGAGGAACGATGTGGGCGGCGTCGCCGGCAAGGAAGAGACGCCCGTGGCGCATCGGCCAGGCGACGAAGCTCCGCATCGGCGTGATCCCCTTCTCGAGCACGGGACCCTCGGTCAATGACCACCCATCCTGGGCGAGCCGCAGATGCAGCTCCTCCCAGATCCGCTGGTCGGACCAGTCCTCGATCCGCGCGTCGGGAGCCACCTGCAGGTAGAGGCGGCTGACCTCCGGTGAACGCATGCTGTGGAGAGCGAAGCCCCGATCGCTGTGGCAGTAGATCAGCTCATCGCAGGAGGGGGGCGCCTCGGCGAGGATTCCCAGCCAGGCGTACGGATAGGAATGTCCGGCGCTCCGCAGGAGGGCCGGCGGCATCCCCGGCCTTCCGATTCCGTGAAATCCGTCGCAGGCGGCGATCAGCTCGCACTCCAGGTCGAACTCCCCCTCACTGCCGCAAGCGCGAACCCGCGGGCGCTCTCCGTCTATGTCGCCCAGAGCCAGCGCCTCGGTATCGAACAGCAGCGGACCGCCTCGCTGCAGGCGAGCGGCGATCAGATCCTTGACGATCTCCGTTTGGGCGTAGATCGTGACGGTTCTGCCTCCAGTCAGCTCGTCCATCGCGATCCGGTGTCCCCGGCCGTCGAAGCGCAGCTCGATTCCGCCATGGACGAGGCCCTCCCGACGCAGCCGTTCGTCGACTCCCAACTCGGCGAGGAAGTTGACGGTCGCCTGCTCGATCAGCCCCGCGCGTTGGCGATGCTCGACGTAGTCGCGGCTGCGCGCCTCCAGGACCACGTTGTCTATCCCGTGCAGGTCGAGCATCCGGCCAAGCAGAAGGCCCGCCGGTCCGGCACCGAGGATCGCGACGCGGGTCCGTATCGGTTCGGTGATTTCGAGTCCCCTAGATCGGGTACTCGCGGGGCAGTCCTTGGACCGTGATCCAGCGCAGCTCGCTGAACTCCTGAATCGCCGCGTTTCCTCCGAACCGGCCCCAGCCACTGTCCTTGACGCCCCCGAAGGGCATCTGGGGCTCGTCGTGGACCGTGGTGTCGTTGATGTGGCAGATCCCGCTTTCGATTCGCTGCGCCACTTCCATCGCTCGCGACACGTCGCGGCTGAACACCGCCGCGGAGAGGCCATACTCGGTGTCATTGGCGGTCCTCACCGCCTGCTCATCGTCCTCGACCGCGATAATCGAGAGCACCGGCCCGAAGGACTCCTCGTGGTAGACCCGCATCTCCGGGGTTACGCCGAGCAGCACGGTGGGCTGGAAGCAAGGACCCTCGGCCGCTCCGCCGGCGACTACCGCGGCGCCCTTGCCGACAGCGTCGTCGACAAGCTCCTCGATCTTCTGAAGGGCACCCGAGTTGATCAGCGGACCGATCTGGGTCTCGGGCTCACGCGGGTCGCCGACCTTGAGTTCGGCTGCGCGCTCTCCGAGCTTGCCCGCGAACTCGTCGGCCACGCTGGCGTCGACCACGATCCGCTCGGTCGACATGCAGATCTGGCCTTGATGCATGAAGGCGCCGAACTTCGCTGCCGCCACGGCACGGTCGATATCAGCGTCGGCGAGGATCACCAATGGGGCCTTGCCGCCCAGCTCGAGCAGAACCCGCTTCAGGTGCCTGCCGGCCTTCTCGGCGATGATCCGGCCGACTTTGGTCGAGCCAGTGAAGTTGATGCGCCGCGTCCGCGGATGAGCGATCAGCGCCTCGACCACCTCGGGCGCGTCGGCGGGGTCGTTGGTGATGAAGTTGACGACACCCGACGGGACGCCCGCGTCGGCAAGCGTAGTGGCGATTCCCGCATGGGTGCGGGGGCACTGCTCGGAGGCCTTAAGCACGACCGTGTTGCCGTACGCGAGCGGCGTCGCCACGGCCCTCGCGGCGAGGATCAGCGGCGCGTTCCACGGCGCGATGCCGACCACAACGCCGACCGGCTGGCGAACCCCCATCGCCAGTTTGCCCGGCACGTCAGAGGGGATCACCTCGCCGACGAGAGCATAGGTTTGAGCTGCGGCCTCGCGCAGAACCGCGGCGGCAAGCTCGACGTTGAACATCCCCCAGCCGAAGGTCGAGCCCGTCTCCTCAGTCATCGTCGCCGCCAGCTGCGGCCCGCGCTCGAGGAGTAGCCGAGCCGCCTCTCCGAGCATCTCACGGCGAGCGCCGGGAGGGGTCGAGGACCAGCTCGGGAACGCCTTTGCGGCGGAGTCGACCGCGGCCTGCGCATCCTCGGGCCCGGCGGCCACCGCGCTGCCCACCACCTCGCCGGTGTAGGGATGGAGGTTCTCGAAGCTGCGGCCGGACTTGCCGCTGGTCCAACCGCCGTCGATCAACAAGTCCTGTCGCTCCGCTTGCATGGTTCCCGTTCCCATCGTCTCTCTCCTTCGTTCTGTGCGCTCTGCGCACGGACATTCGCCTAGCGGCCCACAGAGTCTCGGCAACCGCGAAGCCCTTGTCAAGTCGCTCCTGCTGCAGATCAGCCGACGCCGGCGCCGCCGCCGCGGATGCTGCTTTCGATCGCTGCCGCGGTCTCCAGGACACGGGGCACGTAGCGATCGCGCAGCGCCTTCATGTCCGCACGACTGGCGTGAACCGAGATGTTGAGCGCCGCGACCTTGCCGGCGCCGTCGCGGACCGGCACGGCAGCGGAGCGCAATCCCTCCTCCAGCTCCTGGTCGACCATCGCAAAGCCCTGCTTGGCCGCCCGATTCAGCTCCTTGCGCAGCGCCGCCTTGGTCTTGACCGTGTGCGAGGTGAGCTCTTTGATCTCGATCCGGGACAACCGCTCATCCAGCTCCTCCGGCGGCAAAGCAGCGAGCATCACCCTGCCCATCGAGGTCGCATAAGCAGGCAGGCGGGTGCCGACGGCCAGGGAGATGGTCATGATCCGCCGGGTCGGGACACGAACCACGTAGACGATGTCGGTGTCGTCGAGGACCGACATCGAAGAGGACTCTTTGAGGTCGCGGACCAGGCTCTCCATGTAGGGCTGGGCGATCTCCGCAAAGCTGAGGCTCGAGAGGTAGGCGTATCCCAGGTCGAGCACCCGCGGGCGCAGCGAGAAGCGGCCTTCGTCGAGTCGAACGTAGCCGAGCTCGACCAGGGTCAGCAGGAACCTCCGCGCGGCGGCCCTGGTCAGACCGGTGGAGGCGGCGACGTCGCTCAGCCGCAGCTCGCGGTGATCTGCGTCGAAGGCTCGGATCACCGCGAGACCCCGCTCGAGCGACTGAACGAAATCGGTCCGGTTGGGCTTGGCCTCGCTCATATGACCGATGTGACCAAAGGTTCGATATGCGAACACTAGTAGGTGGGGAGCCGGTCGCGCGCACGGAAATTTGCTGTTGCTTGGCCGGCGTCCACTGCGATAGAGTTCGCCATGTGCCCGTGTGTTCTTATTGCGCACCACTTCACGCACCGGGAGGGCTGTCGATCAGCCCCTCCGCAGCTCCGTTGGGAGATTGCGGGGTCGGCAGATGACGCAGATTCTGCCCCTGCGCGATGCCGTCGCCTCCACTGTCTCCGACGGCGACTCGATCGCGCTGGAGGGCTTCACCCACCTGATCCCCTTCGCCGCCGGCCACGAGATCCTCCGCCAGGGCCGCCGCGACCTGGATCTGATCCGGATGACCCCGGATCTGCTC
>JADGPJ010000031.1 GCA_017882505.1 Solirubrobacterales bacterium | reverse complement strand
GAAGCGGCGGATGCACTCCACCACCTGCTTCGCTTCGCGATGGGCGTTGCGGTAGCCGTCTCGGCCCCGGTGCACGCTGGAGACCCCGGCGACCAGGTCGTCGACCGGGCGCAGACCGCGGCGAACGGCCTCGAAGACCTCGCGGTTCTCGTGCGCGAACGTCTCCGACTCTTCGGCGTCGGGCACCTCGACGAGGGCGGCGACAGCGCCTTCGACGGCGGTGACGTGGACCTTGAGCTCGGGCGCCTCGCGGTCGAACGCCGCGGCGACGGCGCGGAAGTCGGGGGCGTCGCCCTCGCTTCCCGAGCGCGAGCCGATCAGCATGACCACGCGCCTGGCGTCGAGGCTGACACCGAGGCGATCGGCCCGGCGCCGCGCGATCGCGGTGTCGGAGGAGCCGCCGAGGAGCTCGGCCGCCAGCGAGGAGCCGGCGTTCCAGTCGGCCTCCACCGCCTTGCGCTCGGCGCTGACCTGCAGCGCGATCAGCGTCGCGGCGCGGCGCACCGCGACCACGTCGCCGCCGGTGAAGCGGGTCTTGTGCTCCATCACGACCAGCCGTCCCCAAACCTCTTCGCCCAGAGATACCGGGGCGACGACATGCCGGTGCAGGACACCGGCGCTGGGGATCGGCCCGATCACGAAGGCGCGGTTGGTGTCGTTGTCGGCCAGTGCCTTGCGGACCTCGGGCAGGTTGGCGACCGCCGGTTCGAGCAGGCGCGGCACCGCCCCCTCCGTCGCCCCCTCGGGCAGCGCCATCGCCTGGCGATCGCCGTTCGGGCGGTAGACGGCACACGGCTTGCCGAGCAGCTGCGCCAGGCTGCGGGTCAGGTCCTGCAGCGAGCGGCCCTCGAGCACGAGGTCCGAGAGCTGCTCGTCGACGGCGGTCGCCCGGCGCAGCGCCGTCAGCTGGCGGCTGGCGGCCTCGAGCTTGGAGTGCAGCTCGAGCCGGACCCGGGTCTGGGTCACCGCGACCGCGGCGAGGTCGGCGAAGGCCTGGGCCAGCTCCACCTCCTCATCGCTGAACTTGCGCTGGCGGTCGACGTCGTCCAGCAGGATCAGGCCGACGATCTCCCCGTTGAAGATCATCGGCACCTCCATCAGCGAGCGGATCTTCCAGTGGCGGACGGTGGCTTTGACCATGCGAGGGTCCTGGCGCGCGTTGGCGACGACGACCGGCCGTTTCGTCTTCAGGGCCTCGCGGGTGACGCCGTCGGCGGGAACGCCGGCGGTCCAGCGCTTGACGTCGTCGGACATGGCGGTGCCGTCACAGCAGCCGACGCAGCCGCGGAACAGGTTCTGGCGCTCCTCGCGCATGTAGATGGTGCACCGCTCGACCCCGACCAGCGCCGTGACCTGCCGGGCGACCAGGTGCATGAGGTCGTCGATGCAGGTCACCTTGGCGATCGCCGGCGTGACCTCGGACAGCGCTGTGAACGCGCGCCGCATATGGCTTTCAGACATCGAACGCTCCTCTCTCATCTAGCTGAGTAGATCCATCGTCGCGGCGGTGTAGATCTCCGCCGCTTCGGCAACTTCGGCAATCGGGATGTGCTCGTCGACGGTGTGGGCGAGTTCGAAGTCGCCGGGGCCGAAGGTGATCGTCGCCGGCTCGTCGAAGCCGTTGCCGTCGGGGTGCATCAGCTCCACCGCGTCGACCCAGCCGCCGTTGAACTTGCCGATCACCGGCTCCTCCTTGCCGATCTCGCGGACCGCGGCCTCGAGCGCCTTGACGCCGGGGTGCTCCGGATCCGTTTCGCCCGGGCGCAGCCAGAGCCGGCCGGCCCCCATCGGCAGGATCTTCCGCTCGAAGCGGACCTCGCCGTCCTCCTTCTCCAGCATGCGGAGGAAGGCGTCGATCGCGTCGCGGACTTCGTTCAGGGAGGCGCCGGGAGGCGAGAGCACCGAGAGCACCGCGTCGCAGCGGGCCGGAATCGCCCAGCCGCCGCCGGGTCGGGTGCGGATCGCGTTGGTCGTGACCCGCGGCTCGAACCACCGCGAGTCGCCCTTCGGCAGCTCGAGGCGGCCCTCGTCGACGGCGTCGACCAGCTTCGCCATCTTGGTCACGGCGTTGATGCCGTGCTCGGGCTCGGTCGGGTGGGCGGTCTTGCCGATCGCGGTGATTTTCCAGGTGGAGATGCCGGGGTAGGCGATCTCGACCCGCTTGTTGCTGGTCGCCTCGGCCGACCACATCGTGCCGATGCGGTCGATCACGCCGAGGTCTTTCATCAGCGCCGCGCCGCGGAAGCCGTCCTCGCCGTCGGAGTCGGACATGAAGTAGATCGGGCCGCTGCGGGCCTGGCCCGAGTCGACCACCGCTTTGGCCGCCATCAGCATCGCCACCAGCGAGCCCTTGCTGTCGACCGCGCCGCGGCCGTAGAGGACGCCGTCCTCGACGTAGGCGTCCCAGGGATCGCGGGACCAGTCCGAGGGGACGGCGTGGACGGTGTCGAAGTGGGCGTCGAAGAGGACGCCGGGACCGTCGCCCTCGCCCTCGATCACACCGAGGACGAACGGCATCTTGCGGCCCTCGACCGGGTAGTGCTCGACGGTCATCCCAAGCTCCTGCAGCTGACGGGTCAACCAGAGATGCGCGGTGGTCTCCTCGCCGACGACGCTGCGGATCGAGACGATCTCCTTCAGCAGCTGCTCGGCGCGCTCGGCGCTGATGCCGGTGGGTCGGGACTGTTGCTCGGTGGCCATATTGGGGGCGGTCCTTTCGTTTCTTTGGAAGTCTTGTGGGGGGTTGCTCTAGAGAAGATTCGGGTGCTCGGTCAGCGCCATGCCGCCGTCGACGGGGATCGAGGCGCCGGTGATCCAGCGCGCCCCCTCGGAGGCGAGGAAGACGACGACGTCGGCGACCTCGGCTCCCTCGGCGATGCCGCGCAGGGGCGTTTGGGAGATGAACGCCTCCTCGACACCGCTGGTCGCCAACATCGGCTCCATCAGCGGCGTCCGCACCAGGCCCGGGAGGACGGCGTTGCAGCGGACGCCGTCGGGCCCGAGCTCGAGCGCCGCCGAGCGGACCAGCGCCTCGACGCCGGCCTTGGTCGCGCAGTAGTGGGCGAGGCCGCGGACGGGCGAGGCGGAGTCGATCGAGGAGATCGCGGTGAAGGAGCCGCCCGCGGGGATCTGGGGGGCGCTGGCCTGAAGGAAGTTGAAGGCGCCGCTGAGGTTGACGCCGAGGACGAGCTCCCACTCGCGCGCCTCGATCTCGAGGATCGGCGTCACCCGGGCGGTCCCGGCCGCGTAGACGACCGTGCCCAGCGAGCCGTGCTCGCCGACCACCTGGGCGACCGCGGCGGCGACGGCGTCGCGGTCGCGGACGTCGACGGCGATCGCGGTGACGTCGTCGGGGGCGGGCTTGAGGTCGGCGACGACGGTCGGCCAGCCGGCCGCGGCGAGCGCGTCGGCGCAGGCGCGGCCGATCCCGGAGGCACCGCCGACGACCAGCGCCGCGCCGCTCACGTCCGCCACGCCATCCCCCCTTCGAGCAGCTCGGCGAGCTCGGCCAGGGCGCCGGCGCCGGTGGCGCCGTCGACGACCCGGTGGTCGAACGTGAAGGTCATCGTCAGCGTCGGCACGACGGCGAAGCCGCGGTCGCGGGGAACGACCCGGTCGACGGTCCGGCCGACGGCGAGGATCGCGCTCTCGCCTGGGTTCAGCATCGCCGTGAAGCTGTCGACGCCGAAGGTTCCGAGGCTGGAGAGCGTCGCCGCGGCGCCGGTCATGTCGCCGAGCCCGAGCCGGCCCGAGCGGGTGGTGTCGATCAGCCGGGCACGCTCGAGGACGAGCTCCGGCAGCGAGCGCTCGTGGGCGCCGCGCAGCACCGGCACCAGGAGGCCGCGGTCGGTGGCGACGGCGAGACCGATGTCGATGCCGGCGGGATGGCGGTACTGGGCCGGGGCGCCGTCGGCGGCGGGGACGAAGGAGGCGGCGAGCTGCGGGTGGCGGACGAGCGTCTCGGCCAGCGCCTGGACGAGCAGGTCGACGACGCCGACCTTGGCCGGGCCCTCGGCGCTGAGCCGGGCCTTCTCGGCCAGCAGCCAGGCGACGTCGACGTCGCGGGTCAGCGTGTACTGCGGGACCAACTGGCTCTCGGTAAGGCGGCGGGCGATCGCCTGCCGGGTCGCGCTGAGCGGCTCTAGGCGCTCGCCGGCGGCCGGGGCGGGGACGGGCGCCGGGGCGGCGTCGCGCTCGCCGGCGGCGCGCTCGACGTCGCCGAGGGTGATCCGGCCGGCGGGGCCGGTGCCGGTGATCTCCTCGAGGCTGATGCCGAACTTCGAGGCGGCGCGACGGGCGATCGGAGCGGCGCGGCGGCGGCGGGAGCCGTTGCTGGTCTCGGCGGCGGCGGGGGCAGGGCTCGCGGCGGGGGTGGCGGCCAGCACCGGCTCGGGCTCCGGCGTCGCGGCGGCCTCGGCGTCGGCGGCTGCCTCGGCGTCGGCGGGATCGCTCGCCGGCGAGGCGTCGTCGGCGCCAAGCGGGCCGATCCGCATCAGCGTCGCGCCGACGGGAACGGTGTCGCCGACCTCGACCTCGATCGAGGTGACGACACCGCCCCGGGGAGCGGCGATCTCGGCGATCGCCTTGTCGGTCTCGACCTCGGCGACCGTGTCGCCCTCGGCGACCGTGTCCCCAGGCGTGACGAGCACGGCCGTGACCGTGCCCTCGGACACCTCGAGACCCATCTGCGGCAGAACCACGTCGGCGACCAACGAACCGCTCCTTTTCTCTCTCGGCACGCTCCCGACGCCCCGATTAACGTCTGACTATCGACCCTACATGTCCCGACTTTCCCCGTCAAACGTAAATTTTTGTTGCGACGATCGGACAATCTGGCATATTGTCGCGCGACAATGAGCACAAAGACGAGAGCCGAGCCAGCGCCTTCCTCCCCCACCCCGGAGCCGGCGCTGTTCGCGACGATGGCGCTGATCCGCGCCTTCGAGACGCGGGTCGCCGAGCTCTACCGCGACGGCGAGATCCCCGGTTTCGTCCACACCTCGCTCGGCCAGGAGGCCGTCGCCGCCGGCGTCGGCGGCGCCCTGCAGGACGACGACTACATCGCCACCACGCACCGCGGGCACGGCCACTGCCTCGCCCGCGGCATGGACGTCAACGGGATGATGGCCGAGCTCTTCGCCCGCGGCGAGGGCCTCTGCCACGGCAAGGGCGGCTCGATGCACGTCGCCGATCCCTCCCAGGGGGTGCTCGGCGCCAACGCGATCGTCGGCGCCAGCCTGCCGCTCGCGGTCGGCGCCGGGATGTCGAGCAAGCTGCTCGGCCAGGGGCGCGTCGCCGTCGCCTTCTTCGGCGAGGGCGCCGTCAACCAGGGCGCCTTCCACGAGGCCGCCAACCTGGCCGCGATCTGGGACCTGCCGACGATCCTGGTCTGCGAGAACAACGTCTATGCCGAGTTCAGCGACAGCCGCACCCTGACCCGGGTGCCGAGCATCGTCGAGCGCGCCGCCTCCTACGGGATCGAGGCGGCGATCGTCGACGGCAACGACGTCGACGCGGTCTACCGCCGCACGATCGACGCCGCGGCCCGCTGCCGCGACGGCCGCGGCCCCTTCCTGATCGAGGCCGAAACCTACCGCTGGCACGGTCACTACGAGGGCGATGCCCAGCCCTACAAGCCCGAGGGCGAGTCGGAGGAATGGCGCGAGAAGGACCCGCTCGAGATCTCGGCGGCGCGGCTGCTTCGGAGCGGCGAAGCCGGCGCCGAGGAGCTGGAGGGGATCCGCGCCGAGGCGAGCGAGCGGGTCGAGAGCGCGATCGAGCGGGCGCGCGAGCTGCCCGCCCCCGACCCGGAGGAGGCCTACGCGGATGTCTTCGGCGACTGAGCCCGCAACCGAGATCCGCTACATCGACGCCCTCAACGCCGGCATGGCGACGGCGATCGAAGAGGACGAGCGCGTCGTCCTGATCGGGATCGACGTCGGCGCCAGCGGCGGCATCTTCCGGGTCACGAAGGGGCTCTTCGACCGCTTCGGACCGGAGCGGGTGATCGACACGCCGATCAGCGAGATGGGCTTCGTCGGCGCCGCGGTCGGCGCCGCGATGACCGGGCTGCGGCCGATCGTCGAGATCATGTTCATGGACTTCGTCGGCGTCTGCATGGACCCGATCCTCAACCAGGCGGCGAAGCTGCGCTACATGACCGCCGGCGCGCTCGAGATCCCCGTCGTCTTCCGGATGCAGACCGGCGCCGGCAAAAGCGCCGGCGCCCAGCACTCGCAGAGCCTCGAGGCCTGGTTCGCCCACATCCCCGGCCTGAAAGTGGTGATGCCCGCGACCGTCGCCGACGCCCGCGACCTCCTGCTGGAGTCGGTCCGGGACCCCAACCCGGTCGTCTTCGTCGAGAACCGCCGCCTCTACGCGAGCAAGGGCGACGTCGAGGCCGACCCCCTCCCGCTCGGCAAGGCCCGCGTGGCGCAGGCCGGCGACGACGTGACCGTCGTCACCTGGGGACAGATGCTGCGCCGCTGCCTCGCCGCCGCCGACGAAGGCCCGGCCTCGCTGGAGGTGATCGACCTGCGCTCGCTGGTCCCGCTCGACATGGAGACGGTGATCGAGTCGGTGCAACGCACCGGCCGGCTGCTGATCGTCCACGAGGCCGTGCAGGACTTCGGCGCCGGCGCCGAGATCGCCGCCCGCGTCGGCGATCAACTATTCGACGAACTTCGTACTCCCGTCCGCCGGCTGGGGGCGCCATCGGTCCCGATGCCCTTCAGCCCGGACCTCGAGAGGGCTTTGTTACCAACCTCCAAAGCCATCTCAGCCGCAGCTCAGGCCCTCAAAGCAGAGGGATAGGGTTGGCTGACATGTTGTTTGTATGCGGGAAGACGCCATGAGCGACGGACGCCTAGTTCAACCAATCAAGATTGCCCGAGCCTACGAGCAGCTGGCCGGGCTGCTGCGCGAGCGCATCACCTCCGGCGATCTCCGCGAGGGCGACCGCCTGCCCTCGGAGACCGCCCTCGCCAAGCAGGCGGGGGTCAGCCGCTCGACCGTGCGCGAGGCGCTGCGGATCCTCGAGCAGAGCGGCCTGGTCGAACGCGCCAGCCCGCGGATCATGGTCGTCTCCGACCGCAGCGACAATCCCAGCTTCCGCGAGCTGCGGCGCGAGCTGCGGCGCCGCAACGTCACCTTCCACCACCTGCACGAGGCGCTGATGACGATCGACCCGGAGCTGACCCGCTTCGCCGCGATCCGCGCCGATCACGGCGACCTGCAGTCGCTGCACGAAATGCTCGAGGCGCAGGAGCGCCACCTCGACCACCTCGCCGAGTGGAGCCGGCTCGACGTCGAGTTCCACGCGACGATGGGCGAGCTCAGCGCCAACCCGGCGCTGATCATCGCCCGCGAGCCGATCAGCCAGCTGCTGCTGCCGGCGCTCTACCGGTTCATGGACACGCGCGAGATGGCCGAGCACGCGACGAACTACCACCGCCGCATCGTCAACGAGATCGAGGTGCGCGATCCGGACACCGCCGCGGCGGTGATGAGAAGGCACCTCAACGACTGGCGAACCGCCTGGGAGAAGCGCGGTTTGGATCTCCACCAAGAGATCCTCGATCTCTCCTACACCACCAAGACGGAGCCGAATACGGTGGTCTCACCCCACAAGGAGGAGGAGAGAGAGACATGGGCTTCGTCAAGACTTCAGAGGAGATCGCCCGTATCGAGCATGCCCTCAGCTACCCGCGATTCGTAGGCGGGCAGATGTTGTCGGTGGAGTTCCTCACCGACGAGAGCGTGGTCGCGGAAGTGCTGCCGCCGCCGCTGGAACCGACCGACACCCCAGCCGTCAGGGCGATGGTCGGCCGTTGGGAATCGAACTGCGTCGGCGACTTCTCCGGCGGCTCGATCTACGTATCCGCCCGCCACGAGGGCGTCGAGGGCGAGTACGTGCTGGCGATGTACATGAACAGCGACGTGCCGACCATCTACGGCCGCGACCTGTTCGGGGAGCCGAAGAAGATCGCCACCAGCGAGCTGCGCCGGCGCGGCGACGCCTTCCGCGGCTACATCGAGCGCGGCGGCGTCAGGATCGTCGAGCTCCAGGCTGAGATGAGCAAGGACCTCGGGGCGTTCGACGCCGAGGGCTACAACTTCAACTTCAAGGCCCGGCCCGCCGCCAACGGCTCCGGCCTCGAAGAGGACGCGATTCTCACCCGGGCCCGCTTCGACGTCCACGCCACCGCCGCCCTCGAGGGTGCCGGCAGCGTCGTCCTCCGCGGCACCGTGCACGACCCGCTGGACGAGCTGCCGGTGCGCTCGGTGACGAAAGCGAGCTACATGGAGTGTGACCTGATCGGCTCCTGCGAGGCGGTCGCCACCACCCCGGCCGGAGTCTTCGCGCCCTACCACCACGGTCGTCATGACGACTGGAGCGCGCTCGACACCGAATCGGCCGCGGTCGTCCCGGTAGCTTGAGCGTGGCCGCAGGCTCGACGGTCTTCATCGCCGGAGCGGGGATGACCCGCTTCGAGAAGAGCCCGTCGAGCCTGCGTGAGCTCGCCGGCATCGCGACCCGCGAAGCGCTCGCCGACGCCGGCGTCGAGGTCGGCTCGATCGAGGCCGCCTACGTCGGCAACGCCGCAGCCGGCCTCGTCACCGGCCAGGAGATGATCCGCGGCCAGGTCATGCTGCGGCCGCTGGGGATCGAGAGCATCCCGATCTTCAACGTCGAGAACGCCTGCGCCTCGGCGGCCAGCGCCCTGCATCTCGGCTGGCAGGCGGTCGCCGCCGGCGCCCACGACGTCGTCCTCTGCCTCGGCGCCGAGAAGTTGACCCACGAGGACAAGACCGTGGGGATGAGGGCGATCGGCACCGCGATCGACGTCGAGCACCGGGCCGAGCTCGCCGCCGAAGTCGGCACCCCGCCCGGCGAGGGCGAGGACCGCTCCTTCTTCATGGACCTCTACGCCGACATGACCCGCAGCTACATGCGCGTCTCCGGCGCCACGGCCGAGGACTTCGCCGCCGTCGTCGTCAAGAACCAGCACAACGGCGGCCTCAATCCCCGCGCCCAGTACGGCGGCGAGCTCAGCATCGAGGACGTGCTCTCGAGCCGCACCGTCGTCGACCCCCTGACCCTCCTGATGTGCTCGCCGATCTCAGACGGCGCCGCCGCCGTCGTCCTCTTCAGCGAGGCGGCCGCCCGACGGGCCGGCGTCAGCGGGCCGCGGATCCGCGCCTCGGTGATCCGCTCCGGCAACCGCCACGACCACGACGACCCGCTCGCCGGCTCGACCGCCCTGGCGGCGCGGGAAGCCTTCGAGCGCGCCGGCCTCGGGCCCGACGACATCGACTGCGCCGAGGTCCACGACGCCAGCGCCCCGGCCGAGCTGATGGTCTACGAGCAGGTCGGGTTCGCCGCCCCGGGTGCCGGCCCCGAGCTGCTCGCCTCCGGCCGCACCCGCCTCGGCGGCGAGATGCCGGTCAACACCAGCGGCGGCCTGCTCAGCAAGGGCCACCCGATCGGCGCCACCGGCATCGCCCAGATCTGCGAGGCGACCTGGCAGCTTCGCGGCGAGGCGGGCCCGCGCCAGGTCGAGGGCGCCAAAGTGGCGCTGACCCAGAACGGCGGCGGTTGGCTCGAGGGCGACTCGGCGGCGATGGCGGTGCACATTCTCTCGGCAGACTGAGCGTTTGGGGACGGTGGGGTGCCCCTCCCATTTCGCTGGGATTTTCGCCGTTAACCCATCATCTCTCGCCAAGTAGGCACGGCGAAAATCAGGACGTCGCTCATGAGAGGGGCACCCCACCGTCCCCCAGGAGCTCGGCTGTGGCGGCTACGTCGCTTTCCTCCGTCGAGATCACGAGGGGACGAGCGACCGTCAGGTCGAAGTCGGCTCTTCCGCGGTTCCTTTGACACCTATCTCGTGCAAAGGGAACCACGGGACGGTTCGTGGGGAGGGGCCCTCCTCGCCCACCGCCCAGGCGTCAGCCTTCGTTTTGGTCGTGCGGGTGCGCTTTGAGGTCGGCCTCGCCGGCCTCGATCGAGCCGCCGGCGCTGGTCAGGTAGGCCTGCTCGACCTCGCCGATCCGTTGCCGCGCCTGCTCGCCGGTGAGGTCGAGACCGATCCGGCCGCGGCGCATGACCAGGGCGTGGTCGGTGTAGCGAAGCGCCTTGTGGGCGTGCTGCTCGACCATCACCACCGCCGTCTTCTGCTCGTCGGCGGCTTTGCGGACCGCCTGCAGCAGCCGGTCGACGACCAGCGGCGCCAGCCCCAGCGAGAGCTCGTCGGCGAGCAGCAGCCGCGGCTTGCGGCCGAGGGCCCGGGCGAGCGTCAGCATCTGCTGCTCGCCGCCGGAGAGCAGGCCGCCGCGGACCGTCATCCGCCTGCCCAGCTCCGGGAAGAGCGCGACCGCTTCTTCGGCGTCGACGCCGCCGACGCGGAGGTTGTCGCGCAGCGTCATCCCCTTGAAGACCGAGCGCTCCTCGGTCACGTAGGACATCCCCGCCCGGGCCCGCCTGTACAGCGGCGCCTTGGCCTTGATGCCCTCGAACTGAACCTCACCGTCGATCAGCGGCAGTTCGCCGCTGAGCGCCAGCATCGTCGTCGTCTTGCCGGCGCCGTTGGGGCCGAGCAGGCAGAGGACTTCGCCGGGGTTGACGTCGAAGCTGAGGTCGTGGACGACCGGCTGCCCGGCGTAGCCGGTGCACATCCCCTTGACCGAGATCACCGGTTCCATCTAGACACCCTCCTGTCCTGAGATTCCGGCTGGGCTGGGGCCACTCGCGGAGCCGTCGGTCGCGTCGTCCTCTTCCTCGCCGAGGTAGGCCGCGATCACGGCCGGGTCGTTGCGGACGTCGGCCGGCTTGCCGGCGGCGATCTGGCGGCCGAAGTCGAGCACCACCAGCTCGTCGCAGACGGACATGACGAAGTTCATGTCGTGCTCGACCAGGAGCACCGCGATCCCCCACTCCTTCGCCAGCCGCCCGACCAGGTGCGCGAGCTCGGCCGTCTCGGTGTCGCCGAGACCGGCCGCGGGCTCGTCAAGCAGCAGCACGCTCGACTGGGTCGCGACCGCGCGGGCCAGGGCCAGCAGGCGCCGGCGCCCGTAGGGCAGGTCCTCGACCAGGCGATCGAGGTCCTCCTCGAGCTCGAACTCGTTGATCGTGCTGAGCACGGTGTCGGGCAGCGGCACGTTCTTGGGCCAGACGAGGTCGCGGGCGTACGAGCCCATGTCGCGCGGGTCGCTGGCGGCCCGCAGGTTGTCGAGCACCGTCGAGTCCTCGAACAGCTCCAGCGACTGGAACGAGCGGCCCATGCCGGCGCGGGCGCGCCGCACCGCGGACCAGCCGCTGATGTCCTTGCCATCGAGCTTCAGCGAGGAACCGGGGGCCATTTTGGTGAAGCCGGTGACGGCGTCGATCAGCGAGGTCTTGCCGGCGCCGTTGGGCCCGATCAGGCCCAGAACCTGGCCGGGCTTGACCATCAGCGAGACGTTGTCGACGGCGACCGTGCCGCCGTATTTGACGGTCAGGTCGGTGACCTCGAGCGCCATGCTCTCGACCTTGACGGTGCCCTCCTTGGTCGGCGCCGGCAGCGTCCGCGGCTCCGGCTCCTTGGCCCCCAGGAACGGGATCAGCTTGGCGAGCTTCGAGCGCAGGAAGGCGATCTGGGCGATCTGCTCCTTGACGATGCCGTTCTGGTTGACCAGCACCAGCACGATCAGCGAGACGCCGCCGATCAGCGGCACGTACTTGCCGATGCCGCTGTCGATCGAGTTCAGCAGCCGTTCGGAGAAGGCGCCGGGCGCCAGCGTGGCGCCGATCACCGGGCCGAACAGGTAGCCGATGCCGCCGATCATCGCGTAGGCGACCATCGTGATCGAGTTGAAGGCGCTGAATTCGGAGAAGTTGATCGAGGTCGTGCGGAAGGCGAGCAGGATGCCGCCGAGGCCGGCGATCGCCGCCGCCACCGCGAACGCGTAGAGCTTCGCTCCCTGGACGCTGATCCCCAGCGCCGCCGCCGCACGCTCGTTGGTGCGCACGGCGATCAGCCTGCGGCCACTGCGTCCGCGTCTGAGGTTGGCGACGATCAGGCTGACGACGACGAGGCAGCCGAGCGCCATCAACCCGTACCGGGTCGGGTGCGAGGCGGCGTTGACGTTGAGCCCGAAGAGCACCGGTTCGCCGATCTGGGTGCCGCCGAAGCCGCCGGTGAAGTCGGCGTTGCCGAACAGCACCAGCTCCACGGCGCTGCCCAGCCCCAGGGTGACGATCGCCAGGTTGATCCCGCGCGTTCGCACCGCCGGCAGCCCGAACAAGACCCCGAGCGGGATCGTCGCGACGATCCCGATCAGGATGCCGACGACGAAGGGGATTTCAGTCGTTGCGAGCAATCGCCCGGCGACGTAGGCGCCGAAGCCGGCGAAGGCGAACTGCGCCAGCGAGAGCTGGCCCGTGTAGCCGGTGAGGACGACGATCGATAACAAGATCACGGCGACGCAGATCGTCACCGTCACGGCGTCGATCCAGATCGGCGTCAGGGCCGAGAGCAGGAATACGCCGACCACGACCCCGAAGGCGAGCCCGCCCTTGTTGATCTTGCCGCTGCCGATCGTCGGCAGCCGCTGCAGCAGGTAGTCGCGCAGCGGCAGCGCCTGGCCGCGGACGACGAGCCAGATCACGATCAGGACGAACGGGACCGCGGTGCCGACGCCGGTCTGTTCGACGTAGCGCGTTACCTCGGTCTGGCCGATGCCGATCACCAACCCGGCGATCAGCGCGATCGGGAACGATCTGAAGCCGGCGACGAGCGCCGCCGCGGTGGCGGCGAGGACGAGGTTCGTCAGCACGGCGGGCTGCAGGGTCACGATCGGGACGATCAGGATCGCGGCGAGGCCGGCGAGGCCGCAGCCGAGCGACCAGTTCAGCGTCGCGATCATGTCGGGGGACAGGCCGAGGGCCGAGGCGGAGCGCTCGCTCTCGGAGACGGCGGCGGTCGCCAGCCCGAATTTCGAATAGCGGTAGAAGACCCAGAGCATCAGGGTCAGGCCCGCGGCGATGCCGAGAAGTATCAGTCGATCGGCCGAGATCACGATCGTGTTGTGGATGTGGACAATGTCGGTCGGCAGCTTCGAGGGGACGAATTTCGAGGTCGCCGTGTAGCGCAGGATCGCGATCGCCTGCAGCGTTATCAGCACACCGAGCGTCGCGATCACCCTGACCAGGGGAGCGGCCTGGCGCAGCGGTCTCATGATCAGAAGGTGGACCAGCCCGCCGATGATCGCCGAGAAGGCGATGCCGGCGACGAGCGCGGGGAGGAAGGCCCAGCCCTGATTGGTGGTCAGCTCCCACCAGGCGTAGGCGCCGGCCATCCCGATCGCGCCGAGGGCGAAGTTGAGGACCCCGGAACCGCGATAGATGATGATCAGGCCCTGGGAGGCGAGCGCGTAGGTGGCGCCGATGCCCAGTCCCAGGAGCGCGAATCGGATGACTTCTTCCACGAGTGCTCTCTTTCGATGCGTAGAGCTGCCGGCGGCCCCGGGCGCTTGGCCCGGGGCCGGCAGCTAATTGCGATCAGCCGAAGGGAGGCCCGCAATCCATGGGTTTCGTACCACCCCCGATTTCGGACACGTCTTCGAATTCTTTGCTGAGTGGGACGAGCTTGCCTTCCTTGAATTCGCTGTAGACCGCACAGCGATTGACGAGGCGTTCGAATCCTTTCGGACCGCCCGTCTTGCCCCAGTTTTCCGCCATGTTCAGCGGCGGAACCATGCCGGGGAGGTTGATCTTGGCGGTTTCGGCCGCTTTCAGGAACGTTTCGTTGTCGACCTTGCCGCTCATGCTTTCGACAACCTGTTTGAACCCTTCGTAAGCGGCCCAGGTGCCCATACCGCCGAGACTGTTGTAGTCCTGGGCGGGATCGGCTTCGTACTTTTTCAGCGCTTCCCGGTATTCGGTCCACGCTTCGGTGGAGATGTCCGGGTACATGCCGGCGTCGACGTCGCCTTCGACAACTTCCGCGAAGCCTTTGACGGCATTTTCGTTGAAGTTGCCCTGAGGCCCGTACATTTTCGCTTTCGAGCCCGACTGCGCAAACGGGGGCATCCAGGCGATGTATGGCGTTTCGGAGACGACCATCACGAGGCAGTCAGCCCCGCCTGAGGTCGCTTCCGCAACCTGAGGACTGTAGTCCTGCGCCGTCGCCGGGAGGGTGACGAACTTGCCGATCTTCGTCCCTTCCGCCTTGGCGGCGTTTTCCATCAGCGGCTCAAAGGCTTCGGCGCCTTCGATGATCACGCCGTTGATGTTCTTGCAGCCGTCTTCGACCGCTTTGTGGACCAGGGCGACCGAGTACAGCGGCTGGTTGCCCATCGGGAAGCTGATCTTCGAGGTCAATTCCGTCGGCGCGATGGCGCAACAGTTACCCCACTGAGCCGTCTTGCCCTTTTCCAGGATCGGGATGATTGCGTCACCGGTGAAGGTGAAGTTGCCGACGACCGCAACGGCGCCTCCGGCAACGGCTTCTCGACCACATGCCGAGATACCGGTCGGGGTGCCGTGCGCATCGCAGAAGTGGGCCTCGAGCGGACGCCCGGCGATCCCTCCGTGCGTGTTGATCCATTCCTGGTAAACGCGCTCGGTTTCTTCGATGTTCTTGTACTGCGGGCCTTCCGTGTTCACGTCGGTGTAGGTCCACGTGACGATCGGTTCGCCTTTGACGGTTTCTTCTCCGCCTTCTTCGGTGGTTGCTTCGGAGCTGCTGGACGAACTGCTGCTACTGCCTCCACAGGCAGCGAACACCAGAGCGCACGCGGCGATCGCGAACATAACCAGGAATGGCCATTTCGATCTCGCCGCGATGCTGCGGGCGTGTTGCTTCATCGACTCTCCTCCTCGGGTAGCAAGCCGGACTTGAGGGCTAGAGTATGAGCGTGACTGGGCAGGTGGGACAGCTCGCCCCCCAGCGCTTGGAGAATCACCAATGGCTCAGCAGAGCCGGTTCAGAGCACGCGGTGGACGCGGTATTCGACGACCGGTCCAGGATGCAGCCGCCCCTCGCCGACGAAGAGGGTCTGGTTGACCCAGGCGTAGCGCTCGTCGCCGGTCTCCAGGCGCGGTGCGGTGCGGAAGTAGTGATCCTCGAACTCGCTCGAGCGCTCGCCGGCGTTGGCGGCGTGGGCCGCGTCGTTGTACTCGATCACGCCGAAGTACTGGACATAGATGTGGGCGCCGTCGTCGGTATCGATCGTCAGCCGCACGTCGAGACGGCCCCAGCCGTCGGGGCCGACCAGGACCCAGTCCGAGCCACCGGTGCCGACGCTGCCGTTGATCCGCTCGCCGCTGACCTCGCCACCGGTCACCTCGCGGATCCGCCGCGTCCCGAACGGGCCCTCGCCGATCGGCACCGAGGGGGCGAGGATCGCGTTGAAGGTGAACTCGTGGGCCAGGTCGATCATGCAGGGACGAAGATAGAGACGGGGCGTCGTCCATCGATCCAACTCCGAGATTCTTTTCGGGCAAGACCACAAGTCGACCGGCGCGAGCCGGACTCGACCGCGGCCGGATAGCGGACCTTGCCGTAGCCGTAGTTGACGCCGACGACGCCGCCGAGGTCGAGCAGCTCATACATGAACTTGGGCCCGAGGCCGAGGCCGAGGGTCAGCAGGCCGTCCCGACGGCTGCCTTGAGATCCTCGATACTGCCGATCGTCAACATGGCTCGGACCCTACGACTCCGACCCGCAGGGGCGGCGCCGACCGCTTGGGGGAACCCCCAAGCCTGGCCGGCGGGCCCCGGCCGGACCGGGCTACTCGGGCAGCTCGCGGCCGAGCCAGCCTCGGTAGAAGCCGAAGAGATCGGGTAGGTATTCGTGCAGGACCGGGTAGCCGGGCGGGACCGCTTCGGTCTCCAGCAGCTGACCGGAGATCGGGCAGTAGAACTCCCGCAGCTCCTGCCACTCGCCCTCGGGGTGGCCGAGCGCCGGGTAGATCTCGCGGTACTCCTCCTCGCTGCGCCGCACGAACATCACCGTGTGCATCTTCCAGTTCTCGTCCCAGCGGCAGAGGTCGGCGCCGGCGTCGGTGCGGATCACCAGTTCGCCGTCACGGCGACGCCGGACGACGTTGAGGCCCTCGCCGTAAGGAAGGACGATCGGGTCGTCGTAGTCGACCCGATCCTGCAGGATCGCGACCCACTTGTCGAAGCGGTCCGCGTCCTTGTGGGCCGACTGGATGTCCTTCACCGCCCGCCGCGAGAGCTTTTCGTCGAGCAGGTCGGCGAGGTTCTCCTTGGTCAGCCGGGCGACCACCGGGACCACGTCCTCCCCGCCGGGCCGGTAGGCGTGGCAGCCCTCGAGGTAGGCGCGGACGCTCTCCTCCGGCGTCACCTTCCCCGGCTCGGGGGCCGGTGCCGGGACCGTCGGCGTCACCGCGTCGAAGGCGAAGTCCTCGGGCAGGTCCCAGAAGCCGCGGTACTCGGCGGCGAAGCGAGGCGAGAGCTTCATCGTCTCCGCCAGCATGCAGCGGACCGGCTCGATCAGGTCCTGGGCGAGGACCCGCTCGCGCTCTCGCGCCCACCACTCGCGCGCCGGCTCGGCGCGCTCCAGGCGGGCGCGGCGGGCGGCGTCGCGGTCGCCGACGGCGTAGAGCGAGTCGGCGAAGCGGGGCAGCATGTGGCTCTCCTCGATGTCCTCCTCGACCCGCTCGACCGAGCGCAGCAGCGGGTCGCCGAGGCCGCCGCCGCCGCGGCCCGACGAGAGGTAGAGGTCACCGGTGCGGAAGGCGCTGAGGGTCGAGTAGGGATCGTGGCGGCAGGTGTGCTCGCCGCCGTAGGAGTCCATCTCGCGGACCTCGCCGCTGCTGTCCCCGAGCGCGTACTTCGCCCCCGCCGCGGCCTGCTCGTGGACGTCGGAGCCGTGGACGTTGTGCACGTAGGTGCTCGGCGCCGGGTAGCCGCCGAAGATCCCCGGCGAGCAGAACATGCCGCCGGTGCCGATGTTCTCCAGCTCGAACTCCTCGGTGCCGTGGACGAGGAACAGCGACTCCGGCGAGGAGCCGCCGCGGTGGCGGCCGGCGCCACCGGTGTAGGGCTTGATGCGGCGGCCGAGGTAGAGCGCCGGCATCACCAGCTCCCACATCTCGCAGTCGCCCATGTCGCCTTCGGGGTTGAAGTTGGCGGCGCCGTAGTCGAGGCCGTCGAGGATGTACTTCGCCCCCTGGCCCTGGGCGCCGACCTCGAAGTTCATGAAGCCCGAGATCTGGCCGTACTGGTCGATGCCGCCGCCCTGGGCGATGTTGCCCGGGGTGACGTAGGCGCCGGCAATCTCCTCGATGAAGCCGCGGCTCTGCAGGGCGCGCGAGATCGTCCGCATGTAGCCGGTGTAGGAATGCATCAGCGGCATCCAGGGGAAGGAGGAGGAGCCGGGGTTCTCGCCGACCTCGGCCCAGGTGCCCGGGGTCACTTCCAGGGTCGTGCCGTAAAAGGCGCCGTCGTTGATCTTGTCGTTGCAGATCAGGGTCTGGGAGACCAGCAGGAACGACATCCCCTGGTGGGCGGAATAGGTCGCGTTGAAGGGGTGCCAGCCCCAGGCCGAGGACTGGGTGAGGTCGGTGGTGAAGTGGCCGTCGCCGTCGATCCGCGCCTCGTAGAGACCGTGCATGATGAAGTCGCGGCGGGCGCGCTGGGGCTGGGTCATCTTCTCGGCGAAGCAGACGTCGACGAAGCCGGGCGAGCGGTAGCGGCCGGGGACGAGGGTGCGGCTGACCGAGGCCTTGAAGGAGCGCCGGCCGTCCTCGATCGCCTCGCGGGTGAACTGGCGGAAGGTGTCGATGCCCTCCTCGAGGATCAACCGCTCGACCCCGTCGCGGATCATGTGGCAGCCGGCGAGGCGGGTGCGCTCGTCGAGCAGGTAGAGGCCCGGGGCGCGCGACTGGGCGGCACACCGTTTGCTGTGCCACTGGGCGATCTCGTCGCCCTCGCCGATCTTCATGCAGTGGAGATCGATGCCGTCCTCGAAGCGGCTGGTGATCCCGACCGGGACGCCACCGGGCACCGCGGCGCCGATGTCCATCACGTGGATCACGCCGCCGGCCCAGGCGACCAGCTCGCCCTCCAGGAAGATCGGGACGAAGGTCTGCACGTCGGCGTTGTGGACGTCGCCGATCGTCGGCTGGTTGTTGGCGAAGATGTCGCCCGGCCGGATCCGCGGGTTGTCCTCCCAGCCGTTGCGGACCATGTACTTGATCGCCTCGCTCATCGTGTGGACGTGGACGATGATCCCGGTCGAGAGGGCGATCGAGTCCCCCTCGGGGGTGTAGAGGGCGAAGCAGATCTCCCCCAGCTCGCGGACGATCGGCGAGGCGGAGATGTTGAGCGCCGTCTCGCGGGCGTTGACGAGGCCGCCGCGTATGCGCGAGAACAGCTTCTCGAAGTGGAGCGGGTCGCCGCCCTTCAGCGGCATCTCGGCCAGGCCCTGGTAGTGGCCGGTCTCGGCGAACAGTTGCTCGGAGCCCTCCAGCATCTGCTTCAGGGTCTGCCCCTCGAGGCCGATCGGGCGCGAGGGCCGCTCGAGCTTGCGGCTGGCGTCGACAGTGGCCATGTTCATGCCCCCTTGTTCTCGAGGTGGAAGATGCCGTGCTCGTCGAGCCAGGCGCGACGGTCGGGCGGGATCGGGAAGGTGGTCGACTCGGCCTCGAGGATCGAGGGCCCGTCGATCGTGTGGCCGGGATGGACGTCGGTCATCTCGATGATCGGGGTCTCGACCCAACCCTCGCTCCACCAGACCTGGCGGGTCTGCTTGACCGGCGGGGCGCCGGCGCTCGTCTCCAGCACCGGCAGCTTCGGCTTCTCGATCGGAACCGAGCCCTTGACGGTCGCCTGGGCGACGAGGTAGCCGAGCTCCGGCGAGCGGGCCGAGCGAGCGTAGGTGCGCTGGTAGGTGGATTCGAAGGCCTCGATCAGGTCGGCGACATCGGCGGCCGACTCGACTGCCGGCTTCGGCGCGTCGATCTCGATGTCGACCAGCTGGCCGTAGTACTGCATCCGGACCACGTGGGAGAAGGTGATCTCCTCGCGGCCGTAGCCCGACTTGGTGAACTCGCCGACGACGCGCTCCTCGAGCGCCCGCCAGGCCTGGGTGAGGAGCCCGCCGATCCCGGCTTTTTCCTCGTCGGTCTGGGTCGGCAGCAGGGGCAGGTCGATTTGGCGGTCGTAGCGGTACTCGAACTCGGCGCAGGCGCAACCGAAGGCCGAGAAGCCGGCCGCCCACTCGGGCACCAGCACCTGCTGGTAGGGGACGCCCTTGGTGTAACCGGCGACGTGCAGCGGGCCGCCGCCGCCGTAGCAGAGCAGGGTGTAGTCGGCCGGCGAATAGCCTTTGCCGAGCACCCGGCCGACCGCCTGGTCGCGCAGCGAGGTCTCGAACAGCTCGATCACGCCGGCGGCCGCCTCCTCGACCCCGAGCCCGAGCGGGTCGGCGACCTGGCGCTTCACCTCGGCCCGTGCCCGCTCGGTGTCGAGCTGGACCTGGCCGCCGAGGAAGTACTCGGGGTTGAGCCGGCCGAGGACGAGGTTGAGGTCGGTGATCGAGACGGTCTCGATCCCGCCCTCCGGCCAGGCGGTGCCGATCGAGGCGCCGGCCGAGTCGGGCCCGATCTCCGGGCGCCGCGCGTTGGGGTCGATGCGGACGAAGGAGCCGCAGCCGGCGCCGACCGAGTCGATCTGGACCAGCGGCATGTTGAGCATGAAGCGGGCGACGTCGGGGGTGGTGTCGACCAGGTAGCGCTTGCCGGTCAGCAGCGCGATGTCGAAGGAGGTGCCGCCGATGTCGGTGCAGAGCACGTTGTCGAGGCCGATTTCCTCGGCCAGCCAGCGGGCGCCGACGACGCCGCCGATCGGGCCCGAGATCAGCGTCGTCGCCAGCTGGTCGGCATCGATCGAGATCGTGCCCCCGTGGCTGGCCATGACGCGCAGCTCGAAGCCGGCGCCGCGCTCCTTGGTGCGGTCGCGGACGGCGCGGAGGGTGCCGCGCGAGGGCTCGGCCGCGTAGGCCTCGATCACCGTGGTGTTGAGGCGGGGGAACTCGCGGCGGCTGGGGTAGAGCTCGGAGGAGACGAAGACGGGGACCTCGCCGTTCAGCCCGCGCTTGGCCTTCTCCTCCTCGACGATCTCCTTCACCCGCTGCTCGTGCACGGGGTTGCGGTAGGAGAAGAGGAAGGAGACGACGATGCCGCGGACGCCGTCGTCGAGCAGGGCGGCGACGCCCTGGCGAGCGTCGTCCTCGTCGAGCGGCAGCGCCTCTTTGCCGAACAGGTCGATGCGGCCGCGGACGCCGTGGATGCGGCGGCGCGGGATCAGCGGGTCGTTGTGGAAGTGGGTGTTGACGTGGAGGCGATCGGCGTAGGAGAAGCCGAGGTAGGTCTGGATCCCCCGCTCCATCCGCAGGCTGTCCTCCTGGCCGGCGGTGACCAGGGCGCCGACCTCGAGGCCCTTGCGCGATAGCAGGCGGTTCAGCATCGCGGTGCCGCTGAAGACGGCCGAGGCGACCTTGGGGAAGTCGCGCTCGGGGGTCGACTCCCACTGGCGCAGGGCGTCCTCGGCGGATTCGAGCAGACCGCGGCTCTCGTCGTCGGGGGTCGTCTGGGCCTTGCCGACGACGAAAGCGCCGTCGGAGTCGACGATGAACGTATCGGTCATGGTTCCGCCGGCATCGATGGCCAGCACTCTCGGGTCGTGGCTCATGGGGCCTATGCTCCGCGACGCCGCCGAGCGCCGTCGAGAGCGACTTCGTTGAGTTCCACAAGCAGCGACGGCCACGACCCGCGGTGACGCCTCTACCTTCCGCCCCGTGAGCAGCGAAGAGTCTCCTGCAGAGCGCCTCGAGCGCGAGCGCGCCTGGGCCCTGGCCGGGGGCGACCGCGCCCGGCTGGGCACCAAGCTCCCTGTCCGGGAGCGGCTCGACCTGCTGCTCGACCCCGGCTCCTTCACCGAGGACGGGCTGTTCGCCAGCGTCGTGCACGAGCGGCTGCCGGCCGACGCGGCGGTGACCGGGACCGGCACCGTCGACGGTCGCACGGTCGCGGTGATCGCCCACGACCCGACGGTCAAGGCCGGCTCCTGGGGCCGGCGCACGGTCGAGAAGCAGATCCGCGTGCTCGAACGCGCCGACCGCGAGCGGATCCCGGTCGTCTACTTCGTCGACTCCGCCGGCGGCCGGCTGACCGACCCGATCGGGTTCCACCCGGGACCGCGGGGGGCGGGGCGGATCTTCCACATGCAGGTGCGGCTCTCGGGCCGGGTGCCGCAGGTCTGCTGCCTCTTCGGCCCCTCGGCCGCGGGCGGCGCCTACATGCCCTCGTTCTGCGACTGGGTGGGGATGGTCGACGGCAACGCCTCGATGTACCTCGCCTCGCCGCGGATCGCCGAAAAGGCGATCGGCGAGCGGGTGACGCTGGATGAGATGGGCGGCGCCCGGCTGCACACCGAGATCTCCGGCTGTGCCGACGAGCTCTGCGCCGACGACGCCGAGGCGATCGCGAAGGCGCGGAGCTTCCTCTCCTACCTTCCCTCGCACTACGAGCTGCGGCCGCCGGGCGCCGAGCCGCGACCGCCGGCGGCCACCGGGTGGGGCGGCGTGCTGCCGGAGAGCCTGCGCTCGCCCTACGACGTGCGCGAGGTGATCGTGCGAACCGTCGACGCCGATTCCTTCTTCGAGGTGAAACCGCGCTGGGCGAAGGAGATCGTCGTCGGCTTCGCCCGGGTCGACGGGCGAGCGGTGGGAATCGTCGCCAGCCAGCCGAAGGTGCGCAGCGGCGCGATCTACGTCGACTCCGCCGACAAGGCGGCGCGCTTCATCACCCTCTGTGACGCCTTCAACCTGCCCCTCCTCTTCCTCGCCGACCTGCCCGGGTTCATGATCGGCTCCAAAGTCGAGCGCGAAGGGATCATCCGCCACGGGGCCAAGATGGTGGCGGCGATGTCGAGCGCCGAGGTGCCACGCTGGTGCGTGGTCCTGCGCAAGGCCTACGCCGCCGGCTACTACGCGATGTGCGGGCCCGGCTTCGAGCCGGTCGCGACGATCGCCCTGGCCGGCGCCCAGATCGGCGCGATGGCCGGCGAGGCCGCCGTCAACGCGATCTGGGCCAACAAGCTCGCCGAGATCGAGGACCCCGAGGAGCGCGCCGCCTTCATCCGCCAGCGCAGCGCCGAGCTCGACGAGGAGCTCGACGCCCTCCGCCTCGCCAGCGACCTGCTGATCGACACCGTCGTCCAGCCCGAGGAGCTGCGCGACGAGCTGCGCCGTCGCCTCGAGGCGACCGCCGACTGGGAGCGCCGGGGGCCCGGCCGCCACCACGGCGCGTTCCCCGTCTGAGCGGGCCGCCGCAGGCGACCGCAGGCCGTCTGGCCAGGAAGCGCCGGGGTTCGCCGCCTACCCCTCCGGCAACTCCAAGATCAGCCGGCGGTGGCGGCGCCACTGGGCTTCGGTCTCCCGGGCGCCGAGCAGGACACGGCGCATCGCGAGGCCGCGCATCGCGTCGATCGAGAGTTCGAGGGCGTCGCGGAGCTCCGGGGTCGTCGGATCCGGGAGGGCGGCGATCCGGGCCTCGGCCAGGTACTTGACGGCGCTGCTGCCTTTGTAGCCGTCCTCGGCGAGGCACTCGACGGTCGCCTCGAGGAGCCGCGCCCGCATCTCGCGCGAGCGTTGCTCCTGGGTCCTTCGCGGTGCTTGGGTGTTCAGCGCGCACCTGATGATGTCGCCGGCGTCGCGGGCGGGCTCAGGCGGCGGGCGTGGCCAGCCCCAGATCGGGGAACGGCGGCGCCCCCGCCCGCGGGCCAAGAGTATCGATGAAGAAGGCCTCCACCTCCTCGAGCGCGGCGGGCGCGGCTCCGGTATTCAGCTCCGCCCGCGCCCGCGGCTGCTCGATCAGCTGCAACACGCCACCGCCGGCGACGACGACCTGGCCGCTGTACTCGCGGCCGCGATCGGAGAGCAGGAACTCGACCGCGGGGACGACGTTCTCGGGGTCCCACGGGTGCCGGGCGCCGGTCTCGAACTTGCCGAAGGCCCCTTCGGTCATCCGCGTCCGCGCCCGCGGCGCGACCACGTTCGCCCGCACGCCGTAGCGGGCCATCTCCTGGGCGACCGTGTAGGCGAGCGAGATGATCCCGCCCTTGGCCGCCGAGTAGTTGGCCTGGCCGACGTGGCCGTAGACGCCGGCCTCGGAGCTGATGCAGACGATGGAGCCGTCGACCGGGGCGCCGGCCTGCTTGGACCGCGCGCGCCAGTGGCGGCAGGCGGCCCGCGCCAGCAGGAAGTGACCGCGCAGGTGGACGGCGAGGACGGCGTCCCAGTCGTCGTCCTCGAGCGAGAACAGCATCCGGTCGCGGAGGATCCCGGCGCAGGCGACGACCCCGTCGAGCCGCCCCCAGGTCTCAACCGCCTTCTCGACCATCGCCTCGACGTCGGCCGCCGAGGTGGCGTCGCCGCCATCGGCCAGGGCGCTCCCCCCCGCCGCCTCGATCTCCTCGGCGACCGCGGTCGCCGGCCCGACGTCCTCGCCCTCGCCGCGCCCGTCGCCGCCGCGGTCGTTGACCACGACGCGCGCTCCCGCCGCGGCGAGGCCCAGCGCCAGCGAGCGGCCGACCCCGCGTCCGGCGCCGGTTACAACGACGACCTTGTCCTCAAGCGATGCCATCTCTCTGTCCTTTCCTCCTGGTTCAACTCGGATCGCGCTCGGCGCCCATCACCGAGACGAAGCTCACGCAACCGCCGGGCTGGCCGCCGAGGTTGTGGGTGAGGCCGACGGTCGGCCGCTCGAGCTGACGCTCGCCGGCTTCGCCGCGGAACTGCAGCCACAGCTCGTATTGCATGCGCAGGCCACTCGCCCCGACGGGGTGTCCGAACGACTTGAGGCCGCCGTCAGGGTTGACCGGCAGCTCGCCGTCGAGGTCGAACACCCCGTCGAGGACGTCGCGCCAGGCGGTGCCGCGCTCGGAGAAGCCGAGGTCCTCCATCAGGACCAGCTCGGTCGGGGTGAAGCAGTCGTGGACCTCGGCCAGGGAGATCTCGGCGCGGGGATCGGCGATTCCCGCCTGGCGGTAGGCCTCCTCGGCGGAGCGGACGACCTCGGGGAAGGTCGTGTAATCGTAGTCGGCGCGCATCGCGCCCTCGGCCGGGCCGGAGGCGAGCGCCAGCGCCTTCACGTACATCGGCCGCTCGGTGTAGCGGTGGGCGTCCTCGGCGGCGACGACGATCGCCGCCGCGGCCCCGTCGGCGACCCCGGAGCAGTCGTAGACGCCGAGCATCCCGGCGATCGCCGGCGCGCCGGCGATCGTCTCCAGGCTCGGCGCCTTGCGGAACTGGGCCAGCGGGTTGAGCTCGCCGTTGAGATGGTTCTTGTGGGCGATCCGCGAGAGCACTTCCTTGAGCTGGGCGGGGTCGACGCCGTAGCGCTCGGCGTAGGCGGGGGCCAGCAGTGAGAACATCGCCGGCGGCGTCATCTCCGGCGCGGTGCCGTCGTTGGGTGGGGCGCCGATGGTGAGGCCGGAGAGGCCGGAGTCCTTCAGCTTCTCGACCCCGACCGCCATCGCCACGTCGTAGGCGCCGGAGGCGACCGCATAGCAGGCGTTGCGCAACGTCTCCGAGCCGGTGGCGCAGAAGTTCTCGACCCGGGTCACCGGCCGGTAGTCGAGCTTCAGCGGGTGGCTCAGCATCATCCCCGACTGACCCGAGTCCTTGGTCCCGACCCAGAACGCCTCGACGTCCTCCAGGGCGAGGTCCTCGACCGAGTCGACGCAGGCGGTGACGGCGTCGACCAAGAGGTCGTCGACCGACTTGTCCCAGTGCTCGGCGAAGCGCGTGCAGCCCATGCCGACGATCGCCACCCGGTCGCGGATCCCCTTCGCGGTCATCCCTCCCCCTCCAGTAGCGGGCGTGCTTTCCAGAAGTAGTCGCTGACGCCGTCGAACTCGAAGAGGCGGCGGAACGTCATCTCGACCCGGTCGCCGATCCGCACCGCGTCGGCGTCGGCCTCGGTCAGCCGGCACGAGAAGCGCCCGCCCTCGTCGAAATCGACGACGACGTCGACCGTGGGCGGGTCGGGCGAGGGCGCGAGGTGGTCGACGGTGAAGGTCGAGATCGTGCCGCGAGCCTCCCGCATCGGCCGCTTGCGCATCCGGTCGACCGCGTGGCAGGAGAGGCAGACCCGCTGCGGCGGCAGGTGGACGGTGCCGCAGGCCTCGCACTCGGTGCCGACGAAGCCGAACTTCCAGCGGGCGTTGCGGGAGGCCGGCGGCGAGGCGGGCTTGTCGGGGTCCGGGCGGCGCGGCTGCTCGCGGTCGAGGCGGCCGCGCCAGGTGAGGTAGGTCGGGTAGGAGATCTCGCGCCGCGGGGTCGCGGCGGTCTCCGCCGGCGGCGGGGCCGGCCGGCGGACGCCGAGGACGACCGCGTCGGCACCGTCGGCGGCGCTGACAAGGAGCACCGTCTCGCCCGCCTTCGCCGCCGCCAGCTCGTCGGCGAGGCGCAGCCCGAGGTCGGCGGCGCCGGTGTAGCCGACCTCCTCGTCGATCCAGCTCGCGGCGGCGCCGAGCCGCTTGCCGGCCGCCGCCGCGGCGCGGCGCTGGGGAGAGGTGACGACGACGCGATCGGCCCGCTCGACGCCGGCATCGGCCAGCGCCGCCACCACCGCCCGCTCGACCAGCTCGGCATAGACGCCGGCGCCGAAGCGTTCCTCCCAGACGGTCGCGAACGGCTCGCCCGGCGCCCGCCAGCGGTCCATGAACTCGTGCGTCACCGAGGCCTCACCGAGCAGCTCCGCGATCGGGTCGCCGCGGCCGAAGAGGAGCGCCGCGCCGGCGTCCCCTCCGAACGCCTCGTCGGCCGAGCCGGCAAGGCCGTCGCGCAGGTCGGCGAGCACCGCCACGGTCGGGTGCGGCGAGCGTGCGGCGGCGAGGAAGGCGCCGATGCCCGAGCGCGGCGAGGCGCCGAGGTCGAGGGCCGACCCGTCCTGACCGAGGTCGAGGGCGGCGTGGATCGCGGTCGCGTTGGTGCGCTCGGCGTAGACCGGCGAGCTGGTGGCCAGCAGGACGCCGGTCGCGACCGGGTCGCGACCGGCGAGTGCCCGGCGCGCCGCCTCCACCGCGAGGCAGGTCGAGTCCTGGTCGGAGGCGGCGACGGCACGGCAGCCGCTGCCGGGACCGCTGCCGAGCGCCGCGCGGATCTCCGCCCGCGGCAACCTGAAGCGCGGCACGTAGGTCCCGCAGGCGAGCAGCCCCTGCACGGCTACTCCGCCGCTCCGCCGGCCGCGGCAGCCCGCCGCGCCCCGAAATCCGCGTACCAGGAGACGGCGTCTGGCTTGTCGACGGCGCCGAGGTTGACGACACCCGCGGCCGACTCGCCCTGGACCAGGCGCTTCAGCGGCACCTCGAGCTTCTTCCCGGTCAGCGTGCGCGGCACCGCGGGCGCCTCGATCAGCTCGTCGGGGACGTGGCGGCGGGAGAGGCCGTCGGCGATCGCGGCGTTGATCTTGCCCCGCAGCTCCTCGTCCAGCCGCCGCCCCTCGGTCGGGACGATGAACATCGGCATCCAGTAACCGCCGTCGGGCAGCTCGATCCCGAGCACGACCGAGTCGGCGACCTCGGGCAGGTGCTCGACGATCGCGTAGAGGTCGGCCGAGCCCATCCGCACCCCGAGCCGGTTCAGGGTCGAGTCCGAGCGGCCGGAGATCACCATCGCGCCGCGCTCGTTGATCTCGAGCCAGTCGCCGTGGCGCCAGACCCCGGGGTAGCTCTCGAAGTAGGCGGCGCGGTAGCGGGAGCCGTCGGGGTCGTTCCAGAAGAAGAGCGGCATCGAGGGCATCGGCCTGGTGACGACGAACTCGCCGCGCTCGCCGATCAGCGGCACGCCCTCGGGCGACCACGCCTGCACGTCGCAGCCGAGCCAGGCGCAGGCGATCTCGCCGGAGACGACCGGCAGCAGAGGGCTGCCGCCGACGAAAGCGGTGGCGACGTCGGTGCCGCCGGAGGCGGACTCCAGGTAGACGTCCCGGCCGATCGCCTCGTACACCCACTCCCAGTCGCGCTCGGGCAGCGGCGAGCCGGTGGTGATCACGTGGCGGATCCGGCTCAGATCGACCTCGTTGCCGGGCACCACGCCGGACTTGCGCACGCCGGTGACGTAGGCGGCACCGACGCCGAGAACCGTCGTCCCGGTCGCGGCGGCCACCCGCAGGGTCGCGTCGGGGGTCGGCCAGGCCGGGCTGCCGTCGTAGAGGACGATCGCCATCCCGGTCAGGAGCGAGGAGACGTGCATGTTCCAGACCACCCAGGCGGTCGAGGTGAAGAAGAGGAAGCGGTCCTCGCGGCGCAGGTCGAGGCAGAGGGCGCCGGACTTCAGCTGCTCGAGCAGGACGCCGCCGTGGCCGTGGACGATGCCCTTGGGGATGCCGGTGGTCCCCGAGGAGAACAGCACCCAGAGCGGGTGTTCGAAGGGGACCGGCTCGAAGCGGAGCTCCGCCTCGGCCGCGGCCATCTCCGCCCAGTCGTGGGCGTCGGCGAGGAGCGGCGAGTCCTCCCCCGGGAAGGCGCTGCGGACGAAGACCGTGTGCTCGACCGTCGGCAGCTCCCCGCGCAGTTGGGCGATCACCTCGCGGCGGTCGTGGCGCTTGCCGCCGAAGGCGTAGCCGTCGGCGGCGAAGAGGGCGCGCGGCTCCAGCTGGGCGAAGCGCTCGACCACGCTGCGGGTGCCGAAGTCGGGCGCGCAGGCGGTCCAGATCGCCCCGACCGAGGCGGTGGCGAGGAAGGCGACGACGGTCTCGGGGATGTTCGGCATGTAGGCGGCGACCCGGTCGCCGGACCCGACGCCGAGCTCGCGCAGCCCCGCGGCGACCGCGGCGACCTGGCGCCGCAGCTCAGCCCACGAGGTCTCCACCGGCTGCTCGCCCTCGCGGACGAAGACCAGCGCCGGGGCATCGCCCTCGCCGGCCCGCAGCACGTGCTCGGCGAAATTGAGGGTGGCGCCGGGGAACCACTTCGTCCCCGGCATCTCGGCGCCGGCGAGGACGGTCTCCGGCGGCGTCTCGGCGCGCACCTCGAAGTAGTCCCAGATCGTCTGCCAGAACTCGGCGAGGTGCTCGCAGGACCAGCGGTGCAACTCGGAGTAGTCGCTGAAGCGCAGGCCGCGCTCGCGCTCGATCCAGGCCAGGTAGTCGGCGATCCGAGTCGCCGCGATGCCCTCGGGGGTCGGCTGCCAAAGAATCTTCTCGGCCATCGGCGTGATCGTCGCCGCTCCCGCCCCGACGCCGCCGGCCGCGGATTGTGCATCCGCACAAGTCCGGACAGCCGCGCCGGTGGCGGCGCGGGAGCCGGTCCCGCATCCTCGCCGCCATGCAAGCGCCTGAGATCCGCACAATGGACGGCCGGCCAGTCTCCGGCCGGTGGTTCGAGGAACTCGAGGTCGGCCTCGAGGTCCGCCACGCGATCACCCGCACGATCACCGAGACCGACAACGTCTGGTTCTCGGCGCTGACGATGAACCCGGCGCCGATGCACCTCGACGAGGAGTTCGCCGCCAAGAGCGAGTTCGGCGCGCGAATCGTCAACAGCCTGTTCACGCTCGGCCTGCTGATCGGGATCACCGTCCACGAGCTGACGATGGGGACGACCGTCGCCAACCTCGGCTTCTCGACCGTCAGCTTCCCGGCACCGCTGTTTCACGGCGACACGCTGAGCGCCTCGAGCAGGGTGCTCACCGCTCGCGCCTCCTCCTCGCGCCCGACCCAGGGCGTGGTCGAGTTCGAGCACACCGGCTACAACCAGCACGGCGAGGTCGCCGCCCGCTGCCGGCGGGCGGCACTGATGCACCGGCGTCCCGCCGCCGACTGACCGCTCACCCGCCGGCGACGCGACGCTGCACGTCCATCACCAACAGCGCCATCCGGGCCTCCATCTGGGCGCGGGCGTCGCTGCGGATGGCCAGGCCGCTGACCGCTTCGATCCGGCCGACGCGGTAGCGGATCGTGTTCTCGTGCTTGCCGAGCGCCTCGGCGACGTCGCCGAAGTTCCAGGCGTGTTCGGCCATCTGCTCGAGGGTCAGCAGCAGGTGCCGGGCCGACGGGCCGAGCAGCGGCCCGAGGGTGCGGTGGACGAAGCGCTCGGCGCCGTCGCGGCCGGCGCCGGCCAGCAGCGAGCGGGCGCAACCGAGGTCGTCGGCGGCGAGCACGATCGCTCCCTTCGCCGGGGCGTCGCCCAGCGCGTCGATGCAGGCGATCACGTCCAGCGCGTCCTCGTAGGCGCGGGGGCAGGCTGCGAGGCCGTCGACCGGATCGGAGACGCCCACGTGGAGCGACCCCTTCCCCGCGAGCAGCCGACAGGCGGCGCGGAGGCGGACGACGATGCCCTCGATCGCCGCCGGGACCTCGATCAGGACGGCGGTGCCGGCCGCGGTCGCGGTGACGATCGGTGCGCACTCGGGCAGCGCCTCACGCACCGCCGCCGCCACCCGCTCGGGGTTGACCGCGGCCGGCGAGCCGGCCAGCACGCAGACGGCGGCGCGAAGGTCCAGCGGCAGGTCGAGCGCGGTGTGGAAGGCCGAGTCGGAGGCGTCGACCTCGCCGCGCAGGAGCGCCGCCAGCTCGGCGGCGCGGGTC